>JAGWIK010000071.1 GCA_028866275.1 Alphaproteobacteria bacterium
CATTTGTCCAACGACATGCAGAAACTGATGAAATCGCCGTGGCAGAGCCATTTCCCCAACAAAATCGCGCAGACCCTTTTTCTGGGCGACGGCGATGAAGCCCACGGCATCGGCAGCGGCCATATCGAACATGGCCGTCTGCCCGAAGCGTTGTTCAACCTGATCGAACGAGAAAAAATGGGCGATATGCGCCGCCCGCGCGAGGAATTGCTGCGTCAGGGCGAACCGCGTCGCAACGACGCCGCGGGCCGCGCACGGTGGGCGCAGAAAAATGGCGGTTTCCTGCGCAGCGCGGGACGGGTGGAGTAACAGCCTGACGGGTGGACGCGCCTAGCCGGACAGGGCGCAGGCTGAAGAAAAGCCCCCTCCCAAAAAGCAACAAAGGGCGACAAACGGCGATTATTCTTTCTAAAAAGTTATATAGTTTCACGCCTATAGGCTAGCATGCCGCAAAATGCTTCGAAAACGTGAAGACGCAATCACGCCGGCGCGGCATATCGAATTTTATTGTTGATTGATTATTTAAGGAAAATTTTGATGTCGTCGACATTCATCGCGCCGCGAAGGGGCGTTTTTCAAGGAAGCCGGTTACTCGCGACTATCGGGGTGTTTGGCTGTCTTACGCTGACGGCCGACGCGGGTTCCGGCCTTGCCCGCCATTTCGCCCGCCATGATGCAAGAACCAAAGCATCGGCGGATTGCGTGCGCGCCGATTTTGCCGTTATGGAATTGACCGACATCACGGTGGCATTCCGGAAACATCGCGCGACCGTGACGGGAACGTTGTATGGCGGTGCCCGCGTCAAAGCCTTGATCTTTGACAACGCCATGACCGAGCTTTTGTCTGTCGCCGGCAAAGGCTGGACGCCCCTGCCCGCCGATCCCCGGCCTTTTGCCGACAACCCGCAGGCTAAAGGCATATGGGCCCAGATGACCGCGACATATCAAACATCGCTGGGCGGATGCGGCCTTCATGCCCCGCGCCAGCCTCTGCCGGCCCTTGCCGCGCATTAGGATATGAAAAACGATGAAAAAACAGGGGGCAGGCCATAGGCCCCGCGTTCCCCGGCAATAAAAACTTTTTCTTTCCCGCCAATATCGTTTATCCCTATGTTGGCGTTTCAATCCCTAGCCCCTTGGCAAAATGGCACAAACCTACGCACAAAAAGCTCCTTTCAACGACTGGTGGTACTGGTCGGAATGTCTGGTCAAGCGTCTGCGCACGATGGGCGATCTGTATCGCGAGAACGGCGAGAACGAACGCGCCGATCAGGCGCATGACTGGGCCAAGCGGTTGAAAGACAA
>JAGWIK010000021.1 GCA_028866275.1 Alphaproteobacteria bacterium
CCCCCCCAGCGGGGAGGGTTAGGGAGGGGGGCGGCGAAGCCGCTGCCGCCGCGTCATCAATCATTTGCCGTCCTTTATATAGTCGTCCAGCAACGCGTCGGCGGCCTTGCACCTATCCGTCGTCGTCTGGCGTTTCATCATCGCGTCGGCGGCTTTTTCATCCGCGCGCGCTTCCTCGCGCGCCGCTGCTATTTGATTTCTCGCCGCTTCCTCGCGCAGCTGCGCCGTGCGTTCGATTTTTGCCACCGCGTCATTCTGCCGCGCCACGGCGGCGGCGAAATCGTCGTTGGCGGCGTGGCATGCCGTGCCGTCGGCGCGCGCGTCGGCCAGCAAGGCATGCAAATGCGCGTTGGCCAGATATAAATAAACCGCCGCAACGACAATCACGAACGCGATTGCCAAACCGATGCCCATCATCATCTTACCGACCGGATTCATCGTCGCCTCCCGCCTGCATTCTGCGTTGCATGCCCTGGCCCCATGACGCCGCGCCGCCGCCCGCCAATAAATAACCCAACCCCTGCCCGTAAGGATCGGGGTCGAACAATTGCTTCATCACCACGGTGCGGTACACCGACAATATGACGAACGTCACCACGCCCAGACACAGCAACACCAGATGCGCCTCGACCCCGCTGTCGCGGGAATCGACCATGCGCGCGATAAATTTTTTCATGTTACGGCCCCATGAAATGAATGATATCGCGTACGCTTTTGCCGTTCATGAACAGGGCCGCGATAACCAGAAAAATCGCCCATCCTGTAACGCGCCCGGCGGTCGCGGCCACCGTCATCCACGCCGTGCGTTTCATCACGCGCAGGGCGCGCAGCAAATCGCGAATGTCGCGAATGTCGGCGGCCGCGCCTTCGTCGCCCAACCCGATGGCGGCCAACGCGTCGGCCGCGCCCTGCTGCGCCACGGCGCGCAGATAATCGGCCTGCCGTTCCACGGGCAAAGCGCAAAAATTCACGCCGCGCTGCGCCGCCAGCATTTTGGTCAGCACATCCATGTCATCCCCTGTTCCACAACCGCGCTTCCGCCGCGCGCCGGCGCGCCAGGCCGCCGAACACTTCGCCATTGGCGCGGTTCCACCGCATCAATTGCGCCGGAACCTGTTCGTACCAGCCGCGATTGAGCAGTTTTAACAAAGTCGAGGATTCCAGATTGGCGATCCCGACATTGAAGGTAAAACACACCAATGCCGAAAATTGGTTGTCCGACAAAGGCACGGCGGCCAATCGCGTCACGGCGCGTTCGAACAAACGCAAATCCTCGTCCAGCAATTGTTCGGCTTCGGCCGGCGTGATGCGCATGCCCGCGCGCACCGTGCGCGTATGGCCATAGCCGATCGTCCATATTTTTCCGGGGCACAGATAGGGCGTCAGATGCAACCCTTCGAACGATTTAATCAGGTCGATGCCGTCGTCGTTGATGCGGCGTGGAAAAACGGTCGCGGCGGTGGGAACGCCGCCCGGCGTTGCGGAAATATCCATCATGACTCCTGACCTTATGCTTTGCTGATGCGCACGCGCCATGTGCCCGACGCCAATGTCACGGCGCTGCCGGTCGAATTGACCAAACGGATAACCGCGCTGTTGGCGGCGTTGACGTAAGCGGTGGCCTGAACGCCCTGCAGATCATAAGGCGCGGCCACGGCGGCAAAATCGCCCAACGCCGCGCCGGTGACGGTAATCGCCGCCGACGTCGCGCCGGAAGACGCCGCAATCGCGCCGGGATTCCACGTCGCCGTGCCGTCGATTTTCGGCGTGTCCAGCAAGGCCCAGGCCGAACCGGTATAATATAAAAACCGGTTGCCGTTGCGCGTCCACGCCACCCATCCCGCCGCCGGCGTCTTGATCGACCATCCGCCGTAATATCCCGCCACGCAATTGGCATATCCCGTCCACGCCCCCGTGGGCGACGCGGCGATAATGTAACTGTCGCCGGTGGCGGGCGACGCCGGCGGCGTTGCGATGGTGTAATCGATGACCGACGGTTGAACCAGAAAATCGATATCGTTCAACGCGGCGTTATGGGTGATTTCCTTTTGCGCCTGCGACGACGCGATATAGCTTAACGCCAGCTTGGGCGATGTTGTCATTTGTGCGGTTCCTTTTGTAAGGGTAATTCCCCCGTTACAGAACCGTCATCCCGGGCTTGACCCGGGATCCAGCGGCCAGCGTCTGCTGGTCAAAAAATCATGACGCGCGGAAACGCTTTTCTGGATCCCGGGTCAAGCCCGGGATGACGACTCTTTTTTGGGGGGTATCTGGTTTCTTGTTTTCCTGAGATCTACACAACCGCCACGCCTGCATGGCCATTGCCGTAACGCGAACTGACCTGATAAATCATGACGGTAAAGCTTGACGGAACAGACGCGCCCCAATCCGCCGTCTGTTGCGCGGCGGTGTATGTCACGGTCGGCGACGTCAGGCCGGTAAAGGCGCGCATCACGGCGCCGCCATTCATGATATCGGCTTCGTACAGTTCCTGCGGCTCGTCCAGCGGCACGTCGATATAATCGACCCATTCGGCGTTCAATCGCGCGCGCCGCGCCCATGTCAGGGTCAAATCGCCGGTGGTGCCGAGGCTGCGCGCGCCTTTGATATTGGCAGGCGACAAAGGACAGATGGTTTGCAGGCCATAGGTAAAAACATTATCGGTGGCCGTGCCCAGATTTTGTCCGGTGGCAACAGCGCGGAAATCATAGGCTATGTTGCGGTCGGTCAGTCTGGCGGCAATAAAATCCACCGCGCCATTCTGCAACAGCACGAAATCCTCGCCGGCGGCGTGTGATCCCGTCGCGCTTTCCGTGCCGCGCCGTCCGCGCAGCAGATTGCTTAATTGATAAAGGCCGGGGCCGATCAGCGTAGCGGTCTGGAACTGGATAATCTCGCGGCCCAGCAGGGCCGCATTGGCGCCGTTGGTCATGTCGATGAAGCCGCAACTCGACAGGCTGCCTTGCGTCACCTGCACCGTCACGCTGTTGGCGTTATCGGCATAATAACCCGACCCGTCGCCCAGAACAGTGGCCGCAATGCCCGCCGTCGCCGCCAGCTGCAGCGCGCCGATGGCATCGTATGAAACGCCGTCGCTCGACCGCATGACCGTCGCGCCGTTCCACCCTGCATGGGCCGTGGCGGTGACGTAAACGCCGGCTTCGTCATCGCTCGACCGCAACAACGGCAAATCCATCATGTATAAAACCGGCGGGGATGATGTCATGGCCGCGGCGGCCAGATTCCGTCCGCCATCCGCCACCGCCGCGCTGGCCAATGTCGCGGCGTAATTGTAAAAACCTTCGACCTGCAACAACCCGCCGCTTTGCGTGACGGACGCGATACGCAGATTATTGCCCGTGCCGAGATCGATGACATCGCCGGGGTCGAGCGCAAGCCACGCGCGCGATAATGAAACGCGCACCAAGTCGCGCTCCGCCCACATGGTGTAAAGCCGCGCTTCGGCGACCTGTTTGGCGGTTTCGGCGTCGCAAATAACGGGCAGGGATATTTTTTGTACCGCGCGCGCCGCCGTCGCGATGCGCCGCGCGCGTTGGCTGTTGACTTCAAAATTGCGGCCGGGATCGATGTAATCGACGTCGATTTCGCGCGGCAGATCCATTTCCTGCGCGCGTTGCGTCAACAGGCCCGGCGGCTGTGTCTTGCCGTCGAAGGCGGCGCGCCATTCGGCGCTGGCAACGGTGGCCACTGCATTGCCGCCGCGCGGCACGGCGACCAACATGCCGTCGCTTTCCACCAGATCGAACGGGGCATAGGCCTGTAACGGTTCGATGGCGCTGCGCGCGCTCATCGGTTCCGATAAAACATAACCTTGCACTGTGTCGGCATCCAGCGCCGACACATTGTAATCGGCGGCCGCATAACCGGCGCGGTTCAGGATGTCGGTGACAATGGCGGCGATGCTGCCGTCGGCGTTGCGTTGCAAAACCGCGCATTGTTCGATGTCGTATGAAAACCCGCCTTCGCCGACGACCAATAAACGTCCGGCATCCAACCGCGTCGCGTTGAAATAATTGACGATGGCCGCACCGCCCGAAACCGTGGCGGCGTCCAGCGACAAAGCGAACGACCCGTTGCCAAGCATGATTTCCGACAAACGGAAATTGCCTTCGTAAACGCTGCGCCCCGCCACGATGATACGGTCGCCATAAAATGCCGGCGCGTTGGCCGTGCCCGTGCCGTAACTGTTGGTGAAAATTTGCCACGCGCGCGTTATGGTCGCCGCTGTCGCCGTGGGTTCGAACGACATCATGCGCATGTCGGCGACGTTCCCGTAAAACAATGTCCATTCGCCGCTGGCGGTGGGGATGAAACAGGCCGACGGGCCGCTGCCTGTCCCTAAGGATAGGCCGGACGCGACGGTATAGACGCCGCCCAACGCCACGGCCCCGCCGCGCCACGTCACCAGCCGCGCCTGCAAAGTCAGCGTATTGGCGACGTTGTCAATCCAGACATAGGCCAACAGCCCGTCGGCATAGGGCGTGAAGGCCGCGCCGTAAAACACCGCCGTTGTCGATGTGCCGCCCCATAATGGTGTGAACCCCAGATCGGTGACGCCGGTTCCGGCGCGCGCGAAAATATGCAGCCCGCGATTGCCGCCGGACGCATCGTCAATCGCGAAATGCAAAGCATCGATCCAGCCGATAGGCTTGATGCTCGACGACCGCGACAGCGCCGCGCCGTAAACCGCGCCGAATGTCTGCGCCTGCGTGTCGTAAATCGCAAAAAAATGCGACATGCCCGACGCGTTTTGCAGATACAGCGCGATAAACCGCCCGTCGGGCGACAAGGCCCATGCGCAATCCGACGGCGACGCGGCGGTGAAAGACGCGCTGGCGACGCTGTACAGCAAAGCGGGGGTATCGGTGCCGACATCGAACGCCTTGACGGTAAAGGTCACGCTGCTGCCGCTGGCGCTGTATCCGCCGATCAAAACCGTCTGCGCGCCGTCGCCGGACAGAATGACGGGCGCCATCGTGCCGCTGACCATCCCCATATTCCGTTGCGATAGCTGCGCATCGACATTGCCTTGCAAGACGGGGTTCGCGCTGACGGTGGACGGCGTGATCTCGAATGTCAGGTTGGGCAGGCGATTGCCAAAAGTCGACAATTGCAGATTGTCGAACACGATATAGGCGATGCCCTGATAGGACGGCACGGAACCCGCGCCGAGGATCGACTGCATGAACGCGTCCGGCGTCTGGCCCGCCGCGCCGGTGTAAATCACCGCGCTGTCGCACAGGCCGGGCGACCACAGGCCGTTTTGGTAAATGATCGTGCTGTCGGCCCATATGGTGGCGATGCCGCCGATGGGGCCCGCGCAAATGCCGACCGCGCAATGCACGCTGTAGGTATAGGTCGTCGTCGTCACCGCGGAACCGCCGCCTTTGCCGACCGAACTGTCATGCTGCGTCTGCATCAAATCGGTCGACCAGATAACATTGCCCGCCACCCGCGCATGGCCGTAAATGACGGGAATGCCCGCGCCATAGCGCGAATCCTGCACCGACAGATTTTGCAATTGCGGGCCGGTGACATGCGTGCCCAGCCCCAATTTGCCGTCGACCACGCCGCCGAATTGCGCGCCAAGACCCCCCAGCACCGCGCCGCCGATACCGGGCAGCAGGGCGTTGCCGACGGCAGCGCCGGCGGTTTTCAAAATGATGGATGCCATGTCGTTATCCGTGTCGTTATTTGCGGAAACGGTAAATGCCGGTCAGGCGGTGTTGCCAATAAATGCCGATACTGGTTTCGACGACTTTGCCGGCGGGCGCGAAGGCGTGGATCATCGTGTCCGCCGATGTCGCCAGCGCGACATGCTGCGGCTGGCCGTCGTAACGGAATAACAAAATGTCGCCCGCCATTATCGCGCCCACGGCTTCCGCGCCGTGCGCGTGCAAAGCCTCCACCAAGCTGAAACCGTCGGGACGGCGGCCGTAATCGTTGCGGTCTTGCACATCCTTGCCCGCCGCGCGCAATGCGATAACAACCAAACCGATGCAATCCAGACCCGCGCCGGGCGCGCGGCCCTGATGATGAAAAGGCGTGTTCAGGCAGGCGCGCGCGGCGGCGGTCATGCGTTCCGTGTCGATCGTCATGTCGGATACTGCAAAATATTGCCCACACCGGGCACATAAGGGAAACCGCCGAAATGCGCGGCGTTGGCGAACGTGTTTTTGCAGGTGGTAAAACGTTTGTCGCAGCCGGGATAGACGCTGTAGGCATCGCCCGCCTGAACGGCATTCGGCATCGGCAGCCACAGGGTGAAAGTCTGCGTCGGCAGATCCCAGTTTTTGACTTCCATGCTTTGTCCCGCATTGGCGCCGCTGGCCCATGTCAATTTGCCGTAATTGAACGCGCCGGTCGCCGCCATTTGCGCGCTGTCGGCGAATGTCGCGCTGTCGGTCGCGGCGGTCACGCTGCCCGTCACGGTTTGCGCGGCGATATCGACGCCGCATCGCGCGTCGCCCAGATCGAACCGGCATTCCGGCGTGTAATAATCGCCGACGGGCCGTTGCAATAAATCATGCAGGCCGCGCAATTCGGCGACATAATGGGTGACGGCGCGCGTCACCTGGCCCAGCCAGCCGCGGCGCAGCTGCACCGCGCCCATGGTCGTATCGGCCCAGTTGCAGGCATAAACATCGACGCGCGCGAAATCGTAGAATCCCGCGGCGATGTCGGCGTCGGCGATGTCGGCGCTGTCCAGAATGCCGGTGATGTCGAGATTATCGACCGCCAGCCCGGCGCGGCTTTCGATGGAACTGGGCGTCACCGCGCCGTCGGCCAGATAGGTGACGTCGTCCAGCGTCATGTCGTTGTCATGCGTGGTAAAGGCCTTGATAACCCCGTCGGCGCGCGTGATTTTGACGAGATAAGCCAGCGTCGTCAGTTCGCCCGACAGATGGGTTTGCAAAGCGGCGGAAATATTTTTCATGTTTCAGACGCGAATTTCGACAATCGGCACATCGGCCTGATAGGCGGCATAATTCTCGGCGGACAGCGACAGCACATCGGTATCAAAACGCACCGGCACGTCGAAGGTAAAACCCGCCGTGATGCTTTGCCCCGCGGCGGGCGCGGTGGCGAAGGTGACAAGCCCGGTCGTCGTGTCGATGCTCCATCCGGTCGTTTGCTGCGCGCCGTCGATGCCGATCATGACGCTGCCTGCCACCGGTTTGGCGATGGGCCGCGCCAGCGTGACGCCGCCGCTGCTGTAATTCTTGATCAGCTGGAACAGCAATGTCGCGCCGTCGCCGGTGGCGATGGTCTGGTCGGTGAAAGCGGGCGCTGAGATATTGTCCGCCGCGCTGGAATAATCGCTCCAGTCCTTCAGGCGGAACCCGCGCGCGCGGCCGGCGCGGGCGTGGAAGAAATTCAATAACGCGGCGGCGTCGGCGGCCGAACGCACCGCGTCGCGCGCGTCATAGGTGCGGCGCGCCTGCGCCCAGTTCTGGTTGCGGCGTTCGTATCCGCTGTCGATGACGATGATTTCGGTGGAAAAATTCGGCCCGCCGCGCGACCCGAAACCGACGCGCAGGGGGATTTCGATATCGTCGAATGCCATCAGCGTATCCTCTGGCTTGCGGTCAGGGCGGCATATTGCGCGCCGGCCATTTGCGCCGCGCTGGATAAAAATCCGCCGGCTGCGTCCCTGATCGTGCCCGACGCGCCGCCGCCGGTGAAAAAATTCACCGTGTCGAACGCGTTCGTCAGCCACGGCGTCGATGTCGTTTTTTTGGTTTTGGCGCGTTTGGCGGCGATGCGCGGGTCTTTGATAGCGCGGTTCAACCCGGCGACGCTGTCGCGCAGGGCGCGCGCCTCGCGCAACATCAGGGCGTTTTCGCCGCGCGCCAGTTTCGCGGTCGTCGCGGCCAGCGCGTCGATGGAACGGGGTGTTTTCATGTCATGTGCTTTGCGTGATGATGGAAAAACGCGCGGCGGCGTGGGTGGTCAGCCCGTCGCTGTCCAGCGCGATGTCGCCGCTGTGAAATTCGCAGGACAGAAAAACCTGATCCGTCACGGTCAAGACGGCGCGATGCAGCGCGGCATACAAAGCGGCGAAAATAGCGCGCGCTTCCATGCCGCCGCGATAACGCGACCAGATGTCGAGCGTCACGATCTGTTCGAACCCGGTTTCGGTTTTGGCGTCGTGCGGCAGAATATGCGACGCGCCATAGGTGACATAGGGAAACGCCGCCCCCGGCGGGACATGGTCGTACAAAGCGGGCGTCGCGCCCAGCACGCCTTGCACGCCCGCGTCCGCGGCCAAGGCCGCGATGACGGCCTGTTGCACGGCGAATAAAGCGTCGGTCATAAAGGCCCGCCTTCCTCGGCCAGAATGGTGATGAAATGGTCGCTTTCGTCGTTATTCATCACGGCATGAATGTTGAAAGCGCGGGTGTTGTACAAAACCCGCATGTCGGACGTGATGGCGACGTCGCCGCGCCACCGCAGGGTGATTTTGTGCGTCACCCGTCCTTCCAGATGCGCGGCGGCAAAGGTTTCGCGGCCCGATACCGGCATGATATCGGCCCATACCGTCGCCAGCGTGACCCATGCCAGCGCATAGCCGCCCGCGCCGTCGGGCGTCGGCTGTTCCTGCTGGATGGAAATCTGTTTACGCATATCGCCGATTTTCATTTTTTCTTGTCACCTTTTTAACTGCTTCGTCGCCGGATGCGCGCGCCGCCATTACGCGCCCGAATAGCGAATGCGATAGGGGTCGAGCAGGGCCTCGATCACCAACGGCACGGGCACGGCTGGCATAATGACCGTGCCGCCGCGCGCGCTGGGCGCGGTGGCGGCGTCGCCGCGATGTTCGTACCAATGCGCGACCAGTTGACGAATGGCGGTTTTGATGGGCTCCGGCACCGCCGTGCCGTCATCGCCGTATCCCGCGACATACTGGATGACGATGCCGTTGGTCAGGCGCGTCGGCACCGGCCATACCGCGCCCATTCTTAAAGCAAGCCGCCCCGGTTCGCGCACGGTATCGACGAAATAATTGCCGCTGTCCCATAGCGTGGCGTTGTCGCCGTCGTCGTAATAGGTGACCGAGGCGACGCTTTGCAGCGGCGCGCGCGGCAGGCTGATATAATTGACCTTGTCCAGCCCCGTGATCGGCCCTTGCCGCACGCCGTCCCACCATTTTTCCACGGCGCCGGGCCACAGGTCGAGCGCCATCTGCCATGTCTGGGTGATAAAGGCGCGGCCCGTATATTTTTCCGCCCATTGCCGCGCGCCGGTGATCAACGCCGTCACCAGCGTGTCGTCGGCCGTCGTGTCGATGCGCGCCTGTTGTTTGGCGTCGGCCAGCAGCACGGGTTCGGCGGCCGGCGGGGTGAGGAGAGCGAAAGATGTCATGAAAAAACCGGGTCAGGAAGAGAAAAAGGCCGGGGTGAAACCCGGCCTTTGCCATATCGGCCGGCGCATTATTGCGTCGGCGCGTTGCGCGGGTAGCCGGCGATGACATAGGCGGCGCTGGCCGCGCCCGATGTCGCGCCCGTCGTCGTCATGACGATTTGCAGGTAACGCAGGCTGCCGATATAGCCGATCTGCTGCACGCTGTTCGCGCCCGCGCTGCTGTTGACGGCGGACAGGTTGGCGGCGGCGTCGAGATCGGTGCCGTAGACGCACGGAACCCATGTCACGCCGTCCGCCGACTGGTTGACCGACGGCGTGTGCGTGCCGTCGGTATAGGCGCCGAACGCGACGGTTATGACGGCGCCGTCATAGCCGCGCAGATCGACAGTCGCGCCGGTGGCGGTGCCGTTGACGCGTACGGCGGGGGGCAGGGATTGGGTCATCATCTGGTTACGAAGAAGGTCGCGGATAGCCATGGAGATTGCTCCTGATAAAAAAGGGAAGAGGGTCGGTTACGATGCCGAGAAGCTCAGCAACTTGATCGCTTCGAAATTCACCACGTCGCCGCCGGTGCGTTTGGTGCAGCGGAACTTGATAAAGGGCGCGCCGGTATAGGGGTCGCGCAGGATGCGCATGCCGATGCGGTCGACGATCGTATAGCCTTCCTTGAAGCTGCCGAACGCCAGCGAGAAGCTGCCGGCCGCAACCGCGGGCATGTCTTCGCCCAGCACGACCGGGAAGCCCAGCAACGTGGCGGGTTGTCCCTGTTGCAGCCCCGGCTGCCAGATATAGGCCTGCGTGGTGTTTTCCTTGAATTTGCGGATCATGTCGGCGACGGCGCGCGGCATGACCCATACCGCGTCGGGGTGGTAACCGACGCGCAATTGATGCATCAGGTCGAACAGGCAGTCGGCCGGATTGGACGACGCGAAGGCGCCCGCCGCGCCTGTGGCGACATATTGCAACACGCCCCATGGCCGCGTGGCGTCGGCGATAGGCTGGGCGGTATAAGTGGTGAATCCGCGCGGCATGCCGATGCCGTCGCCGACGACAAAGGCGTTGTTTTCGGCGCGCGAGAATTTGGCCGAGATTTTATTGATCAGCCATTCCTCGACATTGATGAAGGCGTCGTCCAGCAGTTTCTGCGTCGCCTTGGGCTGCGCGTATAATTCATGCGCCGGGATGCGGATGCGGCCCAGAAGCCCTTCGTTGGTGTCGGCCGGCACGCCGAGTTCCGAAATCCATTGCGCCACGGGTTCGTTGGTGTCGCGCAGCATTTCGACGGCTTCGGTCGATATCGTCATCACGGTGGAAATCTGGCGCATCGGCGTGGTGTCGTATTGGCGCGTCACGATGCGGTCGGACAGTTCCGGCGGCACCATATATCCGCCTTCGGCGTTGTTGATGATTTCCAACGCTTTGGATTCATAGGCGGCCAGGGGGGATTCAAGCCCTTTGGCGACGTAATTCAGAAACGCGGTTTTATGCGCGCTGTCGCCGGCGGCCGCGCCGCCGTTCTTGCCGGGGCGGCGCAGCGCGGTTTTAAGGTTCGCGATGTCGTCTTGCAGCTTGTTGATGCTGCTGTCCATGCGGCCCAGCTGTTCGCTGTCCAGAACGTCGCCGCTGCCGCGCCGTTCGATGTCGGACAGGCGGCGGTCGTTGACGGATTTATACTCTTCGAATGCCCGGGCCAGCGTTTCGGTGGCCGAGCGCACTTCGCTCATTTCGATCATGTGGTTTCCTTTTGTTGGTGGTTATTTGTCGGTCAGGGCGCGCGCCGCGCGGTATAACCGGGCGGCGGCGTTTTTCAGATCATCCTGTTGCCGGTTGTCGCCGGTTCCCGCTTTTTTGACTTCGCTGACGCGGGCCGCTTCGTTGGCGGGGAATGTCACCAGCGAGATTTCGAACAAATCGACATCGGTCAGCAGCCGCGCTTTTTTCGCGGCGTCGATGCGGCTCGACACCACGCGGTAGCCGATCGACAGGCCGGACAGCGCGCCGATTTTCAGAAGTTCGTAGGCTTCCGCGCCTTTTTGCGCGCGCAGGGCCAGCCGTCCTTCGACGCGCAGCCCGTTGGCATCTTCGGCGATCTGTTGCCAGATGCCGATGGGTTGCGTCGGGTCGTGCATCCACAGCAATGCGGGGGCGCGGCCCTGTTGACGCCATTTCGACAGGGTGCGGCGGAACGCGCCCGCCGCGACGATTTCATTTTGTTGATCGAGCTCGCCGAACACGCTGGCATAGCCCGTGAAAATCCCGTCGCCGCCCAATGTCTTGACATTGAGCGCGCAGGACATGTGTTTGATGTCCATGTCGTTCCTGTTTTTATGGATATGAAAAAGGCCGGTCGCCCGGCCTGTTGGTGGTTTATCGGTCAGACGGTTATCGTTTTTCCATCGAAGGAAAGATGATAGGATTCGTAACCGTCAGGCGAGGCCACGCATTCAATTTGTCCCGCATCGCCAAAAGACAGAAGCAGGGAATTGGTTGCGGTGCTGGCGGCATGTTCGATCCGCCGTCCGATCAACTGCATGATGTCGGCTTGCCGAACGGGCGGTGAAAGCATCTGGGCGGTTTTCCCGGGCTGCGTATAGCGCAATGAGGATTCCACAATAACGGATGCGCGCTTTTCGAAATGCAGGCTGATCTGATTGATGTTAAAGCAAATCATTTCCAGCGTACTGCCATTCAGCAGCGACAGGTCAACATCTTTTGGAAAACTGTACATGGCCGTTATCCTGTGAGCGCCCCGGACGGAAATGGAATATGGGTTTCCGGCCGCGTGCCTGGTTTCATTGTTGACGGGTTAATGGGCTGCCATCCGCCATTATCCATAGGTTTTTCAAGTTTCCAATAGCCATTCGGATACTGTTCGGTTGGATCCATTTTTCGCACCCTCCACCCATCTGGAATATCGGTAGGCGGCTCTTGAGGCGGATTTGTCGGTTGCGCGAAGTTCGGTGAGGGTTTGGGCGCGCCAACCTCCGGCTCTTCCATCGGCGGCGGCAATTCTTCGATTGGCGGGATTTCCTGTACAAGCCGGTCGCCGGGGCCGAAGGTGAATTGTCCATTTGTCGGGTCGCGGTAAGGGTTGAATTTGACGTTAAAAAAAGCGGCGGGATGTCCAGCCTCCTTATGCGGGCCGTCGAGTCCGTCGTCGGCCGCGCTGTTTTCGTCGCCGTCGTTTTCGCCGCCGGTGTTGATGCCGCCGGTGTTGATGCCGCCCGGACTATCGCCGCCCGGTATCGGGCCGTAGCCCGCCGCCTGGCGTTTTTCATTGGGTGTCAGGAAGGTGGCGTTTTGCAATTTGTCCCATTGTGCCTGTCGTTTGTCGGTCAGGGCCGGGATTGCGTCGGGGTCGAAGTCGAGTTCGGGAATGCCGTCGCGGGTTTCGAACATCGGGCTTAGCCAGTGATCGACGCCCGCGATGATGCGGGTGACAAGCGGCAGCGCGGTTTCTTCGTAAAAAGCGAGGCGCGCCTGTTCGACATTGGCGTAAGTCTGCGCGTCGGGAATGCCGATCAGCTGCGCCGGAATGCCGAAAGCCAGCGCGATGTCGCGCGCCGCCGCGGAGCGCCCCGCCAGCCAGTCCATGTCTTTGGGGCTGAGGCTCATTTCGCGCCAGTCCAGCCCGCCTTCGAGGATAAGGGGGCGTCCGGCGTTGCGGTCGCCCTGATACAGCATGCCCATTTCTTCGCGCAGCCGTTGCATCTGGTCGTCGGACAGGGTCGAAGGCCCGCCGTCTTTGGGCGCGTAAATCAACGCGCCGGACGGCCGCGCGCCCTGATTGAGCAGCGCCTGATTCCAAGCACCCGCGGCGTTGTGCTGGTCGATGGATAGCAAGGCCGCTTCCATCGGGGCGAGCCCGTACCAGTCGTCGAGCGGGTTGAAGGTTTTCAGATGCAAAATGTCGCAATCGCCGGTGACGGGGTCGGCGTTCCATGTCGTGGTCTGGCCGTTGACGCTGTATTGATAGGCTTGCGGCATGCCGCTGGGCCCCGGCACGATTTTCATGCGGTCGGGGCGCAGGCTGTACAGTTCGATGGGCGCGGCATCGTCGCGCGGGCGGATGGCTTCGATATAGGCGTTGCCGGAAATCTGCAGATTGGCGTAGATATTTTCCATAAAACTGACGCCGTCCTGCAACGGGTTGGGATGCGCCAGCAGGTCGAGCAGCGGGTGCGTGTCGATTTCGTGCCCGTGCGCGTCGTATAAAAGCCACGGCACGGCGGCGCAGGCTGTCGCGATATGCATGACGCAGCGATAGGCGACGCTGTTTTTGCGGAAACCCTCTTCGGCCAGATTGACGGATTTGCGCGGCGTCCATTGCGGCTGGCCGACATGGCTCCATGCGATCATGGGGCTGGCGCGGCTGGCTTTTTGCGCAGGCTGGCCTTGCGCAGCGGTTGATTTCGGGCGCAGGAAGGATTTCATGAGTCGGGGGAGTCTCATGCGGGCGGCCTTTGTTGTGACGGGGTAACGGTATTATAAGCTGCGGATGCGCGGTTCGCCGCGCGGTGTTTCGGAAAGGTCGGTGAGCGCCCAGACCAGCGCGTCGACGCGGTCGGGCGATTTTTCCATGTGGCCGCTGGCGGTAAAACGGCACATCTGGTCTTCGAGAAGCGGCAACGGCCCGACATGGCGCACGCGCCGTTGTTCGTAAAGCGCGGCGACGGGCAGGGCGCGGTCGACCTTGTTGCGCAAGGCCCGCACGGGTTTGAACAGGATATGCGGCGCTTTATGGCGCAGGATTTTTTCGACCAGATCGCCGCCGGCGTTGGTTTCGGCCACGATCATGTGCGCATCCATGTCGGTGTACAGCATCACCGCGCGTTCGGCCCATGCGTCGGGCGTGTATTTGCCCGACCAGTCGGACAGCACGTATATCAGCCCGTCCGCGCCGCGTCCGGCGGCGATGATGCCGGTTTCGTCGCTGCCCGACCCGCTGGACAAAGCGGGGTCGATGGCCACCACGATGCGGCGCAGGTCGGGGGCCGTGTCGACGCGCAATGTGTCAAGCTGGGCATGGTTCCACAACGCGCCGTCGGTGTCGGTCAGAAGTTCGGCGTCGAGTTCCTGCCGGCCCAGCCTTGTGCCCGCGTAACGTTCCGTTAATTGGCGCATGACATGGGGCGACAGGTTTTCGGCATTGTCTTTAGTACGGCCGTGGGTCAGGTGGACGTCGTCGTTTTTGCGTTTGAATAAATCGCGCAGCATTTCAGTGTTCCTTGGCGTTGTCGTGACAATGACGCGCGGGCTGTCGCCCAGGCGCAGCCCGAACCAGAGTTGGTCAAAAACCTCGCGGCCGCCGTCCGGCCCCGGCCACGCGCCGACTTCGTCGCACCACGCGCGGTGATGTTGCGGGCCGCGCAGCCTTTCGGGCCGGTCGGCGGAAAATAATTTGAACCGGCTGCCGTTGGTCAGCAGCAATTCACCCATCGACCGGTTCCATTTCGCGACGCAGGACGGCGGCAGCGCGCGTAACAATCCGCTTTCGCCCTCGACGCAGGTGTCGCGCGCGTCGGCATAGGTCGGCGCCACGATGGCGACGCGCACATTATTGTGCCACAGCGCGTAATACGCGACGTCCTCGGCCCCCGTGCGCGTTTTGCCCCAGCCGCGCCCCGCCAGAATCAGCCAGATGCGCCAGTCATTCCCCGGCGGCGTGATCTGTTGCGGGCGCGCCGCTTTCAGCCAGCGCATCCGGTTCACAAAGGCCTGCAAGCCGGACAGCGGCAAATTCGGCAAGCAGGCCGCGCGCGTCGTCCAGCGCGGCGCGTCGTTCGTCGGCTTCGCGGCGTCGGGTTTCGTCATCTTCTTTCGGGGCGAGGCGTTCGAGCAGGATTTTGGCGGCCTGAATCCGCGACGTGTCGCTGTCGCTGGATTGCATAACGAGATTGAGCGTCGCCAGAATGGTGGCGGTGTCCGGTGTTTCGAGGTCTGTCATTCGGGAAATTCGTTCGGGACGCAATGCGCCGTGGCACTGTCAATACTACGGGGCGCGGGGCAAGTCAAGGGAAAAATCACATTCGTGGTGAGAAATATCATATTTTGTGGCGGGGGTGCGGAAGGGGGTGTGCGGAAGGCTGGATTCCGGTTTGCGCCGGAATGATGGTTCTTCTGGCGATGGGGTTTGTTTTTTAACCGCTTGTTAAGATATGGGGCGCATTCTGAGGGGCACGATCAGGATGATCGGGTTTTACAAACCCCAGGACAGGGTGTAATCTCCGCCGCGGAGAAGGAAGCCCATGGTCGATTCGATTTCAAACGTCCCCAGTTCGGTATCGTTGCAGCGCGCGCAAACCGCCGCCAGCACCGCCCTGCGCAACAACAATGTCGGCACGACCACCATTATTCAGGCGCAGCGCGCATCGAACGCCACCGCGCCGATCACCACGGCTTTGGCCGTGCCGCAATCGGCCAAGACCGGCGGGTCGGGCAATGTCAAGGTGCCGCGCGGCAGCCTCGTCGACGTTTTGGCGTAGCTGTTTTCCTTCGGCTTCGGTTTTTCGTCTTTCATAATGCATAAAAGGCCTGGATCCCGGCTTGCGCCGGGATGACGCTTTCTGCTGCGCGGGATGGAAAGCGGTTGGCGTAACGAAGGTGCTTCCCTTTATTGTTCAAGAAAGCAGGTGGGATGCCCGACTGCGCCGAGATGATGTTTTTTGCTGCGCGGGTTTCGGTGCGTAGGGCGGGATTAAAAGCGGTTGGCGTTGACGCAATTGGCGACGGCATAGCCGCATTGTTCGTTGGGCGCGAACAGGCTGTCGGACGGGCCGATGTAATTGACCCGCGTGACGATGCCGTCGGTCATGACGATGTCGACGGTGCAATCGCTTCTGTCGCGCGTATTGTTATGCAGGCTCAGGCTGCCGATTTTCTGCGTTTCGCTTTGGCTGTCGCCGCTGCCGTCGGTTGACGGATAGGCCCAGACTTCGGTGTTGCCGGCATGCGCTTTCTTTTTCGGGATGCCCATGCAGGCCAGCACGTCTTGACGCGACATGTCGAGCATGTGCGTTTTGGCGGCGGCGGCATCGTCGGAACGCTGCATCGCGGCGCAGGCGGCGAGCAGGGGGATGAAGGCGATCAAGGCGAGGCGGGGATGCATGCGGCATTGTTGCCGTGTCGCCGCGTGTCTGTAAATGGGATTTATTTTCCCATCCCGTAATGGCGGGCCAGTTGCGACAGGCCTTCTTGCAGCGCGGGGATGTCGCGGGGCGCGGGCTGCATGTCGTGGCAGATGACGGCGACGGTGACAGCGCCCGCGCGCAGCGGCAGGGCGGCGAGCGCGTTGCGCCAGCGGCGGTAGGCTGCTTCCTCGCCGTCGCTGCGTTCGCGTTCGGCGCGGAAAAAATCGCGCGCATTGGCCATGCCGCTGTAACTCGCCACGGTGCGCGACGCGATGGCGGCGGCGTGATAATCGGATTTGAAGCGCATGGCGGCGTCGGTTTGCACGGGCGTGACGATGTTGCGTAACGCGAGGATGTCGATCAGATGTTCTTCGGTCGCGCGGGCGGCGACAATGCCCGCGCGGGCGGTCAGTTCCAGCGCGCGGCCCGAATGTTGCCACCGTTCGGCGGGGCCGTGATCGCCGCCGCCCGCGATTTTGCGGAATCTTTTGTCGGTGGAAACGGGGGCGCGGCGGGAACGGGACGGGGGCATGGGCGGATCCTCGGGGCTGGGGTGGGCCGGAACAAGGATTTGTGATTTATCCCATTGCCTGTTTTTTGTCAAGGAAGTTTCCCACTATCGGGCCGGGTTTTCTGGATCCCGGCTTGCGCCGGGATGACGACGGATCTATCGGGCACATGTCTGTGCGTAGGCGAGGCACGCCGCGCGGTCGGGGCGGAAATCGGACATAATCCACCATTGTTCGGTTTCGCGGAGGATGTCGCCCATTCGCGGGCCGGGCTGGACGCCGAGTTTGAGGAGATCTTCGCCTTTGACCGGGAAGGCGGGATTTTCCCAGGCGCCGATAGTTTGACATGCGGCGTCGAGGGGGTCGTCGAGCAGGGCCAGCGCGGCGCGGCAATGGTCGGGATTATGGCGATAGAGGATGCGGCGCAACGGTATAGGGTCGAGATGGCCGCGCAATTGCGCGGGCAGGGTCGCATAGGCGCGCAAGGCGTCGCCGTCGCGCGTCGACAGTTTGAGCCGCGCGGCCACGGCGGTTGCGGTTTTATCATCCGGCGGCAGCAGGGCGGCGAGGCGCAGCAGCGCGTCGGGCGGCGCGTTTTTGGCGAGAAGATGGCGCAGGCGCGCGACATCGGCGGCTTCGGGCGTGAAGGCGCGGGTCACGCCGCATTCCATCATCAATTGCCATGCCGGCGCGGGGTCGGGCGCGGCCAGCAGTTTCAGCGTTTCGCGCGCGACGCGTTCCGCCGACAAACGCGGCATCAGGGCGGCGAGGGCGCGGCAGGCAGCAAGCGCGTCGGGGTCGGCGTCGCCGCGTCCGAACCAGGCGTAAAAACGGAAGAAGCGCAAAATACGCAAGACGTCTTCGCGGATGCGGGCGGAGGCGTCGCCGATAAAACGCACGCGGCCCGCGCGGGCGTCGTCGATGCCGTTGAAATAGTCGTAAACCGCGCCGTCGCCGTCGGCGTACAGCGCGTTGAAGGTAAAGTCGCGCCGCGCCGCGTCGGCGCGCCAGTCTGTGGTAAAGGCGACATCGGCGTGGCGGCCGTCGGTGGCGACGTCGCGGCGCAGCGTGGTGATTTCATAGCCTTTATGGTCGATTACGGCGGTGACGGTGCCGTGGGCGAGGCCGGTGGGCACCGACTTGATGCCGTGCGCGGCCAGAATATCCATGACCTGTTGCGGCGGCAGGGTCGCGGCCATGTCGATATCGCCCGCGGCGCGGTTCATGACGATGTCGCGCACCGCGCCGCCGACGATGCGGGCTTCGCCGCCGCTGTGGCGCAGCGCGTCCATGATGCGCCGCACGGCGGGGGTCAGGATGAGGTCGCGTTGCGGCGGCGCGAGGAAGGCGGTCATGACACGATGATGCGGTGGCGCACGAGCTGCATCATCGGCACGTCGTGCGGGTAATTGCCATAGGCCCAGCCGGTGTCGAACGGGCCGTGGGCGTCCAGCCACGCCTTGACGCGTTCGGCTTTGACGGCGCGCACGCAATTGCCGTTGACCATCTCGCCCGTCACCACGCCGTTTTCGACGCCGATATCGGTGCAGATCAGCGCGTCATAGGGCACGTCGAGCGCGGCGGCGCGCAGCATGGCGGGCAGGTAGAGATCGAGCCCGCCCGAGGCGATGACGATGGTGTCGCCGTGGGCGCGGTGGTCGCGCAACGCGTCCAGAACCGGTTTGTTGGCGGTTTGCCATGCCGCGGCGCGCGTCGCGGCGTCGGCAAGGTCGGCGATTTTTTTGCCGCCCAGCAATGTGCGGATGAGGCGGGATTTGAGAAAGGTGCGCGTTTCGGGTTTGTGGCCGCGCGCGCGTGCGGCGGCCAGTGCGGCAGCGGCCTTGGCCAGCGCGGCGGCGGTCGCCGCCGTGCCGGCGACGAAAGCAAGATAGGGCATGAAGCTGTCGCCCGTGATCAGCGTGTGGTCGAAATCGAAAATGGCAACGGATTTGGGCAAGGTTATTTTCCTTATTCTTGACCTTGTCCCGTTATATCATCATGTTGGGGTCAGGGAATTCCAAAAACGCATGAAACGCTTGTTCTGCAAAAAAACCGGATCGACCGGACATGCCGCGCGGCTGATGCTGACGCTGGCCGTCATGGCCGGATTCGCGGGGGCCGTGGGCGCGGGCGTCGGGATGGTCGCGCCGGGGCCTTTGGCGGCGGGCAAGACGGTGATTGTCGCGCATGGCGAACGCGCCGCGGCTATTGCCGGGCAATTGGCCGATGCCGGGGCGGTTTATGCCGGCCCGTTGTTTCATATCGCGGCGCGGCTGGTCGCGCCGGGGCATTTGATGGCGGGCGAATATGACATCCCCGCCCATGCCAGCCCGTTGGATATCGCGCGCATGATGCGCGACGGCAAGTCTGTCGTGCGGCTGTTCACGGTCGCCGAAGGGTTGACGTCGGCGGAAGTCGTCGCGCTTTTGAACAAGGATGCCGCCCTGACCGGCGACGTGGCGGCGATACCGCCCGACGGGTCGTTATTGCCCGAAACCTATCGCTATGATTTCGGCGATACGCGGGCGTCCCTGATCGCCCGCATGCAAAAGGGCATGCGCGAAAAACTGGCGGCGTTATGGGCGGCGCGCGACGGCGATGTGCCGCTGGCGTCGCCGCAACAGGCGGTGATTCTGGCGTCTGTCGTCGAAAAGGAAACGGCCAGACCGGAAGAACGGCCGCGCATCGCGGGCGTGTTTTACAACCGGCTGCGTATCGGCATGCGGTTGCAGTCCGACCCCACGGTGATTTATGCGTTGACGCATGGCGCGGGCGATCTGGGACGGGCTTTGACGCATGGGGATCTGGCGGTCAATTCGCCTTATAACACTTATGTGGCCGATGGATTGCCGCCGGGGCCGATATGCAACCCCGGCGCGGCGTCTTTGCTGGCCGTTTTGCATCCCGAACATAATGATTATTTATATTTCGTCGCCGATGGCAGCGGCGGGCATGCGTTCGCCGCCAGCCTGAAGGCGCAGGACGACAATATCAATCATTGGCATGCCGCGACGGAGAGCAAGGCCACGGGGAAACGGAAATGACGATTGCGGATAATCTGGCCGCAAATCTTGCCGATGTGAAGGCGCGCGCCGGCGGGGCCGCGGTCATTGCGGTCAGCAAGACGCATGGCGCCGCGGCGGTGCGCGAGGCTTTGGCCGCGGGCCAGCGGATGTTCGGCGAGAACAGGGTTCAGGAAGCGGCGGCGAAATTTCCCGCGCTGCGCCGCGATTATCCCGATATCGAATTGCATCTGATCGGCCCGTTGCAGACCAACAAGGCGCGCGACGCGGTCGGGTTGTTCGACGTCATTCAGACGGTGGATCGTGAACATCTGGTCGATGCGTTGGCGGCGGCGATGGCGAAAACCGGACGGCGTCCGCGTTTTTACGTTGAAGTCAATATCGGCGCGGAGCCGCAAAAAGCCGGAGTTGCGCCGACGGCGGTGGGCGCGTTTCTGGATTATTGCCGCGCCGCCGGCGTGGCGATTTCGGGTTTGATGTGCATTCCGCCGCAGGGCGTGGATCCGCGGCCTTTTTTTACGCGGATGCGGGATTTGGCGGCGCAATATGATTTGCCGCATGTGAGTATGGGGATGAGCGGCGATTTCGAGATTGCGGTCGCGTGCGGCGCAACAGAAGTCAGGGTGGGGACGGCGATTTTCGGGGCGCGGGCGGGCGCGGCGTGATTCCGGGAAACGGGCTGGCTTGGCTATGGCTTGACTATGGCTCTGGTGACCGGGTTTTTGGAAAAGACAGCGCGTTTCCCGTTGCAACAATTCGATTCCAACTTATCGGGAAATGCTCTAGTTTCTGTGGGAAGTCGGCCGGCAGGCCGGCGGCAGTCCATATCCAACCCCCGTTGTCCCATGCCCGTCCCGTCTTTCCTGAAAAAATTCGATACCGTCAATTTGCGCCTGCGCGTGATATCGGCGGCTATTCTTATTCCCGTCACGCTGATTTGCGTGTGGCTGGGCGGTATCGCTTTCGGCGCGTTTGTGACCTGCGTCGTCACCCTGGGGCTTTACGAATGGCTGCGGCTGGTGGGGCAGAAATTCAGCGCGCGCAATATGGGGATCGCCTGCGCCATGCTGGCGGCGTTGATGACCGGCGGGTGGTTGATTTCGCCGCCTTTCGGCGCGATGCTGGGTGTCGTCGCCACGCTGGCTTTGTTCCTGTTGGCGTCGGGCGAGGATCGCGCGGGATGGATTGCGCTGGGCATTCCCTATCTGGGCGGCTCGGGGCTGGCTTTGATCGCGTTGCGCGACATTCCCGATATCGGCGCGGCATTGGTTTTGTTTTTGCTGGTCACCGTGTGGGGCACGGATATCGGCGCTTTCGTCGCCGGCAAGATATGGGGCCGCGCCAAACTCGCGCCGTCGATCAGCCCCAGCAAGACCTGGGCCGGTCTGGCGGGCGGGATGATTCTGGCCGCCTTGTGCGGGTATATTGCCGCCGTGGTTCTGGGCGCGCGGCGTCCCGATATCGCGTTGATGTTGTCGCCCGTGCTGGCGGTGATCGCGCAGGTCGGCGATTTGTTCGAGTCGCATTTCAAGCGTCGCGCCGGCGTCAAGGAAAGCGGCGATTTGATCCCGGGGCATGGCGGCGTGCTCGACCGCGTCGACGGCCTGATTTTCGCGGGCGTGTTTTTGATTTTGTTCCAGATTTCGGTAGCGCAACAGATTGATTGGTGGTGAGGTATGAGTTCGGTTCATAAGGCGGTTTCCGCGGCGCAACGCCGCAAGGTGGCGATTCTGGGATCGACCGGATCGGTCGGGCAGCAGACGGTCGATTTGTTGGCGCGCGCGGCGGATGATTACGAAGTGGTCGCGTTGACCGCCAACAAAAACGCCGGAAAACTGGCGGAACAGGCCAAGGCATTGCGGGCGGGCATGGCCGTCGTTGCCGATGATGCGCAATATGGCGCGTTGAAGGATGCGCTGGCCGGAACTGGTATCAAGGCTGCCGCGGGCGCGCAGGCCGTGATCGAGGCGGCGCAGGCCGACAGCGATTGGGTGATGTCGGCGATCGTCGGCGCGGCGGGGTTGCCGGGCACGCTGGCGGCGGCGCGGCGCGGGGCGACGATTGCCTTTGCCAACAAGGAAACGCTGGTTTGCGCCGGGCCGTTGATGATGAAGATGGTGGCGGAATGCGGCGCGACCCTGTTGCCGGTGGACAGCGAACATAACGCCATTTATCAGGTTTTCGATTTCGACCATCGCGACGGCATCGCGCGGTTGATTTTGACGGCGTCGGGCGGGCCGTTCCGCACCGCGTCGCGCGCCGAGATGGAGCGCGTCACGCCCGAACAGGCGGTCAGGCATCCGGTGTGGAGCATGGGCGCGAAAATTTCCATCGACAGCGCGACCTTGATGAACAAGGCGTTGGAAGTCATCGAGGCGCATTTCCTGTTCCAGATGCCGCGCGAACAGATCGACGTTCTGGTGCATCCGCAATCGGTCATCCACAGCATGGTGGAATATAAAGACGGGTCGGTGCTGGCGCAGCTCGGTTCGCCCGACATGCGGACGCCGATCGGCTATTGCCTGGCCTGGCCCGACCGTATGGAAACGCCGGTGCCGCGGCTCGATCTGGCCAAGGTGGCGCAGCTGACATTTGAGAATCCGGACCCCGTCAAATTTCCGGCTTTGCGTTTCGCGCAGGAGGCGATGCGGCTGGGCGGCACGGCACCCGCGGTTCTGAGCGCGGCCAACGAAGTCGCGGTGCAGGCGTTTTTGGACAAGCGCATCGGGTTTCTGGACATCGAACGCGTGAATGAAGCGGTGATGGCGGCGATGCCCGCCCTTGAATTGACGGGGCTTGATATGCTGGCCGACGCCGATGCGCAGGCGCGGAAGCGCGCCGCGGATATTGTCGCGGCGACGAAAGGGCGCGCATGAACGCGTTGGCGGAAACCGCGCGTTTTGTTTCCGGCAAAATTTTGCGCGTCGATATTCCCCCGTCGGGCGCGACGGCTTATGACATTGTCATTGGCCACAGTATATTGGCGGAAATCGGCACGTTGCTGCGTCTGCGGCTTGGCGCGCGGCGGTGCGTGATCGTGACCGACAGCAATGTCGAGCCGCTGTATCGCGCCCGGTGCGAGGCGCGGCTGGCCGCCAGCGGGCACGAGGTTGTGGGTTGCGTGACCTTGCCGGCGGGCGAGGCCAGCAAGGATTTCGCGCATTTGCAGAAAACGCTCAAACAGATTTTGGGCTTCGGCATCGACCGCCAAAGCATTCTGGTCGCATTGGGCGGCGGCGTGGTCGGCGATATGACGGGGCTGGCCGGCGCCCTGGCCCTGCGCGGCGTCGGCGTCGTGCAGGTGCCGACGACCTTGTTGGCGCAGGTCGACAGCTCGGTCGGCGGCAAGACCGGCATCGATACCGGCTACGGCAAAAACACCGTCGGCGCTTTTTCGCAGCCGAAGCTGGTCGTCGCCGATGTGGCATTGCTGGATTCATTGCCCGAACGAGAGATGCGTGCCGGTTATGCCGAGATTGTCAAATATGGCATCATTCGCGACGAGGCGTTTTTCCGTTGGTGTTTGGGCCATGGCGGCAAATTGCTGAATGGCGATCACGGCGCGCAGGTGCAGGCTATCGAGGCGAGCTGTGCCGCCAAGGCCGCCATCGTCGCCGCCGACGAACGCGAGGCCGGGGAACGCGCGCTATTGAATTTCGGCCATACTTTTGGTCATGCGATGGAAGCGGCGATGGGGTTCGGCGGCCGGTTGAATCATGGCGAGGCCGTGGCCGTCGGCATGATCTTGGCGATGCGGTTGTCGGCGCGGCTGGGCCTGTGTTCCCCCGATGATTCCGACGCGGTGCGGATGCATCTGGCCGATGTCGGGCTGCCGGTTTCGCCGCCGCCTTTTTCGTGGAATGTCGATGAATTGATGCGTTTCATGACACAGGATAAAAAGGCCGAGAGCGGCCGTCTGACCTTGATTCTGTCGCGCGGCATCGGCAAGGCTTTCGTCGCGCGCGATGTCGATCCCGCCCCCGTGCGCCAATTATGGGAAGAGGTTTTGCCGCGATGACCGTGACGCCGAATTACGTCATTTCCGACGCCGAGCTTGACGGGCTGTTGTCGCGTTATACCCGCGACATCACGGCGCAGCAGCGCGCCGGCCGTTTCGACCCCATTACCGGACGCGACGAAGAGCTCGACCATATGGTGTTGATCCTGTTGCAGCGGTTGCGCAAGAATGTGATGTTGCTGGGCGGCGCCGGCGTCGGCAAGACGGCGCTGTTTATCGGTCTGGCGCAGTTGATCGAACAGGACAAGGTGCCGGCCCTGCTGCGCGGCGCCCGCGTCATCGAGCTGGAAATGTCGATGATCGGCGCCGGGTCGCAGTCGCGCGCCGATCTGGAAGGGCGGTTGATCCCCATCATCAAGGGCGTGGCCGAACGCAACGCCGCGCGCGACGCGGGAACGGGCAAGACGCCGCCGATTATTTTCTGCATCGACGAAATCCATCAATTGATGCTGGGGTTCAAGGCGTCGAGCTATGCCGGCATCGCCGATTTGATGAAGCCTTATCTGACCGCGGGCGATTTGTTCGTGATCGGCGCGACGACGCGCGAGGAATATGAGGATTATGTCACGATTGAACCCGCCATCGACCGGCGTTTCCAGAAAATATTCCTCAGCACGCCCGATGTCGCGATGACGCTGACCATTTTGATGAATCTGAAAGGCAATTTCGAAAAACATTACGGTATCGAGATATCGCGGGAATCTTGCGCCCATGTCGTGCGCATGACCGACCGCTATATCCGCAACCGCAATAATCCGGACAAATCGATTTTGGCGCTCGACCATGCCTGCGCGCGCTTTATCAAGGGCGGCGGCGAGGGCGCGCTCGATCGTTTATCGATCGAGGCGGCGGTGGCGTCCGAAGCGGGAATCGATGCCGCCGCGGTGAAATAGCGGGCTTTGACCACCTATGAAGATATGCCATTTGATTGATAATGAAGGGTAATTTTGGCCGGTTGCGCATGCGGACGGTTTAAGGGGGCTATTTAAGCCTTCATTAAGCAAGCTGTTGTAAGGTGGGATTGTCGGAATATATTTTTTATTTTTTTGCGGAGAAACGCATGGCCAAATTCTTTTATGACCGGTTGATGCGGGGCCTGGCCCCTTTATCTTTGCTGGCCTTGGCGGCCGTATTGGGTGCCGCGCCGGCCTATGCCGCATCGGCGGGCGGGTTCAATTCGACGACCGACGATGTGACTTTTTCCGCCAACGGCAATGCGATTATGTCCTTGCATGACGGCAAGACGCCGGGGACTTCGTTTGGCGTCACATTCAGCGGGCCGATTACCGAGGGCAGCACGACGCTGAAAACGGACGGATCCATGGTCGTCGGCAATAGCGCCCAGTTCGTCAGCGGATTGACGATAGGCAATACGGGGCCGCTGAAGGACAAGGACGCGGCCACTGTCATGAGCCTGACCAGCGCGCCGTCATGTCAGTCCTCCCAGATGATGACGAAAAACAGCGATGGCAGTTTCAGCTGTATCGGCCTGCAGGTCACGGAAGGCATATCCGCGACGGCCTCCGGTGTCGGCGGGGCGCACAGCCAAAGGGTATCGACTTCGCGGCCGCACGCTTTTTGCATGCTGGGGGCGGTTCAACATGACGGGCACGATAGTAATTGCGAAATCGGCGGGTTCCCTGGAGGAATCTGGACGCTGGAAGCGGATAACGGCATCGCCGGCACGACGTCGGGGACGACGAACTGCGCGGCGACCTGCTTCGATTTCCAGTAACCGGGCGGGGGGCGGGGCCGCCGTTGGCCCTGATTTTATTGGTCGGATGGAGGTGCACATGACAAACTATTCCCACGGTCTGATGCGGTCCGGCGCAGGTTCCATGCTCGTGCTGGCCTTGGCGGCTGTATTGGGCGCCGCGCCGGCCTATGCCGCATCGGCGGGCGGGTTCAATTCGACGACCGACGATGTGACTTTTTCCGCCAACGGCAGCGGGATTATGGCTTTGCATGACGGCAAGACGCCGGGGACTTCGTTTGGCGTCACATTCAGCGGGCCGATTACCGAGGGGGGCAGCATCTTCAACACGAACGGAACCCTTGGCGTCGGTACGATGTCTCCAAAAGCCGAACTGGACGTCAACGGGGCTGTCAGGGCTTCGGCCGCAAATATCGTTGTGAATACGGCGTGTTCACCCGAAGGCGCCATGGCGTATGACGAATCCAACCATGTGCCGGTTTATTGCAGTAGCGGGGGCTTGTGGACGAACACGTTGCCCCTAATTACGGTTTTGCATACATGTAACCCGACGCCGAACAGCGACGCCGCAAACGTTGACTGCTTTGCCACATGCCCGACCGGTACTTATGTAATAACCGGTGGATGCTGGGTTGGCGGTTGGGGAACGTCGACGCCAAGCTCGAACCAACCCTGGGGGGCTACTCAATGGCATTGCTCGGCGTCCAAGCTTGGGGCTGGCTCATTGGGTCTTCAGGTCACCGTGGTGTGTTCGTCTTCCGCCAGTTATCAGCAGGTGATCAACCAGTAACGCGTTTCCGTCGGAAACCGTTCCGGGTTTTCGCGGCCCGGCCCGTGCGCGGTGCGCCGCGGTTTGACGGCACGTCGGTTTAGCCGCGCGTTTCCGTGACGACCCACGCGCTGTCCGGCGTTTGCGCATCACGGGTGAAAGTCCAGACATCGGTGACTGTTTCAGCCGTACCCGTGCCGCCGCCGATCGTCTTGCCCGCCGCGTCGAACAAGGTGTTTTCCTGCGTGCTGGTGAAGGTGACGGTCGCGAAACATTTCGTTTCGTCGGCGTGCGCGGCCGTGACTTCGGCCTCGTCGATTTTCAATATGCGGGTTTGCGCGCTTTGTCCGGCGGCGCGGCGCGCGTCCGCGGCCTGTTGGAAATGGGCCAGCAGCGCAGGCGACATTTTGTCGGCGACGCCGTCGAACGTGCCTGCGGCATAGGCTTCGACGATGGCGGTGAAGCTGGCGCGCGCCTGTTGCAGGAATTGTTTTTCGTCGAAACTGGCGTCCGCCGTTTTGATTTGGGCCAGCCCGCCCGCAAGCGACGTCGGCGGCGGTGCGGCGCGAAAAGACAGGGCCGGTGCAGATGGAGCGGCGGCCGGGGTGCGCGCGCTGAACGACGCGTCGGCGTCGGGCGGCGGGCCAAAGGGGTTCGGACGTTGCGGGTCGTCTTCGTTTTTATTGCCCAGCACGCTCCACAGGCGCGCGACCAGCACGACGGCGATAACGGCGTAGACGATGATGTCGAGATCGATATGCATGGGGCGATTATAGCGCGGCGGTCGTTGCAGAGAAGGAAAAAGCATGGCAGAAGATGGGGAAGCTTTTTCTCCAGCCTTGTTGTTATCATGACCGACATTCAAACGCCGCCCGCGCCTGCGCAGATCCAGATCGGCCTCGGGGCGCAGTATATCAAGGATTTTTCTTTTGAAAATCCGTATGCGCCGCGGATTTTTGCCGACCTGCAGGCGCCGCCGCAATTGGGAGTCACGGTTGATGTGATGACACGCGGCCTGAGCGAAGGGGCATATGAATCCGTTTTGAAGCTTAAGGTCGATGCGAAGGCGGGTGACAAGGTGGTTTTTATCGCCGAATTGGCCTATGCCGGCGTGTTCGGGCTGCCGGCCCATTTGCCCGAAGAACAGATCGCCCTGTTTCTGTTGGTCGAGGCGCCGCGATTGCTGTTTCCCTTTGCGCGGGCCATTATCGCCAATGCCGTGCGCGAAGCCGGATTCCCGGCCGTGACGTTGCAGCCTATCGATTTTATGTCGCTTTACGCCGCGCAACGCGCCGGTGTGGGGGCGATGACGGCGGCGGGCGCGGCCTGACGCGACGGCGGCCATGGCCGAGGTTGCGTATATAATGACTTGTTAACCATCTTTCGTTAACAATTGGGGCAGGCTATAAAAGGTTCCGGGCGTGATTCTGGCGTCCGCCTTGTTTTCTGTTTTCCGTGAGGCATCATCGTGGCTGAAGACGCAAAGAAAAAAGACGGCGAGGAAGAAAAAGCCGAAGGCGCGCCCGACGCCGAAGCCGCGGCGGCGGAAGAAGCCAAAGCCAAGGCCGCCAAGAAGAAAAAGATGTTTATCATCATCGGGGCGGTGGCCGTTCTGGTCATGCTGCTGGGCGGCGGGGCCGGCTATTATTTCATGTCGAAGAAGTCGGATGCCGACAAGGTCGCCGCTGCGGCCGCCGCGGCCGATGCCGACACCAAGCCGGTTTATTATTCGCTGGGCGACATGATTGTGAATTTAAGCGGGCAGGGCAACCACCCGCATTATCTGAAGGTCAAGATAAGCCTGGAATTGGCCGACGCCAAGGATTTGCCGCTGATGGACACGCTGAAGCCGCGCATCATCGACAGTTTTCAGGTTTATTTGCGCGAATTGCGCATCGAGGATTTGCGCGGGTCGGCCGGATTGTACCGGCTGCGCGAGGAATTGTTGATGCGCGTGACCGAAGCGGCGCAGCCCGTGCGCATTCGCGACGTTTTGTTTGAACAAATGCTGGTCCAGTAGCCAGAGAGCGAGCGATATGGCCGACGAAAAGCCTGAATTAAGCGAAGAAGAAAAGATGGCTGCCGAATGGGCGGCCGCCGAAGGCGGCGGCGCGGGCGGCGATGCGCGCGTTTTAAGCCAGAACGAAATCGACAGCTTGCTCGGCTTCGGCGATATCGGCACGGGCGATCAGGAAAATTCCGGCATTATGGCGTTGATCAACAGCGCGTTGGTCAATTACGAACGCCTGCCGATGCTCGAGGTCGTGTTCGACCGGCTGGTGCGCATGATGTCGACCAGTTTGCGTAATTTTACGTCCGATAACGTCGAAGTCAGCCTCGACCAGATCACGTCGGTGCGTTTCGGCGATTACCTGAATTCGATTCCGTTGCCCGCTATGTTGTGCGTGTTCAAGGCCGAGGAGTGGGACAATTCCGGCCTGATGACCGTCGACAGCGCGATGATTTATTCCATCGTCGACGTCTTGCTGGGCGGGCGGCGCGGCACGGCGCAGATGCGCATCGAAGGCCGTCCCTATACCACCATCGAACGCAATCTGGTCGAACGTCTGGTGCGCGTGGTCCTGGCCGACATGTCGGGCGCGTTCGATCCTTTGTCGCCGGTGACGTTCCGTTTCGACCGGTTGGAAACCAATCCGCGTTTCGCCACCATCGCCCGCCCCGCCAACGCCGCCGTGCTGGCCAAGCTGCGCATCGATATGGAAGATCGCGGCGGGCGCATCGAGATTTTGATTCCCTATGCCACGCTGGAGCCTATTCGCGAGCTTCTGCTGCAGATGTTCATGGGCGAAAAATTCGGCCGCGACAGCATTTGGGAAACCCATTTGGGCAATGAATTGCTGGTCACCGATATGAAGATGCGCGCGGTGCTGGGCGAGGTCAGCGTGCCGTTGTACGAAGTCATGAACTGGAAGCCGGGGTCGCAATTGATGTTGAATGTCAAGCCCGACGACATGGTTTCGTTGCGCGCGGGCGATGTGACGTTGTTTCAGGGCCACATGGGGTCGTTGAACGGCCATGTCGCGGTGCGCGTCGAGAAAACCACCTTGCATGACCGGGAGGATGATTGATGGGCGATTGGATCGGCATCGCGCTCGACCTTGTTTTGATCGTTCTGGTCGGCGTCGGCATTGTGCAGGCGGTGCGGCTGATCAACCAGCTGCGCGATTTGCGCGCCGGGCGCGCCGAGATGGAACGGTTCGTGCGCGATTTCAACAGCGCCGTGATGCGCGCCGAGGCGGGGATTAAAGGCTTGCGTGCCGCCGCGCGCGATACCGGCGACGATCTGGAAAAACTGGTGGAAAAAGGCACGCTGATCCGGGACGAGCTGACCTATATTATCGAAAGCGCGGACAGCGTGGCCGAACGGCTGACGGTGGCGGCGTCGGGTGTTCTGCATGCCTCGCCTGCCGCGAAAACGGAAGGCAAGGCGCAGTCCGGAGGCAAAGACGCTTCGTCGGCCATCGCGCCGCCTCCGCCGCCCGCGCCCGCGCAAGGTCAGGCCGCGCCGTCGTCGCGGGCTGAAAAAGAATTGATGCAGGCCCTGCAGAAAATGACCAAGGGGGGCGGCGCGTGAAAAAATTTTTGCTGAATCCGCGTTTTCTGCTGCCGTTGACCGTCGTGGTCGGCGTGATGGTCATGGGCATGCGCGCGGCCGATATGTGGTCGACCCTTGAGTCGGGGCGTTTGTCTTTGCATCCGGCTTTGGCGCAGGATGCGTCGTCTTCGTCTTCATCCTCGTCTGCGGCTGCGGCGGGATCGTCGGCGGCTGCGGCAGGCGCGGCGCCCGCGGCCGCGGCGGATTCGGGTTCGTCATCGGCTCCGGCAGCTGCCTCGTCGGCCTCGTCGTCCTCGGCGACCAATGGCGAGACCGGCTTGAATATGCCTGAATTGACGCCGCCGCCCGATGCCGATGCCGGGCCTGCGGAAATGGATGTGTTGAAACAGTTGGCGGCACGGCGCGCCGAACTCGATAAACGCGCCCATGCGCTCGATACGCGCGAGGCTTTGATCAAGATCGCCGAACAGCGCGTCGATCAAAAGATCAAGGAAATGGAAACGCTGAGATTGCAATTGCAGGGCATGGTCAATCAGGCCAATGGGGCGCAGCAGGCGCAGCTCGACAATCTGGTCAAAATTTACGAAACCATGAAGCCGGCGGACGCCGCCAAGATTTTCGATACGCTCGACATGCCGGTGCTGCTGGGCGTCATTCAGCGCATGAAACCCGCCCGCACCGCGCCGGTTCTGGCTTTGATGACGCCGGACAAGGCGCGCGACGTGACGGTGGCGTTGACCAAGCAGGATCAGTTGCCGCAGGTTAAATAGGGCAAAGACGGGCTTTTCTATCCCCTTGCTCTTTATGTGAAACAGCCTATTTATGGGGGAATAAACCGAAAGGCTCGCCCCATGCTTTCCTCGCTTTCGCCTGCGCCCGCCGATGTTCCCGCCGATGCCGCCGTCAAGGATGTGACGATGGCGACCTTTGTCGCCGATGTCATCGAGGCATCGAAAACCGCCGTCGTGCTGGTCGATTTCTGGGCGACCTGGTGCGGGCCGTGCAAGCAATTGACGCCGGTTCTGGAAAAAATCGTGCGCGAGTCCAAAGGGAGCGTGCGGCTGGCCAAGGTGGATGTCGACCGCAACCAGCCCATCGCCCAGCAAATGGGGGTGCAGTCGGTGCCTTCGGTGTTCGCCTTTGCCGGCGGGCGGCCCGTCGACGGTTTTGCCGGCGCGTTGCCGGAACCGCAAATCAGGGCGTGGCTTGATCCGCTGGTCAAAAACGCCGGTTTGGGCGGCGATGACGAAAAAGCGGGTATCGAGTCGGCGTTGCAGCAGGCGGGCGAATTTCTGGCGGCGCATGATGTCGCGACGGCGCATGCCGTTTATTTGGATGTTCTGGATCGCGATCCGGCCTGTGCCGCCGCCTATGCCGGTCTGGCGCGGTGCGCTTTGGCGGAAAACGACATCGCAACGGCGCGCCGGATTCTGGACGGCGTGCCGGCGGAGCTGGCCAAGCATAAGGATATAGCGCCCGTGCGTACCGCTTTGGAGCTGGCGGAACAGGCGGGGCAGGGCGGCGATGTGGCGGCGTTGGAAGCCGTGGCCGCGAAGAATCCCGCCGATCATCAGGCGCGGTTCGATCTGGCGATGGCGTGCTATGCCGCCGGACGGCGCGAAGAGGCGGTCGATCATTTGCTGGACATCGTGCGTCAGGCGCGGACATGGAACGACGATGCGGCGCGCAAACAGCTGGTCAGGTTTTTCGAGGCTTTCGGGCCGATGGATCCGTTGACCCTGTCGGCGCGCAAGCGTTTGTCGTCGATTTTGTTTTCATGAGCGCCGAATGACCAGCGCGTACCCGCCCCCGCCGTCGCTTGATTCATTGCCCGCCGTTCTGCCGGTGTTTCCGTTGGCGGGGGCGGTGCTGCTGCCGCAGGCGCGGCTGCCGTTGAATATTTTCGAACCGCGCTATCTGGCGATGGTCGAGGACGCGTTGGGTCACGGGCGTTTGATCGGCATGATTCAGCCCAGCGGCGATGAAAACGCCGCCGTGCCGCCGCTTTATGCCGTGGGATGCGCCGGACGGATTACGTCATTCAGCGAAACCGACGACGGGCGCATGATGATCGTGTTGACCGGCCTGTGCCGTTTCCGCGTCGCGGCGGAGCTGCCGTCGA
>JAGWIK010000022.1 GCA_028866275.1 Alphaproteobacteria bacterium
GCCAAATACTGCCCGCCATTGATAGTCAGGGTCGAACCGGTGATGAACGACGCCTGATTGGATGCCAGATATAAAACCGCCGCCGCGATTTCTTCCGGCTTGCCCAGCCGTTTCAACGGAATTTTATCGACGATTTTCACCATGACTTCGGGCGACACGCCGTGCAGCAATTCGGTGTCGACATAGCCGGGCGCAATGGCGTTGACCGTGATGCCCTTGCTTGCCGATTCCAGCGCCAGGGCTTTGGTGAAACCGATAATCGCCGCCTTGGCCGCCGAATAATTGGTCAGGCCGACCATGCCCGACTGCGCATTGATCGAACTGACGCTGATAATGCGGCCAAAGCAACGTTCGCGCATGCCCTCGATCACAAGGCGCGACATGTTGAACACGGAATCCATATTGGTGCTCATCACTTCGCGCCATTGCTGCAACGTCATTTTGTGCAAAAACGAATCGCGCGAAATGCCGGCATTGTTGACCAGAACGTCGATATGGCCGAAATCCGCGTTGATTTTCTCGACGCCTTCCTTGCAGGCGTCGAAATTGGCGACGTCGAATTTATAAGCCGGAATACCAGTCTTTTCCGTGAATTTCCTGGCGGCGGCTTCGTTGCCGTAATAGGTCGCGGCAACCTTGTATTCCGCCTTCTGCAAGGTTTCGCAAATTGCCGCGCCAATTCCGCGCGTGCCGCCCGTGACCACTGCTATGCGTGCCATTTACTTTCTCCCTTTGAAATATTCATTTCCAACCATCGATGCCGGTATTTTATCTTTCCACGCACATCGCAATACCCATCCCGCCGCCGATACACAAGGTGGCGAGGCCTTTTTTGGCGTCGCGTTTCTGCATTTCATGCAGCAAGGTTACCAGAATGCGCGCGCCCGACGCGCCGATGGGGTGGCCCAGCGCGACCGCGCCGCCATTGACATTGACCTTTGACGCGTCCCAGCCCAATTCCTTGCCGACGGCGCAGGACTGCGCCGCAAAGGCTTCGTTGGCCTCGATCAAATCGACATCGGCCAGTTTCCATCCCGCTTTTTCCAACGCCTTGCGGCTGGCGGTAACCGGGCCGATGCCCATGATGGCCGGATCGACGCCCACGGTCGCCCATGACGCGATGCGGGCCAGAGGCGCCACGCCGCGTTTGGCGGCGTCTTCTTCCGTCATCAACACAACGGCCGCCGCGCCATCGTTCAGCGTCGAGGCATTGCCCGCCGTGACCGTGCCGTCCTTGCTAAAGGCCGGGCGCAGTTTCGCCAGCGCATCCACAGTCGTTCCCGCGCGCACGCCTTCGTCGGTGTCGAAAGTCACATCGCCTTTTTTGTTCTTGATGATGACGGGAACGATTTCATCCTTGAACCGTCCGGCCTTGATCGCCGCTTCGGCCTTGTTCTGCGACGCCACGGAAAACGCGTCCTGCATATCGCGCGTGATACCGAATTTGGCCGCGACATTTTCCGCCGTGATGCCCATATGGTAATCGTTGAAAATATCCCACAACCCGTCCTTGATCATGGTGTCGACCAACGGCGTGTCGCCGAATTTGACGCCGCCGCGCATATGAACCGCATGCGGCGAAAGGCTCATGCTTTCCATGCCGCCCGCCACCACAATCGACGCGTCGCCGGATTTGATCGCCATATAGCCGTTGGCGACGGCGCGCAGGCCGGAACCGCAGATCTGGTTCACCGCATAGGCGGTTTTTTCCATCGGTATGCCGGCATTCATCGCCGCCTGACGGGCCGGCCCCTGCCCCTGCGCGGCGGCAAGAACATGCCCTAAAACGGTTTCCGACACCTCGCCGGGCGCCGTTTTGGCGCGCGCCAGCGCTTCCTTGATGCAAATCGTCGCCAAAGCCGAAGCCGGTTGCGAGGCCAGCCCGCCGAGAAAAGAGCCGATAGCGGTGCGGACGGCGCCGGCGATAACGATGGATGAAGACATGGGAAATCCTCGCTGGGTTGAACAAAGAACACCGGCACACTAGGCCGTGCCGCGCGGTGAATCAAGGCGGCGATGTAACAAAAAAGATAGTGCGACGCATATAAAACACGCCCCGCGCGAATCCCCAGAATGTTTGACCTAAGCCCTTAGCCATATTAGGCTTGCGGTGAAGAGATTCGCGCCTGCCGATTCCAGTATGTAAGGAGCCCCACGATGGACACGACCGTAACCCGCGCTCAACTGGCCGAAGCCGTTTATGCCGAAGTCGGTCTCTCGCGCAACGACTCGGCCCAGCTGGTCGACGAAATTCTCGAAGAAGTTAGCCTCGCCCTCATCAATGGCGGTTCGGTCAAACTGTCGTCCTTCGGCAGCTTTCAGGTGCGCAGCAAGGGCGAACGCATCGGCCGCAATCCGAAGACCGGCGAAGAAGTGCCGATCAAGCCGCGCCGCGTTTTGATTTTCCGCGCCAGCCACGTGTTGAAAGACAAAATCAACCGTTCGCTTCTGGGCCCCAACGCCAAGCCATCAACCCCGGCAACGCAAGGTGATGCATGAACACAGGCATTCAGGAACATATTCCGGCGCATTCCGCTACGCCAAAATCCTCGTCTGCGCCTGCGTTGCAATCTTCCGAAATCAAATCGCCCACGGCATTCCGCACCATCAGCGAAGTCGCCGAGGATTTGCGCCTGCCCCAGCATGTCTTGCGCTTCTGGGAAAGCAAATTCCAGCAAATCCGCCCGTTGAAACGCGGCGGCGGGCGGCGTTATTACCGTCCCGAAGACGTCCAGATGATCCACGACATCAAGGATTTGCTGTATAACCAAGGCTTCACCATTCGCGGCGTGCAGAAATTGCTGCGCGAAAAAAATCAGGCGACATCCTATGCCCGTTCGATGGTGCCGCAGCCGCAATTGCCGGTAACGGTTCCGGTGCAATCCAAGGAACAGCCCGCAGCCCACGCGCCCGCCACGGCGCAGCCGCAACACCAGACCACTCCGATTCAACGCCGCGAGATCGAAAACGTGCTGGCGGAATTGAAGGCGATGCGGAAATTGCTGCAACAAACAGGCATCTAGGGTCGGTGCCCGAACTTCCCGAAGTCGAAACCGTCTGTCGCGGGTTGCGCCCGCTGGTCGGCGCGCGCATAACCGCCGCCGCCGCCCATCGCGCCGATTTGCGCGCGCCCTTGCCGCGCAATCTGGGGAAAAGGCTGACGGGCCGCGCCATCACCGGCATCACGCGCCGCGCCAAATATATTCTGGTCGCGCTGGATGGCGGCGAAACCCTCTTGCTCCATCTCGGCATGTCGGGCCGCATGACCTTATCGCACGACAATGCGCCGTTGCAAAAACACGACCATATCAGCCTTGCCACCGATAACGGTTTTTTCGTGCGGTTCAACGACCCGCGCCGTTTCGGTTATTGCGATCTTGTCGCCACCGACAAATTATCGAACCATAAATTGCTGCGCGGCCTCGGCATCGAACCGTTGAGCAAGGATTTTACGCCCGACGCGCTGGCCGCAATTTTAAAAAACCGCAACACCAGCATCAAGGCCGCGCTGCTCGACCAAAAACATGTCGTCGGCATCGGCAATATCTATGCCTGCGAAGCTTTGTTCCGCGCGGGCATCAATCCGTCGCGACCTGCGCATAAAATAACCCGCGCGGAAATCGCCGCGCTGGCCGCCGCCATCCGCGACGTCTTGCGCGCCGCGATCAAGGCCGGCGGTTCCACCTTGCGCGATTATGTGCAGGCCGACGGCGAACTGGGCTATTTCCAGCATAACTTCGCCGTCTATGGCCGCGCGGGCCTGCCCTGCCCCGGCTGCACCTGCGACGTCACAAAGACCGGCGGCATCAAACGCATCGCGCAAAATGGCCGGTCGAGTTTTTATTGCGCGACGAAACAGAAATAACTTACGCTTGCCTTATGATTTCAAGATTCGCCCTTCCCCTCGCCCTGCTTGCGCTGATGCCGTCCTTGCCGGCGCGGGCCGATGTCGACAACATCAATCGCGACGCCAACCTTGTCGATGAAGGGATAACGCCGCCCGCGATTCATTCAACGACCGTGCTTGACGGCATTCCCCTGATGGATGGATTGCAGCCTTATTCCGACGGCCCGTTGATCGACATCCTGCCCGACAGCCCCGCCCACAGCGCGGTTGCCGTCGGCGTCGTCGATGTCGACCAGACATATGATTATTACAAGAAAGCCCTGCCGCCGATGGGCTGGAAACCGGCCAGCGGCCGCGACTATTACCGCCAGGGCGAAACGCTGCATATCAATGTGCGCGGCGACGGCAAAACGACCACCGTGACATTCACCGAAAAAGGGTCTTCGTAAGAACCGGCCTAAAACCGGCGGGTCGCCCCGCCGGTTTCTGTTCCCGCAATAACTCGATGCCGCAGATTTACGAGGCTTTGATCTCGATCTTGCGCGCGCTGGCTTTCTCCTCGGCCAGCTTGGGCAAGGTCACGCTCAGCACGCCTTTGTCAAACCTCGCCTCGATAGCGTTGGCGTCTATCGCCGTCGCCAACGATAATTGCCGCGCGAAACTGCCCGACGACCGTTCGACGACGTGCCATGTGTCTTTCTTTTCATCGCGTTCGACTTTCTTTTCGCCGCGAATGGTCAACACGCCATCGTCAAAGGTGACGTCGACTTCCTTTTCGCTCAGGCCCGGTAAATCGGCCGTGACATGAAAGGCCTTGGCGTCTTCCCTGACATCAAGCCGCACCGGCAAAGCGGCGGCTTCAAGCGGCGCCGCAGGCATCCCGCGCCACACATCGTCAAGGCTGCGCTGCAACGCGCGCTGTACGGTTACAAACGGGTCTTCGCCGCCCAGATAACGCGCGGCAGGCATAAAGGAACGAAGGGTCATGGCAGTCTCCTTTTCTCTCCAGAGTTAACGTCTTACACTGTCGAGATAGGCACTGTTTCTTCGATGAAAAGCCCCCGAAAAATATATCTCCGCGCCCCTTGAAACCAGACGCGGCAGATCTACATCAACCGGAATGGACAACCGACGCGGTCAGCGTTACGTCCGGCGAACCTTTGTACCGGTAATTGCCGTGATGGGTCAGAACCGTGCGCGGATCCAGCCAGATCTTGCCGCCGATCTGCCGCCAGCGGCGGCAGAAGGTAAAATCCTCGCTCAGATAAATATTCGTGCCCGGCTCGATGATGCAATCGAACAGCGCATACTGGTTTTTGCTGCGTTCCCTGGGCACGGGATAAACATGGGCGACATCGTATTTGGTATCGGGATAGGCGATAATCATGCGTTCAAGGCACGACCGGCGGATCAGCATAAACCCGGTTCCGGCATAAATGCCAGTGACGAAACCGTCGCGATGTTCGCGTTCCTTTTCCGCGCACGGCAGGCCGACGAAATGCAATCCGGCTTCGGCCATCTGTTCGACCGGCATGTCGGGCGTGATGCGCGTTTTGGCCTGTTCCCAGTCATAGCTTTTCAGCGGATAAAATCCCGCCACGACTTCGTGATTGAATTGCAGCATGCGATGCACGTCTTCGGGCCGGAACGAAATATCGGCATCGATGAACATCAAATGCGTGGCGACCGGATTATCCAGAAACGTCGCCACCAGCTTGTTGCGGCTGCGCGTAATCAGCGAATCCCCGCCCAGCAAGGCAAGGCTGACATCGAAATCATGCGTGGCGGCATAGTTCATCAAATTAATGATGGACTCCATATATCCCTGCACGACAAGCCCGCCGTAACAGGGCGTGCCGATCACGATATGCGGTTTTGCCGTCATTTAATCGCCTGATACGCGGCCATGACCGCCGTCGTGACGATATCGGAAACCGTCGCGCCCATGCGCACGAACTGCGCGGGTTTTGCCAACCCGTTCATGATCGGCCCCAGAACGGTGACGCCGCCGATGCTCTGCAACAGCTTGGCCGCTATATTGGCCGCCTGCAAATTCGGCATGACCAGCACGTTGGCCGGGCCGGTCAGACGGCAGAAGGGGTAAAGCCGCTTCATCAAATCATAGTCCAGCGCGACATCGACCGCCATTTCGCCGTCATATTCGAACGAAACCTGTTTTTCGTCCAGAATGTTCACGGCGCGGCGCACATGCTCGCCGTGCGACCGTTGCGGCTGGCCAAAACTGGCGAAAGACAGCATCGCCACGCGCGGCGTGTGGCCCATGCGCCTGGCCCATTCGGCCGCATGTACGGCAATATCGGCCATTCTTTCCGGCGACGGTTCGATATGCACGGCGGTGTCGGCCAGAAACACCGTGCGTTCCTGTGAAATGGCGACCGACAGGCCGAACGCGCCGGAATCGCCTTCCGTATCGATAACGCGGCGGATATCGTCGTAATTGACGATAAAGCTGCGCGTCAAACCGGTGACCAGCGCGTCGGCGTCGCCCGTCGCCACCATCGTTGCGGCGAAAACGTTGCGGTTCTGGTTGACCATGCGTTGGCAATCGCGCGCCATATAACCCTGGCGATGCAGACGGCCATACAGGTAATCGCGGTATTTTTCGTTATGCCGCGACAGCCGCGCATTGTGGATTTCGACATGAACCTCTTCGGGCAAATTCATCGCCGCGATATGTTCCTGAATAACTTCCTCGCGGCCGACCAGAACCGGCACGCCGTACCCGCCCGCCTTGAATTGCAGCGCGGCGCGAATAACGCGGTCTTCCTCGCCTTCGGCAAAGACGATCTTGCGCGGGTTGCGTTTGACCGCTTCGAAAATAAGCTCGAGGCTGTCGGAAGTCGGGTCAAGCCGCGCGCGCAGGGATTTCTTATATGCCTCCATATCGGTGATCGGCTTGCGCGCCACGCCGGAATCCATCGCCGCCTGCGCGACGGCCGCCGGAATGCGCACGATCAGGCGCGGGTCAAACGGCACGGGGATGATGTAGCCCGGCCCGTAACGCAGCCGCTGGCCGCCATAGGCGGCGTCGACTTCGTCCGGCACGTCTTCGCGCGCCAGTTCGGCAATGGCGCGCGCAGCCGCCATTTTCATTTCGTCGTTGATCGTCGTGGCGCGGACATCCAGCGCGCCGCGGAAGATATAAGGAAAGCCCAGAACATTGTTGATCTGGTTCGGGTAATCCGACCGGCCCGTGGCGACAATAGCGTCGGGGCGCACGGCATAGACTTCTTCGGGCGTGATTTCGGGGTCGGGATTGGCCATCGCGAAAATGATCGGTTTTTTGGCCATCCCTTTGACCATTTCGCCGGTCGCCGCCCCTTTGGCCGACAGGCCCAGAAACATATCCGCGCCCTGCAACGCTTCGGTCAATGTGCGCGCGCCGGTTTCGACGGCATGGGCGGATTTCCACTGATTCATGCCTTCGGTGCGGCCCGTGTAGATAACGCCCTTCAGGTCGCACATCGTGACATTGTTATGCGGCACGCCCAAAGCCTTGATCAGCTCGACGCAGGCGATGGCCGAAGCCCCCGCGCCGTTGACGACGATTTTGATGTCCTTGATATTGCGCCCCGTCAGGTCGAGCGCGTTGATCAGCCCCGCCGCGGTGATGATGGCCGTGCCGTGCTGGTCGTCATGGAACACGGGGATGTCCATGACTTCGCGCAGGCGTTGTTCGATGATGAAGCATTCCGGCGATTTGATGTCTTCCAGATTGATGCCGCCGAATGACGGGCCGAGAAAACGCACGCAATTGACGAATTCGTCGACATTCTTGGTGTCGATTTCCAGATCGATGCCGTCGACATCGGCAAAGCGTTTGAACAGCACCGCCTTGCCTTCCATGACGGGCTTGGACGCCAGCGCGCCCAGATCGCCCAGCCCCAGCACCGCCGTGCCGTTGGAAATGACCGCGACGACATTGCCGCGCGCCGTATAGTCATAGGCCGTGTCCGGGTTTTTTTCGATTTCAAGGCACGGCACCGCCACCCCCGGCGAATAGGCCAGCGACAAATCACGTTGCGTCACCAAAGGCTTGGTCGGGGTGATCTGCAATTTGCCCGGCCTGCCCTGGGCATGAAAGGCCAAGGCTTCTTCATCAGTGACGCGGGGGGTGGGTTTGCTCATTCTGTTCTCCGGAAAGGCGAAAGACTCATGTGACGCCCGCCAATCGACGGGTTGCGCATAATTTAGTGTCTGGGGAACAAAATCAACCAAAAGTTAAAAATTTTTAACGCATAAAGGATTATGAACGAAATGCGTCCCCTGTGAACCAACCGCCCCCAAGCCAGTAATGCCTATGTTAAGAGCCTTTTTCCGGAATTATTGCGGCGCACCCTGCCTTGCCGCGGTTTTTCTCGTGATGGCTGTCATGTGCCCGCAGACGGCGGCCGCGCAGGGCATGGGCATACCGCTAAGCCGCGACAGCCAGCTGGCTATCCTGTTTTCGGGGCTTCTGATCGGCGTTGTCGTCGCGGCCACGGCCTATCTGTTTTTCATCTGGGTTGTTATCCGCGATCGCGGGCAGGTGTTTCTTTTGCTGTTTCTTTTGTGCCTTGGCGTCAATATTTGCAGCACCAGCGATCTTCTGATGGGCCATATGGGCGTGCATTACGCGATGGCGCGCGCCTTCATCACCAACGCCAGCATTATCTTTTCCTGGGTTTTCGGCCTTTTCTTCAGCTATTATTTTCTCGAACTGGATGTCTACAACCCCGGCTATACGCTGCCTTTTGCCGCATTGGCTTTATTGCTGCTGCTGGCATTGATCTATTCGCTGATCGACATGACCACCATAGGCTTTATCATGCCGATACTGGGCACCGTTACCGTGTCCGCCATTCTGGTCGCCGGCCTTTCAGGTCTGCGCAACGACACCAGCGGCAGCCTTGTCCACCTTATCGCCTTCACCTGCTTTCTGGGCGGTATTCTGGCCGGCCCCGCCTATGTCATGGGTTATATTCCGGCCTTCAGCGCGTCGCATAACGTCGCCTATATCGCCTTTGCCCTGTCGGCCATGACCTTTGCCATCGTCGTCGCCAACCAGTTCGCGGCGCGGCAGGACGAAAAGGAAAAAGCTCTGGCCATCAGCAACGAACGTTTCGTACTGGCGACGCGCGGCGCCAACGAAGGCCTGTTCGACTGGAATATGGCGAATGGCGAAATCTTCTTTTCCGACCAGTTTCGCAAAATCATCGGCATCCGGCTCGGCAATGACGCCGCCGGATTGAAAAAATGGGTGCGCCTGATCCTGCCCGCCGACCGGCGTGTCGTGATCGACGCGCTGCGCCGGTTCCGCCGCAACGCCAAAACCAACACCCTGAACGTCGAATACCGCATCGTGCAGCAAGACGGGGAACGCCGCTGGCTGCATTCCAAGGCCGTCGCGATGCGCGACGGGGCCACGCATCGCATGCTGCGCCTTGTCGGTTCGACCAGCGACATCACCGCGCGCAAGCAAAGCGAAGTCGCGCTGCGCGCCAGCGAAACCCGGTTCCGCAGCATTACCGAAGCGCATCCCGTGCCCGTGCTGATCGTCAGCCTGAACACCGGGTTCGTTCTTTACGCGACGCCGGGGGCAGAAAAATTCCTCAACGCCCTGCAGCAGGATCTAACCCAGCAAAATATCGCGCGGTTTCTGCCCGATCAGGACAAACGCACGGCCTTGTGGAAAGATATCGCCGCAGGACGCGCCGTCGATCTGCTCGAGGCCGATATCACCCGCAATGACGGCCTGCGCATCCCTGCCGCCATATCGGCGCGGCGCATCAATTACCAGAACGAAGACGCCATGGTGATGGGCCTGTACGATCTGACCGAACGCCAGAAAGCCCAGGCCCAGATCGCCCAACAGCAGGAAGCCCTGCAACAAAGCGAAAAAATGGCGGCGCTGGGCGGATTGCTGGCCGGCGTCGCGCACGAACTGAACAACCCCCTGTCGGTTGTGGTCGGACAGGCGACGCTTTTGATGGAAGGATCGCCGGAACCAAAAGTCGCGACGCGCGCCGAAAAGATATTCAAGGCCGCCGACAGATGTTCGCGCATCGTCAAAAGTTTTCTGGCGCTGGCGCGGCGCAAACCGCCCGAACGCAAAGCGGTCGAATTGAACCAGATCGTGCGTTCGTCGCTGGAACTGCTGGGGTATCAGGTCAAAACGGGCGAAATCGACCTGCAGACGGACATCGATCCGCAACTGCCCGACATCACCGGCGACGGCGACCAGCTTACCCAGGTCGTCACCAACCTCGCCCTCAACGCGATGCAGGCGATGGACGGGTGGAAACAATCCAAACGCCTGCATGTTTCAACACGGCACGACGACAAATTCGCCTATCTTTCCGTCGCCGACAGCGGCCCCGGCATTCCGGCCGAAATCCGCAACCGCATCTTCGAGCCTTTCTTTACGACCAAAGGCAGCAAAGGCGGCACGGGCGTCGGGCTGGCGCTGTGCCTCAACATCGTGGCGTCGCATGACGGCGAACTGCTGCTGGCCGACACGCCGGGCGGCGGCGCGACCTTTACCGTGAAATTCCCCATTGGCACGGCCAAGGCGCCCACCGCCGCCACGACAGGCGACGACGGTGCCGTCGACCTGCCGAAAATCCGCCTGCTTCTGGTCGACGACGAGGTCGAAATCGCGCAAACGCTGGCCGATTTGATGGAACCTGAAGGGCATCATATCGACATCGCCGCCAATGGGGCCATCGCCATGGAAAAACTGCGTAAAAACACCTACGATGCCGTCATCAGCGATTTGCGCATGCCGGTGATGGACGGCCCGGCCCTGTACGAAGCGTTGAAGCGTGAATTGCCTTCCTATCTGAACAGGATTATCTATGTCACCGGCGACACCCTGTCGACCCACGTGCAGGAATTCCTGAAAAACTATCCCGTTCCCGTTGTTGAAAAACCCTATCGCCTTAAGGATATCCGCCGCGCCTTAAGCGACCTGCTCACCGCCGCGGCCCAGAAAACAGGATAGCCCATGCGTTTGTTGATCATCGACGACGAAGAAGACATCTGCGATCTGGTCGCGGAAATCGGCGAACGCCGCGGGTTGGAGGCGCGCACCACCAGCGACGCCGAAAATGTCCAGCAAATCCTGGGCGATTTCACCCCCGACATCATCATGATGGATTTGATGATGCCCGGCATTGACGGCGTCGAATTGCTGCGCCTTCTGTCCGAAAAGGCCAAAAACGCCAAATTATGCCTGATCAGCGGCAGCGACTCCCGCGTGTTGAACAGCGCCCGCCGCCTAGGCAGCGCGCACGGGCTGGACGTTGTCGCCGCGTTGGAAAAACCGTTAAGCATCCAGACGCTGAACGGATTTTTCGATTCCGTCACCAATACCAATATGCAGGCGCCCGATCACGCCGCCGCCATCGCTTCGGGCCAGTTCACCCTTCATTACCAGCCAGTCATCGAAATAGCGACGCGGCGCGTCAAGGGCGTCGAAGCGCTGGCGCGCTGGCAACATCCGGAACGCGGCCTGTTGTTGCCCGACGAGTTTCTGGAACAGGTTACCAATGACGGGCTGATGCAGAACCTGACCGACTTTGTCATCCAAACGTCGGTGCGTCAGGCGGCGGCATGGAACCAGATGGGTGAAAAGATGACCCTGGCCATGAATGTTACCGCGTCGACGTTGCTGGATCTGGCCCTGCCCGACAAAATCGCGGAGTTATGCAAACAACACGGCGTGCCGCCGGAAATGCTGATTCTGGAAGTCACCGAAACCGAGGCGATGCGCGACGTCACCCGCACGATGGATGTGTTGCTGCGCATGCGTTTGCGCAATATCGGGGTTTCCATCGACGATTTCGGCACGGGCCATTCGTCGTTGCGCGAGCTGCAACGCATGCCGTTCAGCGAGATGAAAATCGACAAAAGCTTTGTCATCGATATGGCGCGCAGCAAGGATTCCACCGTGATCGTCAATTCCATCATCGATCTGGGTCATAATCTGGGGCTGAAAGTCATCGCCGAAGGCGTCGAGGACGCCCGCGCGTGGGAAATGCTGCATGAAAAAGGGTGCGATTTCGCCCAAGGTTTTTATATGGGCCGCCCGATGACATCGGCCGAATTTTCCATATGGCTGGATAACTGGCGAAAAATATAATCACAGCCGGCAAGAAAAAAGGGAGGCCAAAAGCCTCCCTTTTCATGTCACTCGATGCCTTATCGCCTATTGGATGGCGAGGACTTGATAGTAGTAATACCCTTTGCTGGCGGTATCCGTATTGTAAACGCAGCCCGTGGCGACGCCCACCAGATTGACGCCGTCGGAGGCGACCGTCGGCCAGGCGGTCAAAGTCGGTGCGCTGGTACCGGCGTCAGCCTTCGAGGTAAAATCGCCAAGATCGGCGCCCGTCGTTGGCGCAACGTCGTAGCCGGTGCTGCGGTTGTTGATTTCGGCGCAAACCCCTTCGGATACGCGCAGGACGGCCAGAACTTCGGATGCGGAGGTTCCAAACCCCGCAACCGGCGTTATCGGATAATACCAGATATCGGTCTGTGGATCGTTGGCCATACCGACCGAGGGGGCAGTCACGCCGCCGCCCGACGGCGAAAACAGCGCATTGGACAGATTGGTATTCGCCGCATTGATGTCGACAACGGTGGGGCCAGCCGTGCCGGTCGGGCTCATGCCGCCTTCCATCGTGATGCGATCCATGCCGACTTTCAGATTTTCACCGATCTGGATAAGGGCCGATGCCTTTGTTTTATCGCTTTCCTGCGACGTGCCGGAGGTGAAGCTGCCGCTGCCCGCCGCGATGGCGGCCGCCAAAATCGCCAGAATGGCGATGATGAACAGAATTGGACCAATGGCAATGCCCGCGTTCGCATCGAACCGCCGGTTCATTTTCTGCCCCATCATGCTTGCTCTCCCGCTTTATAATTTTAATGCACAACCCCGGCGAGACGGGCCGGGACGGCTGAAAGGAAAGGGCGCGCGAATCTGCGAACCCCTAGCCTTATCCATACAGCATTTTTTCGTATGACGGTCAAGAAGTTGCCCTGTTTGGCGACAAAAAACCGGCGGCCGAATCACTGCTTGGGCGGCGGCAGGTTGAAAACGACTCGCTCCCCGGTCACTTCGGCCTTCATCAAATCCGATCCCGCACATTTGCCGACGCAAAAAAACCGCAGCCTCCATTGATATTCCGGCGACAGGGTATCGAGATAAGCCAGCGCGTTGACCCATTCGTGGAATTGCGCGCCGTCATCGGATTTGATGATAACGGCGGGCGTTCCGTCCAGATCGAATTTGATATCGGGAAATTGATGCTGCAGACGGGCGACGATATCGCGGCCTTCCTTAACGTTGATCTTGTTTTTGACCTCTTCCGGCAAGACCGGCGCCGCGACAATGGCCGCATCGGCCTGTTTTTTGGCATCCACCGACGCGTGGACGGCCAGCGACGCCGCCACCAGCGTCACCAGGGCAACACCCCAGCAGACCCCGACCACAATGGCGGTCGATTTATCCAGTGCCATAAGCGCCTTGGCGATCAGCCGCGGCGTCACAATTTTGATCAGAAGGGATGACGAAAGATTTTTCATTTCTTTGTCGCCTCATAGAGAATCTCGGCCTGATTGCCGATCACAACCCCTTGATCGTTGGCTTCGATATTTTTGCCGCCGATGGCGGTAATGCGGTCGGCCGTGGCGCTGGGCGGCACCTGGGCGCGCCACCGCGCCTGACCGTTGGTGATGCTGTAAACGTTCAAAAAGCCGTTGAGATCCAAAAGCCCGTCATTGACGTCGAGAAATTGGCGGATTTGTTCGCGCAAGGGGCTGCGCCGCAATTCTTCGGCCTGCGTCATCAACCGCATCGATTTGTCGCGCGTGCTGTCCAGCGCGGCGGACAGATCGTGCCGCGCCGCCAGCAACGACATATTGGCCAACAGCCAGACGACAAAAGAAAAACCGGCTACGGCCAGGGAAACCATCACCGACAAGGTCGCCAGAATGCGCCGCGCCCGGTCTTCGAACAGGGATACCGAATACCACGACACGGGCGTCAGCTGTTCGACGCGGTCGGGATCAAGGTTGACGATGGGGGCCTGTCCCAATTCGCGCGACGTCCGTTCGGCCTTGGCGCGCACGACCGGCGACGTGCCGCGAAAAACCTGCAGCCCGTCTTCCGTCACGATCATCAGCACGGCGATTTCCTCGCCGAAATAAGTATAACAAACCGGCAGAGGCGCCGCGTCCTTCATCGACGGCAGCAACGACGCCAGCGGGCACCATGAATTGGGCTGCGACGCCAGTTCCGACGACCGCACGGCCAGATACCAGATGCGGTTGCCAGAGGCCTGCCACACGACATGCACGCGTTCGGTGTCGCAGGCTTCGGCGGCGGCGTTCCAGACGATTTCTTCTTCCTGTCCCGCAATGCGCGGGCATGTGCCGCCGATAACTTCGGGAGGAAAATAAAAATCGCCGACGCCGCCGATGTTTCCGAACAACGGCTTGATCAGCGCGCTTGACGACTCGGTGCCGGCCCCGGCATCGCCGTCATGGCGCGACACGGGGCCAAGATCGTCGAGATCGCCGGTCTTTTGCCCCGCAAGGCCGAGACTCTTGAGAAGGAGTTCAATGTTCATTTACTGGGACCGCAGATTCTTCAGGCTGTCGAGGAAGCTGTCGTTTTGAATGAGCAACAGATAGATCATCGTCAAAATCGTCGCGCCAGCCAGAACCATCATCGTGACCATCCCCATGATGGCCAGCCGCCGCTGATCCGACTTTGCCATAAGTCCGCGTTCTTCGGCAATCGCGGTGTAGACTTCGGCCAATTGATCGACCGACTGGATGGTTGCGATCTGGTCGCGTTCGCCTTTTTGCAACGGCCAGCGCGCCAGCGCGCGCGACGGGTCGACGCCGGCCATCACGCGGCTTTTGCTTTCCGCCCAGTAAAGCCGGGTCGACGGTTCGTAAACCCCGTCGATAATAATGTCCAGGGCGTCGGCCAACGGCACTTTGCCGTCCAGCAACCGCTGCATCAGCTTGCAGGTTTCCTTCATGCTGACATTGCGCAAATAGGATGAAACGATGGGCGCGCGCATCAGGAATTTCGACGTGAAATGGTCGGCGCGATGACGGTTGGCCCAATAAAGCGCCGCAAAAGTGACGCCGGACACGAGCAACAGCATGATAAAAACCAGCAGGCTGCCATTGATCCATGTCGCGATTTTAATGGCGTGGTCGAATTTTTCCGCCGCGTGCGGATCGCTGGACTTCGTTCCCTGGCTCTTCAGATAGGGGATAAAGCCGAATTGCGCGCCCCACACCGTGCCGACAATGTTCACGATATCGAAAGACAGCCAGCTGAGCGCGGTGACGATCACCTTCATACCTTTGCCTTTTTCTTCGGTATGTTCGATGGCGTGCTGGATCACGCCTTTCAGATCGCCGGCGCGTTCGCCCGCGGTGATAATCGCCATGGTGGCCGCGTCGAACAGGCGCAACGCGCGCAAGGCTTCGGAAAACGCGCCGCCGCCCTTCAACACCGTGCGCGTCGGCAAAAAGGCCATGCGGCGTTTGGGGTCGGTTTCGCCTTCGATGATATTTAAAAGCGCGGTGCCCGCCGACGCCGTCGCGCCCTGAAACCGCAAGGCGCGCAGCAACTGGATTTGCCACGCCCGCGACCGCACATCGGCCCATTCCAGCAGCGGCGGCCTTTGTTCGTGGATGCGTATGGGCCAGAACCCGTTATTGCGCAGCTGGCGGCGGACGGAATGTTGATCCGGAAGATAGAAATCTTCTTCCCTGATATCGATCATGCCGTGGCGGACTTCGGCATATTTGGCGTGGAACAGTTTCATCCCCTGCTCCCGTGGCCGGACGCCGCTTCTTCGATCAGCATCGACGCGCCCATATTGGCGTCGATGGCATTGCGGCGTATCAAATCGATGATCGACTGGCGGCGCGGCATATAGATGGTACCGGGCACGTCGACGACCGACGCGCTGACATTCGATACCATCATTTCCGTGATGGCGCGGCGGCTGGCCTGGTCTTCAGGCGGGAACATGGCCTCCAACGCCAGCGTACGGCCCAGAAAGCCGCTGTGATTGCATAAATCGCAGCCTTCGCGGCGCGCCAGCGCCAGCGGATCGTCTTTACCGATGCCGATATCCACGCAGCGTTCTTCGCTTTCGAACACCGCGGAGGCTTTTTCCACCCGGTGGCAGGCGGGGCACACTGTTTTGACAAGACGCTGCGACAGGCTGGCGATCAGGGCGTGGCCCAGAATGTACAAACCGCTGGTGCGGTAGGCGGAGCTGAGAAAGCCGTCGATACGGTCGAGCGTATGCAAGGCGTCGACGGCGTGAACCGTCGTGATAACGGTATGGCCTGATTCCGTCGCGCGCAGGGCCGCTTCGACCGTGTCGCCGTCGCGCATTTCGCCGACGATGATAAAATTGGGATCGTGACGCATCAGGGCGCGAATGATGTCGGCGATGTTATTGGCGGAATTGTCGGTGACCGAGGTTTGGTCGACCAGCGGCATGTCATATTCGACCGGCGCTTCGACCGAATAGACGGCCTTCAGCGAGCGGTCGATTTCCTGAATGATGCCGTAAAGCGTGGTCGATTTACCCGAACCGGTCGGGCCGCTGACGATGATCAGGCCGCCTTCCTTGGAATCGGCGGTAATGGCTTTGCGCAATTTGCCGGCCACCACGGGCGCATGCAAAAACAATTCGTCGAAAGAACGCAAATTTTCGCGGTCGAGCAGACGAAGGGTCAGTTTTTCGCCCGACGGGGCCACCGGCAAGGCGGCGCAACGCACGTCGATCATGCGGCCCTGCCATTCGAACGCCAGACGGCCGTCCTGGGGATGCTGGCGATCCGCCGCGTCCATCTTGGCGTCGGTCTTGATGCGGGTCACGATGGGGGCCATGACGCGGTGCGGCACCAGATGTTTGTAGACAAGGTCGCCGTCGACGCGATAGCGGATCCAGCAGCGCGCGTCGTCTTCCTGCAGCGTCAGATGAATATCCGACGTGCGGCTTTGCAAGGCTTCGGCCAGAATGTCGTGCACCGCCTGTTCGACCAGCATGGCATCGTCGGGATCGCGCGACAGCCCCGCCAGAATACGCAGCAACCGGTCGCCCGCCATTTCGCTTTGCTCGCGCATCAGGCGGCCCAGCTCGGCGCGGTCCCATGGCTCGGCCTCGATATTGGCGACATCGTGATTGGCGCGGGCCAGGGATTCGGAAATGCGCAGCAAATCGGCGTCGTCGACGCGGTCGCCCACAGCGATGCGCAAAGTTCCCTGACGCAGTTCCAGAAGGCAAACCCCCATCGCGGCCTGCACGGCGGACGGCACGTAAAGACGCAGGGCCTGCATGGTCAGGTCTTCGTTCTTCTTGCCCCCCGATTTTTTGCGTTCGCGTTCGTTGCCGCCAGCCCCGAAACCGTTGCGCCGCAGGATTTCATCGATCGACATGGCGCGTCCGTTGGCGCGGCGCATCGCCTGTTCGGCCAAGGCGAGTTCATAATGCCGCGGCTTGATATGCAAAGCCTCGGCCTGTGCGCGCATCATGTCGGAGGTTGTGGTGATCTCGCTCATTTGACGCCCAGTTTAACCGATCGCGGGGCATTGCCCGAAGACATTGCCGACCCGTTCGCAGCATTCTGGGCCGACGACGCGTCGGCTTGCGCCTGCTTGCGCGCAGCATCGACAAGCGACTGCGCCGCTTCCAGAAGAAGCTGCTTTTTCTTGCCGCCAATATCGACCGTCGCGGCGCGCGCGTTGACGGACAGCAGTTTGGCCTGCTTTGCCCCCAGATCGAATTCCCCGCCTGCCGGCACGACGACCGTATCTCCGTCCGGTTTCAGCAAAACAGCGCGATCGCCGACGGTGCCGATAAGATGAAGGGTGCCGTTGTCGGCCGAGGCCGCGGCGGCGGCACTGCCCAGATCCGCGCTGGAAACCGGCGCAATCTTGCCGGCCATGGCTTTTTCCAGTTCCTGCGCCGAGGGCGGCGGCGGCACGCTGCCATTATTCTTGCCGCCCTTGTCGGCGACATCGGTCTTGTCGCCCTTGGCCTTGCCGCGAATGGGAATGACGACAAACCCTAACGGCCCGCTGTCGCGAATGATAAGATCCGTCGAGACGGGGCCTGCGTCTTTGGGTTCCCACAACAACGTCACCGGACAGGATGCGCCGGGCGCGAGTTCCATATTGACGGCGCAGCCTTGATCCAGCCGCTGCAGCCCGTTATCGGCTTCGATAACATCGATGGAATAAAGCGTGATCGGTTCGGCGCTGTTGTTGACCATCAGGGTAGAGCGCACGATTTTGCCGTCGCCCACGGTGACGTCGCCGAAATCGATCGGTTTGATATCCTTGGTGTTGACCGTCAGGCCGGAATCCTTGTTGTCGGCGGCGGTCGAACCGGAGGTTTTACCGGACAAATGCGCCCGCGCGATGCGCCCCGCGCCATTATGCGTCATCAGCACATCGACGTTCCACGGCCCGGGGCTGATGGGCGTCACCGAAACTTCGACGCTGCAACGGCTGGACGGCGCGATTTCGCCTTGCTTGCTGCAATCGTCGGCGGAAGCGGCGGCCGTCACGTTGGCGTCGCCGTTGACGGTGACTTTTTCGATCTTGACCGTCTGGTTGCTTTCATTGTCGAAAAATACCGAGGTGCGCTTGGCGACGCCGACCGTCGTTTCGCCGATATCGATATCCGGCTTGGGATCGACTTTGACCGCTTCGTCGCTCGCGCCCGACCCGCCGCCGGGCTGGACAAAGGCGGCATCGCGGGCCTGCGCGCCACAGACGGGCGCAGCGACCATGGATAAAAACGCGAGGGCAAGAACAAGGCGGCGCGTCACGGCGAGCCTCCATCGGCAGGCGTGCCGTCCGGCTTCAGGAGCTGGTTATAGGCGCGCGAGAAGCCGCGCTGCATCAGTTGCTGATCCACGGGGGCCTGATCTCCGCCGGACGCAGGCGGTTCGGGCACAGGCGCAGCATTGGGTTCGCTGGCCATAAGTTCGGGCGAAAGGCTTTGCGGCGCGGCCGATGCCGCGGCAACAGGAATAGCGCGGGCTTGCGGCAGGGCGAGTTTATGCGCACCACGCGCGTCGATCACCACGGCATCGGGCAAGGGTTCCGCATTTTGTTTTTTCTGGGCTTCTTCAGACGCTTTCTTGTCGGAAAACAGGACAATCGAGGGGCGAACGATAATGACAAGTTCGCGATTCTGGCGTTGGTTGTCGCCATACATCGGCACCGTGGCGTCGCCGACGGGCAACCCCTGCCCCGCGTCGGTATCGGACGACGCGACCAGCCCCGCCAGCAACAGGCTGTCGCCCGGGCGCACGCGCAGTACGGTGTTCATGGTTTCGTCGCTGGTTTGCGGCAGGTCGATGGTGCCGCCGGAACTCGAGGTCGGGTTGAGGCTGACAAGGTTCTTGAGCGCGATGCCGAGATTGGCGAAAACGACGTCGTTTTCATAACTGCCCGCGACATTGATCGTCAGGCCGGTATCGATGCTGCTGGTGCTGACGGTGTTGTTGCTGGTGTTGGAATTGTTGCCGCTGCTGGTGCCGCTGACATTGCTGGCCAGCAGCGTGCCGACCTGCGAGATGTAATTGATCGTGCCGCCGACTTTAAGCTGCGCGCTGGTTCCGGACACAAAGGTAATTTGCGGGTTGCTGATGGTCTGGACGCGCCCCTTGGTCGCCAGAAAGCTCGCCACCGCATTGGCGGAGATAATGCCGCTGGTGACGGCGCCGAGGCTCATGCTGCCCGTCGTCGACGCCAGCGAATCCAGCTGGCTGGCTCCCGACAGGGTCAGCCCCTTGGTGATGGTTGAATTGCTGAGCTGGCTCCAGTTGATGCCTTCGGCATTTTCGCTGTTAAGCGTGACTTCCCAGATATACATCTGCAAAACGACCAGAGGGCGTCCGGTGCGCAATTGCGACAGATACTGGCTGACGCGGTCTTCGCCGTCCACCGTCGTGGTATAGACGATATCGCCGCCCTGCTGATCGACTTGGGCCTTGCCTTCGCCGATCAGGCTGTTGATAGCTTCGACCATGCTGTTGGAACCGGCGTCGCTGAAAGTCGCGGCGCCCGAAGAACCGGAACTGCTCGAACTGCCGCTGTTGCTGCTGCTATTGCTGCTGGAGCTGGTCGAGGCCGTAGAAGCGCTGGCTATTTTGGCCACCGGCGGCAGCGCGACGACAAAAGTTTCTTTTTCCGACAGGTTGATCGAGCCGTGGCGATAATCGCAGAACACTTCGGCGGCATCGCATATTTTTTCGACGACCTGCGGCAATGGGCCGCTGAGATTCATCACCGTGACCAGCCGCGAGCCCAAAGCCCCCGTGTTCCATGACAACGACACGTCCGTGCCCGCCAAGACCGCCTGCAACGCCGCGGTAATCGGCACGGCGTTAAGATTGGTGGTGGGGATGATGATGTTGCCGGGCAATTGCTGATTGTCCGACAACCGATGTTCATGCAACGTGGAATCGAGATCGAGCGTCACGATAGCGGGATCGCCATCGCCGCGCACGGTTTCGTCTTTATCGGGAACTTCGGCAACCGTCGGGTTGCGGCCCGTGGTGGATTTGGCTTCGGGAATATCCAGATCGGCGCAGGCAGCGACCCCCAGCACAACCGCCAGAATCATCAGGGATTTAATAACGACTTTCGCCACGCGTTGGATTCCTTCCAGCGACAAAAAACACGCGCCCGAATCCAACTTTAAACTTGGTTTCAGCCGCATTAACTAATTTGCGAAATTCAGGTTTATTTTTGGTTAACTTGTTTAAACATCTGGAGATTGTTTCGGCTTCGGATCAAAGCATGCAAAATTTTGTTAACCCGTATTTAAGTAAAAAAAATTATAGTAAGAAAACAGAGATTGAGATTCGCCGCGAGACTGAATGCCCCAAGTGAGTTGATATCCATTGTCAGGGACGTTTTTTAAGAGGAGACAATATTATTATGTTACACGCCCAGAACGATGACCGCATGCGCCTTGCGCCGGATGAAGCCGAAGGGCTGCGCGCTGCAGCAGGACTCTCTGGATATCAGCCACGCAACCCCAACCGCGCGGCGCTTAATAACAAGGAAGTGCCCTCCCTCGCGGACAGGATGAAAAGCGACGGTTATACCAGCGAAATTCCTCTCTTGGGCCCGAATGCGACGCATCGCGCAACAGGCTGGGATCCGGCCAATAAAAACGTTCTGGTTTTCGAGGCTGATTATGCAGTCAAGGCGGATAGACGCATAAAGGTAGCACCCGGTCAGGATATACCCGAAGGCACGGAATCGGTATTAGAAAAAGTCACCTATCGCATGGCCCCCGACGATTTCGCCAATGCGGCCATGACGATCATCAGCAACTTTGACGAAGCACGGAAGAAGGCAGCCGAACTTGATCACATTCTGGGCAAAGTGGCGCAACATCCCGGTTCGCAAATTCCCGCCCAGATTTCCAGCCTGCAGAAAGAGCTGGATCGTATTGTCGTCTTTGCGGACAATAAAAAGCCCCATCTGTTAAGCGACAAGACCAGAAGCAGATATGGTGCGCTGTACCCCGCGAAAAGCTCCCAGACGCTGCAACAGAGAACGACAGCGCCCCGAACGGCGGCGGGCATGGCCCCGACCTGACCCATTGCCCAAAAAATAAAACCGGCTAGGCTGGGAGGGCGCTGTTCTCCCGCCCTCAGTTTTTTATGCATCCCTCGCTTCCCGGTATTTTGTTCAGCCTCGCGACCGGTTTCGCGATCGCGTGTTATTACACGCTCAATAAAAAAGTCACCCATGCGGGCAGCCCGCTGCAGATTATTTTCTGGATCTTCGCCGCGCATCTGCCGCCGCTGGCGATATGGGCCGCGCTGGCATGGCCTTTATCCTTCGACCGGTTTTACTTTTTGCCGGGGCTTGGCGTTCTGGCGCTGACGATATCGGGCAATCTGTTCGCCATTCGCGCTTTGTCATTGTCTCCTTTCAGCCTGATGATTCCCGTCATGAGCCTGAGCCCCGTCTTCACCAGCATGATCGGCATTCCGTTGCTGCAGGAATGGCCGTCATCGTCGCAATGGGCGGGCATCATCATGGCCGTATTCGGCGTGTTGTGGCTTTACGCCCCGCCTGAACAGCCGTGGAATATTTTTTCGTTCTGGCCGCAGTTTTTCCGCGAACGCGGCGCGGCCAGCATGGCGTTGTCGGCTTTATCGTGGTCGGTCTCGGCGCCGATGGACAGGCTGGCGCTGCGCCACGCCTCGCCGCCTTTTCATGCCTTGTTCGTGTTCAGCGGCTTGGTGATTTTTCTGTTTATCTGGCTGACGCTGCGCGGCGAATGGAAAAACGCGCCCATCGCGCCGTCTTTCCGCGGTCTGATGCTGGCCACCGGCGCGGCCGGCGCGTCTGCCGACATGCTGCAATTGTTTTCGCTGCAACATATCGACGCCGGGCCGTTCGAGGCGATCAAGCGCGTCACCAGCCAGGTGATCGCGCTGATCATCGCCTATTTCCTGTTCGGCGAACGCCTGACCACCCCGCGCATGATCGGCATAGGCATCATATGCATCGGCGTGCCGATGATCGTTCTGTAAAGCTCGAGAAAGTCAGAACGACAATTCCGCCGCCGCCTTTTCCAGAGTCGCAAGACTGCCGATTTCATAAAGCGAAGCCAGATGTTTGGCCAGCGGCTTGGTCAATCGTTCGTCATGCCGCAAATCGCCGAACAACTGGTCGATCGACAGCAAGGGCATGGGGTCGGAACCGCCCTCGATCGCTTTTGCTTTCAGCAAATCCGCCAAGGGATGGCGAACCTTGAATGCGGCGCCTTTTTCGTCGACGCCGCGCGCGCGCCGCAGCCACCCCGCCAAGGCCAGCGACAGCAGATCGACGCTCTGCCCCGCCTTGAGCCGGTCGCCGATGGATGCCAGAACAGTGTTCAGCGGCGCGTCGGTCGCGACCCGTTCGACCGTATCCTTGATGGCGGGATTGGCAAAACGCGCAATCAGCTTTTTCTTGTAAGCAGGCAAATCGATGCCGGGCACGGGGGCCAAGGTCGGGCCGGTTTCGCGATCCATCAACGCGGCCATGAAGCGCTGGAACAGCGGATTGGCCATCGTTTCGTCGATCGTGACGTAACCCGCCATATCGCCAAGGCAGGCGATGGCCGAATGGCTGGCGTTCAGCAGGCGCAGCTTCATCACTTCATAGGGAGTCACGTCGGGCACGAATTGCGCGCCGACTTTTTCCCATGCCGGGCGGCCGGCCACGAATTTGTCTTCGATCACCCATTGCGTGAAGGATTCGCACACGACCGGCCATTCGTCGGCCAGCCCGTATTGCGTTTCCAGATAGGCGATGTCCTGAGGTTTGGTCACCGGCGTGATGCGGTCGACCATCGTGTTGGGAAAAGACGCGTTCTTTTCGATCCACGACGCCAGCGCCGGTTCCTGCATCGCGGCCAGCGTCAGCACCGCTTCGCGCAGAACATTGCCGTTATGCTGGATGTTATCACAGCTGAGCGCGGTAAAAGCGGGGGCGTTGCCGTCGCGGCGGCGGCGATAGGCTTCGACGATGACGCCGATAGCGCTGCGCGGGTTCGATGGCGTCGCCAGATCCTGTTTGATCGACGGATGTTCGGGGTCGAGTTTTTTCGTCACGCCGTTCAGGCAGTACCCGTTTTCCGTCACCGTCAGGCTGACGATCTTCGTCGATGCCCTGCCGATGGCGTCCAACGCCGCCGCCGTGCTTTCTCCGGCGAAAATAATTTCCTTGATCGCGCCGATGACGGCGACATTTTCTTCGTCGCCTTCGCGGTCGACCAGCGTATACAGGCAATCCTGCGGCTGCAGGCTGTCCTGCATTTTCCTGTCGCCGGGCAAAAGGCCGACGCCGGCGATGCCCCATGCGCGCGCGGCGGCAAAATCCGCCTGCATCAGGTCATGCGTATAGCGCGCCATATGGGCGCGATGAAACCCACCCAGCCCCAGATGCACGATGCCGCTTTCGATCGCCGCGCGGTCATAGGCGGGACGTTTTACCCGAACGTCGATTTGGGGCAGGTTGCCTTGAGTCAATTTGACCGCGCTGTCTTTCAGCGCGACTGAGGCGTTGCGGGGTGCGTTCATAAGAGAACTCCTGTGATAAAGGAACGGGCATTTCCGGTTTTGCAGCGACACTAATCCCGTCCCCGTCCCGCCGTCCAGAGGGATTTTATCCCCCTGAACGGTTCAGGACAGGCTGTTACGGGTAAGAGACGCTGGATATTAATGCTTGCCCAAAACCGGCAGCACTGGCGCAGGCTGCCCGCCTTGCGCCGGACGCAGCCCGGCTTCGTTTTTGAGGGTGCTAAGGGCGCACATCATGGTAAGGGCAACCCCGCAATCCTCCAGAAGGTCCAGATAAATCGCGACAGTGTCGGCAAAACGTTTATTTTGCCCGATAGAGCCGAAAACCTCCGTAACGCCGAACATCGCGGTGGGGTCGCTGCCGCCCGCCGCCGCTTTGGCTTTTAAAATATCGACCATCGGATGTTCCGCCTTGATCTGGCCGCCTTGTTCGTTCGCCTCGACGCCAAAACGGCGCATCCATGCCGCCGTCGTCAGCGCCAGCAATTCGATGCAGCCCCCCGCGTTCAATTGGTCCTGCGCTGAATCCAGCACGACTTTCAACGGCGCGTCCCGGGCGACGCGGGCCGTGGTGTCCTTGACGGCGGTATTGGCGAAACGCGCGACCAGTTCGTCCTTGTAGGCAGGCAAATCGATGCCCGGAACCGGCAACAAAGTCGGGCCTGTTTCATTTTCCATCAGTTCTTTCATGAAATTCCGAAACAAGGGATCCTGCATCGTTTCATCGATATGTTTATAGCCCATCAAATCGCCGAGATTGGCGATGGCCGCATGGCTGACATTCAGCAGGCGCAGCTTCATTTTTTCATAGGGCAGCACATCGGCCACGACCTGCGCCGCACCGATTTTTTCCCATGCCGGACGGCCATTGGCGAATTTTTCCTCAATCACCCATGACCCGACTTTGGGCATCGGTTCCGCGGGAATGGCCGCGGCATCTATATAGGCGGCTTGCGCGGTGACATAGCGAACAAGTTCCGGCGTCGAGCCGGGCACGATGCGGTCGACCATGCTGTTGGGGAAGATAATTTTCGCATCGAACGCCGCCAGCAAAGCGGGGTCATAGGCCGCGGTAAAGTCGCGCATCGCGCGACCCAGCACATCGCCATTATGTTCCATATTGTCGAGATTCATGACGGTGAGGCCGGACAGGCCTTGCGCTTCGCGCTGTTGAACCCCGCGCACGATATAACCAAAAATGGTCTTGGGCGGATTGGCGGGATCAAGATCGTTGGCGATATCGGGATGGGCCAGATTAAGGCCGCCATTGCCATCCATATAGGACTGATGCGTTTCCGGCCTGATCGTCATGCTGACGATGCGCGTATCGGCCGACGCGATCCGGTCGATGACGGCCCGCGGGTTTTCCGGCGCATACATGGCGCCGAGAACCGATCCTACCACCGTCATCTTGTTGGTGCCCGACGGTTCCTGTTCGACCACGGTATAAAGCCCGTCTTGCGGCGTCAGTTGATCGCTGCGCCCCGGCGTTTGCAGGCTGACGCCGACGATGCCGTAATTCAGGGCGTCCGCGTCGCCGGACTGCATCAGGTCATGGGTTTTCTGGGCAATGTGGGCGAGCGGAAAATTGCCGGGGCCGATATGGACAATACCCGGTTTCAGCTTGCTGCGGTCATAGACCGGAATTTCTACCGAAGGGTTGGCGTCTTTGATGAGGGGTAATGTTGCATCCGACAAACGCATAATAGACCTCTTAAAAATGATGGAAGCAAAATTCGTTTTTGCCATGGGCGGGAATATATTAACCGCCCACCTCCCTGTCCATCACATTCAATAGTTTCACCGCGAACACTATCAATATGGTTAATGTTTGCGCCGCCGTCCGGTTTTCGGGTACGATGGGGCAGCTTGTTCATCATCATTTCATGATTGTTCCATGACCACTTTTCTGACCGGCGCGACAGGTTTTGTCGGCGCTTCCGTTGCCCGCCTTCTGGTTGCCAAGGGACATTCCCTGCGCGTGCTGTCGCGGCCCCGCAACGACCGCCGCAATCTGGACGGGCTGGAGGCCGAGATTGTCGAAGGCGATCTGGCGCGGCCGGAAACCTATCGCGATGCGTTGAAGGGGTGCCGTTATCTGTTCCATGTCGCGGCCGATTACCGCATTTGGGTTCCCGACGCCGCGGCCATGCATCGCGTCAATATCGACGGCACGCGGGCGTTGATGCTGGCGGCGATGGATGCCGGGGTCGAGCGCGTGGTTTATACCAGTTCCGTTGCGACGTTGGGCATCAACAAGGACGGCACGCCGTCGCATGAAGACACGCCTGTGACCTATGACGATATGGTCGGCGTTTATAAACAGTCGAAATTTCTGGCCGAGGAAGAAGTGCGGCGGCTTGTCCTGCATCACAACCTGCCCGCCGTGATCGTCAACCCGTCGACGCCCATCGGCCCGCGCGATATCAAGCCCACGCCGACGGGCCGCATTATCGTCGACGCCGTCAGCGGCCGCATGCCCGCCTATGTCGACACCGGTTTGAACATCGCGCATGTCGAGGATGTGGCGATGGGGCATTGGTTGGCGTTCGAACGCGGCAAAGTGGGCGAACGTTATATTCTGGGCGGCGAAAATCTGGCGCTGGGCGATATTCTTGCCATTATCGCCGATATCGTGGGCCGCCCTGCCCCGACGATTAAATTGCCGAGGGCGGCGATTTATCCCGTCGCGTTGGGGATGGAAATGGCGGCGCGCGCGGCGGCGTTGGCTGGCGCGCATTGGGAACCGATGGTCACGCTGGACGCGTTGCGTATGGCGAAAAAGAAAATGTATTTTTCCACCGCCAAGGCCGAACGCGAGTTCGGTTATGCCGCGCGGCCCGCCCGCAACGCCATTCGCGATGCGATCGAATGGTTCAGGGCGAATAGGTATTGTTAGTTGACGAAAAACCATCGTCATCCAGGGTGTGCCCCAGGGTCTGGTCATTGCCCCCCCCCTAGACCATTTCCATCGCGATGCAATCATCGCTAGACGCACAGCATTTGAGGCATTAATAATACCAAGCATGAACGATCTTTTATCTGGTTTTGGCGGCGCGCTATTGGGTGCCTTTGCTGTCGTAATCTCTGGGTTGCTCGTAGAAAATTATAAGCAGCACCGTGATCGTTGTGCGGCAGCATCTGCCATTGCCGGCGAAATATTTTCTATTGTAGAGATGATCACAAGGCGTAACCATGTGGCCTTTTTTACTTGGTGCGCATCTCAACTAGATGATGGCCACGACGTAAAAATTACGAACACTGTTGGCCCCGGGCTTGCAAGCAGTCTAGACCCTGTGATCGAAGCACATTTAAATCGTCTTGGATTATTGAATGGGAATGAACGACCTGAGCGCATTGTAAAATTTTATACGCACCTGCGGGGTATTAGAATTGACATTGTGAATATGGCAAATGGAGTATTTGATACATCTCCCCAAGGTAATGCCAACACGATAAAGTCCAATATTATAAAAGAAGATCTTGCTATGTGGGAAGAAACAGAAAAGTTAGCGCATGAACTGCTCAAGGAATTGAAGGAAATTGCTAACGACCCTTGGTGGCTTAAAACCCGATGGGAACACGGCGTCATGCGGGCAAAACGACTTATATATTTCAATGGAAAATAATGTATGCCAAAGGAGATATTCACAGGGAAAGCGGACATCCAAAACAACCGGGCGCAATATAGACCAATCAATTAATACTCCCTACCCCCGCACCCGCTCCACATATAAATCGACCAGCGACCGCAACATGCGCTGATACGGCACTTTGTTTTTTCTGGCTTCTTCTTTCAGAAAGTCGATGCTTGATCTGGTGAATTCCGATGTCACGCGTACCGTGTCTTCCCTGCGCACCAACTGTTCCGGCGGCGGCAAAAAATCTTTGATAATCGTCAACCTGCCCTTGGGGGCCGCATCAATCCTGTTGTGCTTTTTCATAAAACTTCCTCCATTTTCTCCAATGCCCCGCGCCGATAATACGGATGCGATGCCCGCGAACGGTAAAGCGCACTGTTAAAATGCCTTTGGCCGTTTGACCTATACAAAACAGCCGCTCTTCTTTTTCCGAATGCATTTCATCATGCGCAATGATGCGGTTTTCGTCATAAAAAGCTTCCTGCGCGTCGGCAAACGCAACACCGTGCTGTTTCCGGTTCAGGGCATCCTTCTCATCATCCCATTCGAAGCTGTATTCTATCATACATAGATCCACATTTATATGTGTATATTTATGTGTATTTTATAACACATAAAACGGGCCGCAAGAGCTTCACAGAAAAACATGTACAAAACAAGAACATTTGTGTATAAAGCGGTATGGCCAAATCTTCTTCCATCTTTGCCTGTCAGGCATGCGGCGCGAGTTATCCCAAATGGGCGGGCAAGTGCGAAGCGTGCGGCAGCTGGAATTCTCTGGTCGAGGAAAACGCCGCGTCCGGCCCGCCGAAAGGGTTGAATGACGGCAAGGCGCGCGGCAAATCCAACAAAATCGATTTCGTGCCGTTGAAAAGCGACGGCGATCGCGTGTTGCCTCGCCGGCTGAGCCAGATCGGCGAATTCGACCGCGTGCTGGGCGGCGGGATGGTTCCCGGTTCGGCGACTTTGGTGGGCGGCGATCCAGGCATCGGCAAATCGACCCTTTTGTTACAAGTTGTGTGCCGGTTATCGCAGGGAAACAAGGTTGCCTATATTTCGGGCGAAGAGGCCATCGATCAGGTGCGGTTGCGCGCCGCGCGGTTGGGGTTGGCCGACGCCGCATGCATGCTGGCCAGCGAAACATCGATCCGCGACATTATCGGCGCCATCGATCATAAGGATTCTCCAGACATTTTGATTATCGATTCCATCCAGACCATGTATGTCGACACGCTGGACAGCGCGCCGGGCACGGTGGCGCAGGTGCGCACATCGGCGCAGGAATTGATTCGCGTTGCCAAAAAACGCGGCATATCGCTGATCCTGGTCGGGCATGTCACCAAGGAAGGGACGATTGCCGGCCCGCGCGTGCTGGAACATATGGTCGACACGGTGTTGTATCTGGAAGGCGATCGCGGGCATCAATTCCGCGTGTTGCGCGGCGTTAAAAACCGTTTCGGCCCGACCGATGAAATCGGCGTGTTCGAAATGACCGATAAGGGATTGATGGAAGTGCAAAATCCGTCGGCCCTGTTTCTGGCCGACCGGCGCGACGACATGTCGGGCGCGGCGGTGTTCGCGGGGCTGGAAGGCACGCGGCCTGTTTTAGTGGAAATTCAGGCGCTTGTCGCGCCGACTTCATACGGCACGCCAAGGCGCGCGGTGATCGGGTGGGATGCCGGCCGTTTGGCGATGATTCTGGCCGTTTTGGAGGCGCGGTGCGGCGTGGCGTTCGGCCAGCATGATGTTTATTTGAATGTCGCGGGCGGTTTCCGCATTACCGAACCGGCGGCGGATCTGGCCGTCGCGGCGGCGTTGTTGTCTTCGCTGACGGGCGAGCCCGTGCCCGCCGCCTGTGTCGCGTTCGGCGAAATCGGGTTGTCGGGTGAAATTCGCCGCGTCAGCCAGCCCGATTTGCGTTTAAAGGAAGCCGTCAAATTGGGATTCGAGCAGGCCATTATGCCGGAAAGCGACAAAGCGCGGAAAGCGGGGGCGACGGCCCTGCTCCGCGCTACCGAAATTAGGCAATTGAGCGAGTTATTGCCGTTGTTTCAGGCGGAACCTCAGGCGCGGCGCGCATAAAATCGAATATTACCTGTCGAAGTTATTAACTTTCCTGTTTTTTGTGCTACATAGACGTACCGTCAAACTGTAAGGATAATGCATGGACCCCCAACAAGGCCTCAATGCCATTGATTATGGCGTTATTGTCATTGTTTTGCTTTCGGGCCTTTTGGCTTTGATACGCGGTTTTGTGCGGGAAATGTTTTCGCTGGTTACCTGGGTCGGCGCCTGTATCGTCGCCGCCAAATTTTATCCGCATGCCTTGCCGTGGGTGCATCATTACGTCAAGGCCGACAAGCCCGCGCAGTGGGCCGCCGTGGGCGTGACTTTTTTGGGCGCGCTGATCGTGCTGGCTATTCTTGGCCATATCATCACGGGATTGGTCGTGCGCGGCAGCGCGATTACCGCCATAGACCGTTCATTGGGTTTTCTGTACGGGCTTTTGCGCGGCGCGGCGGTTGTGTCGTTGATTTATCTGGGCGCGGTGATGATTTTCTGGCCCGACATCGACAAGCCGCAGGCCGGGTCTGCGGCGACGACGACAGCGGCGGCGGTTGCGCCCAAACCCGACGCCAACGCGGATAAAGCCGCGCAGGAAAAAACCGACGACGCGCCGCCGGAATTGTTGATGCAGGCGCGGACGCGGCCTTTGATGGCTTATGGCGCGAAGGAGCTGGCGTCTTTGATCCCGAAGAAGATGATCGACCGCACGTTCCAGACATATACCGACCAGAAAAACAACGCGCAAAAGGCTATCGACCAGCGCGCGCTGGACATGCTGTCGACGCCGGAGCCCAAAGCGCAGCCCACGACGCCGACGAATAACGACGACCAGCATTTGGATGTAAACAAAATCATGAACCCGGAAGGCACGCCATGACCCCGACGACCAATCCGTTTGACGACGACAAGCTGCGCGAGGAATGCGGCGTATTCGGCATTTTCGGGCGCGATTCCGCCGCCGCCATGACCGCGCTGGGGTTACATGCGTTGCAGCATCGCGGACAGGAAGCTGCCGGCATCGTCTGCACCGACGGCGAACAATTCAACGCGCATCACGCGCTGGGCCATGTCGGCGAAAATTTCAATGCCGAAAGCGTGGTGACGCGGTTGGTCGGCAATGCCGCCATCGGCCATACGCGTTACGCCACGACGGGCGAAACCGCGTTACGTAATGTCCAGCCTTTGTTTGCCGATTTCGATTTCGGCGGCTTTGCCATCGCCCATAACGGCAATCTGACCAACGCGCACACCATACGCAAGCAGCTGGTCAAGCGGGGTTGCCTGTTCCGGTCGTCCACCGACACCGAGACCTTTATTCATTTGATGGCCGTATCGAGCGCGGGCCGTCCGGTCGACCGGCTGATCGAGGCGTTGCGGCAGGTCGAAGGCGCCTATTCCCTGGTATGTCTGGGCAGCGATATGATGATCGGCGTGCGCGACCCGCATGGCGTGCGTCCCTTGGTTCTGGGCAAGATTGACGACGCGCATGTTCTGGCCAGCGAGACCTGCGCGCTCGACATCATCGGCGCGGAATTCGTGCGCGATATCGAACCCGGCGAAATGGTCGTGGTGACCAAGGATGGCGTGCAATCGATGCGGCCCTTTGCCGCTGCGCCGCATAAATTCTGCATTTTCGAATATATCTATTTCGCGCGCCCCGATTCATCGGTCGAAGGCCGGTCTGTTTATGAAATGCGCAAGAATATCGGCGCGGAGCTGGCGCGCGAGTCCCATGTCGACGCCGACATCGTCGTGCCCGTGCCGGATTCGGGCGTGCCGTCGGCCATCGGTTATGCGGAAATCAGCAAGCTGCCTTTCGATCTGGGCATCATCCGCAACCATTATGTCGGCCGTACATTCATTCAACCCACCGACCGCATCCGCCATTTGGGCGTCAAGCTGAAGCACAACGCCAATCGCCGCTTTATCGAGGGCAAGCGCGTGGTGTTGGTCGACGATTCCATCGTGCGCGGCACGACATCGGTGAAAATTGTCGAAATGTTGCGCGCCGCGGGCGCGCGCGAAGTGCATATGCGCATTTCGAGCCCTCCCACCAGCCACAGTTGTTTTTACGGCGTCGACACGCCGGAGGCCGACAAGCTTCTGGCGCATAAATACACTGTCGCGGAAATGTGCAAATTCATCGGGGCCGACAGTCTGGCTTTTATTTCGATGGACGGGTTGTACCGCGCCATGGGCGAGGCCAAGCGCAACGCGCAGATGCCGCAATTCTGCGACGCCTGTTTCAGCGGCGATTATCCTATCCAGCTGACCGACCTGAACGGCCAGACGCCGACGGTTTCGGTTCTGGCGGGCGGGAAG
>JAGWIK010000023.1 GCA_028866275.1 Alphaproteobacteria bacterium
TGGACGGGTTGTACCGCGCCATGGGCGAGGCCAAGCGCAACGCGCAGATGCCGCAATTCTGCGACGCCTGTTTCAGCGGCGATTATCCTATCCAGCTGACCGACCTGAACGGCCAGACGCCGACGGTTTCGGTTCTGGCGGGCGGGAAGCGGTAACCTTACGCGTCGATGACCGCGTTGAGGGCGTTGGACTGGATGAAGTCGCGGCGCGGTTCGACGACGTCGCCCATGAGCGTCGAGAACACTTCCTCTGCCACGTCGGATTGGTGCACCTTGACCTGAAGCAAGGTGCGCACCGACGGGTCGAGCGTGGTTTCCCATAATTGTTCGGGATTCATTTCGCCGAGGCCTTTGTAACGCTGCACCGACAGGCCGTTCTTGGCGTGATTCCAGATGGCCTCGACAAGGTCGGTCGGGCCGTTAAGCGTGACGGGCTTGTCCTTGATGGTCAATGCGGCCGGAGCCTTGAACCAGTCCTGCAAATCCGCCGCCATGCCGTCGAGACGGCGGGCTTCGGCCGAGCGCAGCACGTCGCCGTCGAGATAATAGCGCGATGTCACGCCGTGGCGCAGGCGGCTGAGTACCATGCCGCCTTTGCCGGCTTCGCCCTTCCAGCCGCGTTCCTTGGCGGGCATCAGGGCGTCCAGCCGTTTGGCAAGATAGGCCGCCGCCTGGGCCGCCTGTTCGGGTTCGGCTGTCAAGGCCGCCGACAAAGCGCCGGAAATGGCGGCCTGTTCGACGATGACGGGATGTTCGACTTTACGCGCCAAGGCCACGATGGCGCCGCGCGCCGCGCGGGCGCGTTCCACCATTTCGCGCAAGGCATCGCCTTGCAAAACCTTGCCGCCATGCAGCGTCAGCGTGGCGTCTTCGACGCCGGATTCCGTCAGGTAGTTTTCCATCGCGCGTTCGTCTTTCAGGTAACGCTCTTTGGTGTTGCCCTTCTTGATGCGGTACAAAGGCGGCTGGGCGATATACAGATAGCCGCGTTCGATGAGTTCGGGCATTTGACGGAAGAAGAAGGTCAGCAACAGCGTGCGGATGTGGCTGCCGTCGACGTCGGCGTCGGTCATGATGATGATTTTGTGATAGCGCGCCTTGTCGGCGTTGAATTCTTCGCGCCCGATGCCGCAGCCGATGGCGGTGATAAGCGTACCGATTTCGGCCGAAGACAGCATTTTGTCGAACCGCGCGCGTTCGACGTTGAGAATTTTACCGCGCAGCGGGAGAATGGCCTGAAACTGGCGCGCGCGGCCCTGCTTGGCCGAACCGCCCGCCGAGTCGCCTTCGACGATGAAGATTTCCGATAAAGCCGGATCGCGTTCCTGACAATCCGCCAGTTTGCCGGGCAATGAATTGGGGTCGAGCGCGCCCTTGCGCCGCGTCAGTTCGCGCGCCTTGCGCGCCGCTTCGCGGGCCGCCGCGGCTTCGACGACCTTGCCGATGATTTTCTTGGCGTCGGCGGGATGTTCTTCGAACCATGTGTTGAGCATGTCGCCGATGACGGATTCCACCGCCGGTTTGACTTCCGACGACACCAGTTTTTCCTTGGTCTGCGACGAAAATTTGGGGTCGGGAACCTTGACCGACAAGACGCAGGTCAGCCCTTCGCGCATGTCTTCGCCCGACAAGGCGACTTTGTCCTTTTTCGCCAGCCCGCTTCTTTCGGCATATTGGTTGACGGTGCGCGTCAACGCCGCGCGGAAGCCGGCCAGATGGGTGCCGCCGTCTTTTTGCGGGATGTTGTTGGTGAAGCACAGCATGTTTTCGTGGTAGCTGTCGTTCCATTGCATCGCGCATTCGACGGTGATGCCGTCCTGTTCCTTGCGGGAAAACACGGTGTCGTGAACGGGCGCCTTGGCCTTGTCGAGCCATTTGGCGAATTCGCGCAGGCCGCCTTCGTAGCATAATTGCACGCTTTTCGGTTCGACGCCGCGCGCGTCGGTCAGGTTCAGATTGACGCCCGAATTCAGAAACGCCAGTTCGCGCAGGCGATGTTCCAGCGTGTCGAAATCGAACACGGTTTTGGTGAAGGTTTCCGGCGACGGCAGGAACGTGACTTCGGTGCCCGTCTTGTCGGACGCGGCGACCTGTTTCAGCGGGGCTTCGGCCACGCCGTGACGGAAGCGCATCGACCATTCCGCGCCCTGACGCCAGACGCGCAGGTCGAGATATTCCGACAGCGCGTTGACGACCGACACGCCGACGCCGTGCAGGCCGCCGGAAACCTTGTACGAATTCTGGTTGAATTTACCGCCCGCGTGAAGTTGCGTCATCACGACTTCGGCGGCCGACACGCCTTCTTCGGGGTGCAGGTCGACGGGAATGCCGCGGCCGTTGTCGCGCACCGTGCATGATCCGTCGGCGTTCAAGATCACATCGACGCGCGTGCAATAACCGGCCAGCGATTCATCGACCGCGTTGTCGACGACTTCGTAGACCATATGGTGCAGGCCCGAACCGTCGTCGGTGTCGCCGATATACATGCCCGGACGTTTGCGCACGGCGTCAAGCCCGCGCAACACGGTGATGGAATCCGCGCCATAGGCTTGTTCGGCGGCGAGGGTTTCGGCGGCTGAATGGTTCATATTTTTAACTTTGTTCCTGACTTGAGTTTTGGTGCGAAAAAATGCGCCTAACGCATTGCCAAAACTGGCAAAAAGACGCGGGTGATTCCGCGAGCTATCCTAGCGAAATCAGGGCCGGAACACCACTTAATTTTACCGAAAAAAGGCGCCAAAAACCGCGCAATCAGAAGGGGTTATCCCCTGCCCCGGTACGGCGCGACGCCGGTATCGGGAACCGCGACGCCGGCGGGCAGTTTGCCTTTTTGAAAAAACACGTCGATGGGCATGCCGCCGCGCGGATACCAATAGCCCGACACGCGCAGCCATTTGGGCGACAGCAGCTTGATCAGCCGGTCGCCGATGCCGACGGTGCAGGCTTCGTGGAAATCGCCGTGATTGCGGAAGGATTGGAAAAACAGTTTCAGCGATTTGCTTTCCACCAGCCATTTGCCGGGAACGTAATCCAGAACGATGTGGGCGAAGTCCGGCTGGCCTGTCAACGGGCACAGGCTGGTGAATTCGGGACAGACGAAGCGCACGACATAGTCGTGTTCGGGAAAGGGCCGCGGCACGCGTTCCAGAATGGCGGCATCCGGCGACAAAGGCATGTCCGTCTTGCGCCCTAACTGCGTCAAATTTTTATAAGGCGATTTTGCCATTACGGCCTCCGGAAACATCGTCAAAAAAAGAAAAAGAAGGCCCGTTCCGCGGAACGGGCCTTCGATTCACGCCAGCCTGTTATTCCCAGTGGCCGGGATGGAAACGGTAGTCGCCGTCACCATGATGATCATGATCGTAATGTTCCCACATGGGCGGAACCCAATGCGCGCCGGGATGCGGGCGTTTGGCGTAATGGCCGGGAATCCAGACGTAACGATCGTCGATCCAGTGCCAGTGGCCGGGATGCCACGCCCAGATGGCCTCGGGCCCCGGCGCGACCGGAATGGCTTCGACGATCGGCGCGGGCGGCGGCGTGCCGATGGTCAGCGACAGGCTGTCGGCGAAGGCGGGCGACGCCAGCGTTCCCATCAGAACGGCCATGCCTAGAATCTTTATAGACTGCTTCATACACGCGTCTCCCTGGTTGTGTTAGTTGAAGTGATAGCCAATACCCACGCGCCACGCCGTGTCTTCGGTGTGGCTGGTTGGTTCGTAATAACCGTATGGATCTGCTCCGCTGATGCCATAACGGAAAGCGTCGTAATCCAGCGTCGTGAATAATTCGACCCGCTGCGTCAGGCTATAGCCGATCTTGCCGCCCAGTTTATAGGCGCCGGCGCTGCCCAGATTGTAGGTTTCGCCGCCGGTTGCCATTTGCGGCGAGAATGTCGTGCCCGCCGCGCCATAGCCCGTCAGCACCAACCGGCTGGTCGGCGCGATCTGCAGCATCAAGCCGCCCAGTAATTCGCCGTTTTGATAATCTTCGATATATCCGCTGCCCAGATTGCGCGACCAGTAACGATAGCCAATATCGGCATAGGGTATCAGCATGGCCGCCGGCCCGAGCGGGAAGGCCTTGCCGATTTTGCTGTCGAGCGTCCAGATATGCTCGGTGGTGGTCGCATGCAAAGGCGTGGTCGGCGTTTGCAGATATGCGCCGTTGTAATTGGCGTCGCCGAATGTCCCCGTGCCTTCGATAGACAGATAGAGATTGCTGGCCAGTCCCTGCCCCGGATAGCCCAGCATTGTGATCCCTATGGCGGCGGATGGCAGAGTGGCATGTTCGCTGTCGGGCAGATAGGGCGACGGGATTTCTTCCTTATAGTTAAGAAAGGACGCGCCGGCGGAACCCCATATTTCGTTATCGGCATTACGGATGGCCTGCGTATCGGCGCGGGCGCAAGCCAAAGGATAGGATGTCAAACCCATAACGGCGGATAGAGTCAGTATCGTCGCGCGGATTTTCATGGGAACTCCCCTGTGGATTGGATCAGTCGACTGTATGCCATGTGCCGTCGGGGCGCAAACAGGCTTTGCCTTTGATCGCCGTGCCGTCGGGGGTCATGACGTCGATATTGCGGCAGGTGCGGCCTTTGGCGTCGACATAAGTGGGGACGTCCGCCGCCGGCGCGGCCTGCTGCGGCTGCTGGACATAGACGGTTTGCGGTTGCTGCTGGATATAGACCGTTTGCGGCGCGGGTTGTTCATAGATCACCGCCGGTGCGGGTTCATAGTAATAAGACGGCCCCCAGTAAGGCCGGTAATAGCCGGGATAATAAGGCGCGCCGGCATTAAACCCGAAGAAAAAGTGCCCGCCGTCATGATCATGCGCCTGCGCGGCAGGCGCCGCGGCAATGCAGGCAAGAACGACAAAGCATAGAGCGAGCAGATGTTTCACGTCGGGCCTCCACAAAAATACAGCACAAAGATGCAGCCTCATGGGACGCTTTATCTATGGCAAAAGAATGGCCTTATCGCATAACAATTAAGGCAAGAACGCCCGCGGCCCAGCAATAATAGGCGAAGGGTTTCAGGGCTTCGATTTCGTTCTTTTTGAAATAATGCATCAATGCCGCGACGCTGGCATAGGCGGCTGCGCCCGCGACCACGCCCGCCGTCACGACCATTGTGGGGTCATAGGCGATGGGGGTTGCGGCATGCAGCATTTTCGGCACTTCCAGCACCCCTGCGCCCGCGATAACCGGCGTCGCCAGCAGGAAGGAAAAGCGCGCGGCGTCTTTATGCGTCAGCCCTGCCAGCACGCCGCCGACCATTGTCGCGCCCGACCGTGAAATGCCGGGGATAAGCGCCAGCGCCTGACACGCGCCGATCGCCAGCGCGGCGCCGAATCCGACCTGATCCAACGCGCGCGAACCGGCATGGCGCATTTTGTCGCCGACGAACAGGATCACGCCGTTAACGATAAGGAAGGCGGCGGCCAGCGTCGGCGCGCCGAAAGCGCCGCGCAATTTATGTTCCAGACCGCCGCCGATGACGACGGCCGGCAAGGTGGCGGCGCAAATCAGCCAGAAGATTTTGCGTTCGCGGCGCACGGTTTCGGCGTCGCCCAGCCCCAGCACGGCTTTGGCAAAGCCGAACCAGTCGCGCCAGAAATAGGCCAGCAGCGCGGTGGCCGTTCCCAGATGCAGAACCACCAGAAACGGCAGGAAATCCGGCGCTTTCTGGTCGACATTCCAGCCCAGAAGGCGCGGCAGGATCACGGCGTGGCCGAGGCTGCTGACAGGAAAGAGTTCGGTGGCGCCCTGCAGGACGGCGATGATGATGGCGTGGAGAAAAGTCATGAGACGGCGATGGCAGGTTGTGGCGGGGTGGAGACAGTATCCGTCTTTGCCGGAACGGGCAATATGGCTTTCCGCTTTGGCGCATGATGCAAAAGCGTCACAGGCGAAAAAATCGTGCGGCAAGTAAAAATTTTTATTGAATGTTAGAGATTTCGGTATACATACTGCAAATTACGGAAGCGCACGTACCACTGGCCCAAGGATGGGAAGGCATACCACCTTTTTCGTTCCCCACTGGTTTATGTAACGACGCTTTGCCGCCCGGGCTTGATGAAATGCTCGACCGGGAATGTGGTATGCAGCGAAGAGGCCGTTAACGGATGGTTTGCAGATAGTTTGCAGATACTTCTGTTAATTGCGATCTTGGTTGTGAGGCAAAGGATAAGGGTCGAGCCCCGCACCGTTCGTCACGGCGCAGGGGTAAAGTGCGCAGCTTTCGAAAACGCATCCCGCCCCGATAACGAATCCCGATACGGGATTCCCGCGCCCGCAATGAAGGTTCGGCTTCTTCCTGTTTGGCAAAACTTTGCGAACCAGGAGGGCTAACTTATGGATTACAACGAAAGCGTCCCCATCCAGACCGGCGCGACAGCCGGTTATGCATCCGCGACCGAACATGCGCCAGCCGCCGCGCCGGGCCTGCCGCAATTCGCCAGCATCGAGGCGATGGTCAAGGCCGTGCAGCCCGCGCAGCCGGTGCATTGCCTGCATCCGGAAAAGCTGGTCGAAGCCGCGCGGACTTTCATCGACCATTTCCCCGGCCACAGCCTGTACGCCATTAAATCGAACCCCGATCCTTATGTGCTGAAACGGCTGCATGACGCGGGCATCACGCATTTCGACGTCGCGTCGCTGGGCGAAGTGCGGCAGGTGCGCGAGATGTTCCCCGACGCGCATCTGGCCTTTATGAATCCGGTCAAGAGCCGCGAGGCGATTCGCAGCGCCTATTACGAATATGGCGTGCGCGATTTCGTCGTCGATACGCGCGACGAAATCAACAAAATCGTCGAGGAAACCGATCGCGCCGCCGACCTGTTGATCGTCGTGCGTTTGGGCATGCCCAAAGGCAGCGCGGCGTGCCAGTTGACCGGCAAATTCGGATGCCTGCCCGATATCGCCGTCGAATTGCTGAAAGACGCGGCCAAGGTCGCGGCGCGCGTCGGTTTGTCGTTCCATGTCGGGTCGCAAACGCTTGACCCCGCATCTTACGCCAATGCCATCCGCATGGGCAGCGATGTCGTGCGCCGGTCGGGCGTGACATTGAGTGTGTTCGATGTCGGCGGCGGTTTCCCCATTCCCGGTCTGGGCATGGACATTCCGCCTTTGACCGCGTTTTTCGATGTCATCCGCGATGAAATCGCCGCGCTCGGCCTGCCGGAAGAGTGCGAAATCTGGTCGGAACCGGGGCGCGCTTTGTCGGGCAATTGTTCGACATTGGTGGTGCGCGTCGAATTGCGCAAGGATGACGTGCTGTATATCAATGACGGCAGCTATGGCAATATGTTCGAAGTGTGCTCGATGAGCTGGAAGAACGCGACCGCGGCCATGCGTTTGCCGCGCGCGGGAACGAAGGGCCGCAGGGCTTTGTCGAAAACCAGCGCGTTGTTCCGTTTCTATGGCCCGACCTGCGATTCCGTCGATTATCTGCCCGGCCCGTTCACCCTGCCCGACGACATCAACGAGGGCGATTATATCGCGCTTGAAGGCATGGGGGCTTATGGCTCGGCGTCGCAGACATCCTTCAACGGATTTCATTCCGACACGAAGGTCGAGATCATCCCGGGCGTCGCCGCGACGCATACGCGCCGCCGCAACCCGCGCGGGGCGAAACATCTGAAGGTTGTGAAATAAGGATTGGAAGCCGGGCCCGGAGAGACAGGGAAAATGTTTCTCCGGCCCGGCTTCTTCCTTTTTCTTTTTTTCCCCTCATCTCTTGTCCCGGATAGTTATCAATGAAATACGTCGCGTTCAAAAATCACATCTATATGATCGGTTTCGGTTCCATCGGCGCGGGCACGTTGCCGTTGATTTTGCGCCATATCGACGTCAAGCCCGAACAGATCACCATTATCACGGCGGACGATCGCGGCCACGATGTCGCCAAGGAACACAAGGTTAAGTTTATTGTCGAGGCGTTGACTTCCGACAATTACCGCGAGGTTCTGGGCAGCAGGCTGCAGCCCGGCGATTTCGTCGTCAATGTGTCGGTCGATGTCGCGTCGACCGCCATCATCGAATTGTGTCAGGAAAAGGCCGCGCTTTACATCGATACCGTTATCGAACCGTGGGCCGGTCATTACACCGACCCGACTTTATCCGCCACGGAACGGTCGAATTACGGCATGCGCGAAACGGCATTGGCGTTGCAGCCCAAATATGCCGGCGGCCATACGGCCGTGCTGTGCCACGGCGCCAACCCCGGCATTGTCAATCATTTCGTCAAAAAGGCGTTGCTGGATATGGCGCGCGACACGGGCGTCAAATTCACCGTGCCGAAATCGCAAGAAGATTGGGGCAAGCTTTCCAAGCAGCTGGGCATCAAGGTTGTGCATATCGCCGAACGCGACACGCAGGTTTGCAACAAGCCCAAGGAAGTCGGGGAGTTCATCAACACCTGGTCGATCGACGGTTTTTACAGCGAAGGCCGCCAGCCCGCCGAATTGGGGTGGGGCACGCATGAAAAGCAATTGCCCGACGACGGGGTCAAGCATCCTTATGGTTGCGACGCGTCGATTTACCTGAACCGCCCCGGCTGCACCACGCGGGTGCGCAGCTGGACACCATTGGAAGGGCCGTATCACGGTTTCCTGATTACCCACAATGAATCGATTTCGATCGCCGATTATCTGACGCTGCGCGACAAGGGCAAGGTGCGGTATCGCCCGACCTGTCATTACGCCTATCACCCCTGCGACGGCGCGGTGTTGTCGGTGCATGAATTGAACGGCAAGAATGGCGCGTTGCAGGCCAACAAGCGGTTGCTCGGCCCCGAAGACATCACCAAGGGCATGGATGAATTGGGCGTTTTGCTGATGGGTAACAAGAAAGGCGTTTATTGGTACGGGTCGCGTTTGACCATCGATCAGGCGCGCCAGCTTGCGCCCTATAACACCGCGACGTCGTTGCAGGTTACGGTTGCGGTGCTGTCGGGCATGATCTGGGCGATTGAAAACCCCAAGCGCGGTCTGGTCGAACCGGAACAGATGGATTACGAACGCGTGCTGGAAATCGCCGTGCCTTATCTGGGCGATGTCGTCGGCGTGTGGGGCGAATGGTCGCCGTTGCAGGATCGCGGCACGTTGTTCCCCGAAGATATCGACACGTCCGACCCGTGGCAGTTCAAGAATATACGGGTCGTGTAAACGACGCCGCAATCTTGCGGATGCGGGTGAAAACACGGTAGACAGAAACCGTCCTTATCGTCAGTGAGTCGGCCATGTCTTCCGGTTATGTTCGCCATTTTATCGCCTGCAATCGTCATGATCTGGCGGGCTTTGCGCCTTTGTTCATCGGCGGCGCGCGGTATGGTTATGTTCCGCGCGAACTGGCGGATATGCTGCCGCAGACGGGGTTGTTTCATGCCGTGCCGGATGGCATCGCGCTGGATCCTTCCTTTGCCGATTTCGAGACGCGCAGCGATGCGTTGATGCGCGCCACGCGATGGATTGCCGAGACGCACGGCAAGAAGTTGCGCCATGAAATGTATGCCGTCGTGGAAAAATGGGGCGACGCACCGGTGGCGCAGATCGACCGCGTCGCCGTGCCGTGGTTCGGCGTGCGGGCGTGGGGCGTGCATGTCAACGGCTTCGTCCGCAAGCAGGACGGCATTCATTTATGGGTGGGCGAACGCGCGGCGGATCGCCCCGCCGACCCCGGCAAGCTGGATAACATCATCGGCGGCGGCCAGCCTTTCGGCCTGAGCGTCGAAGACAATTTGTGCAAGGAGGCGTTGGAAGAAGCGGGCATTGAACGCGCGCTGGCCCTGACTGCGCGCCCTGCCCCGTCTATCGATTATCGCGTCGAACGTCACGGCGGGTTGCGCAGCGATACGTTGTTTATCTATGACCTTGAACTGCCGTCCGGTTTTACGCCGCGCAATACCGACGGCGAAGTCGCCGCGTTTCATTTGATGCCGTTGCGCGATGTCGCCGCCCTGGTCCGCGACACCGACAGATTCAAATTCAACTGTAATCTCGTCATCATCGATTTCATGATGCGGCACGGATTCATCGGGCCGCAGGATATGGAATATGAGGAATTGAAAAAATGGCTTCGTCGCTGATAGCGGCGCACACGGAAGGGCGGGCGGAGCGCACAACAACCTGTTTTCATTGAGTTTTATTTATCTTTATGCCGCCTTTTACAGGCACTATCTTTAAATCGAGGAAACCCGATATATCGGCAAGGGAGTTCGTCATGGTTATTGGAAAGAAAAATATTCAACGGCTTTTCGGCGCAGCGGGATTTGCTTTGCTTGCCGCAACAAGCGGTTGCGTTTATCCCGGCGGTTATAATCAGAGCGGTTATTATGGCGGCGGTTATTATTATGGATCCGGTTACGCGCCCCTGTATCCCGTGGCCCCCTATGCCGGGCCGCTTGTTATCTTTCACTTCGGCGGGCATCGGTGGAACGGCTATCATCATAACCGCTTCCACGGCGGCTGGGATCATCACTAACCCGTCAGCCGTATAACGCCTTGGCTCGTCCTTCGAAGGCCGCGACCATTTTGGTAAGCGCCTTGTCGAAAAAGACATTCATCGCCGCGCGCAATAACGGCGAATGGAAATCGAAATCGACCTGAAACGCCAGTTCACAGCTTTTACGTCCCTTGGGCGTGAATTGCCACGCGTTCGACAGATGCGACAGTGGCCCCGATTTGTAGTGCACGGCGATGGTGCGCGGGCGGTCGAGCGTGACTTCCGAGGTGAATTTTTCCTGAAATAATTTATAGCCGATGACAAGATCGGCCACGATTATATCGCCGTCGCGCGACAGGATATGCGCCGATTTGCACCACGGCAGAAATTCCGGATAACGGTCGATGGCGGCGACGAGATCGAACATCTGCGCGGCGGTGTAGGGCAGAATGCGGGTTTCGTGATGTTGGGGCATGTGATAGAAACATAATGATTTTCGTCAAATTACCCCGGCGCGCCCTGCCGGAAAAGAGGTAATGTTGCGCTTTGTTGTCTTTCTGTTGTTTTTGCTGGCACCCGGCCTTGCCTGTGCCGGAACGTCCGATGTCGGAGCCTATCTGGCCGACCCGTCTTCCTCCATGCCCGGCGCCAGCGCGGCAGACCGTCAGGCTTTGGCCGCCCTTTATGCCGCGCGGGGCGGACAAAAAGCGTGGGATATGTCGACGCCGGATACCGTCAAGCGGGCGCAAGGTTTTTTCGATTCCATCAAGGCCGTTATCACCTATCACGGGCTGGATGCCGATGATTACCCTGTCGATGCCATGCGCAAATTGGCGGCCACCCCCGACGCCGACAAGATGCAATTGGAGATTTTGATCAGCGACAGCCTGTTGCGCCTGACGCACGACCTGCGCGGCGAAAGCGTCGATCTGGCCGCGATATATCCCGGCTGGGAATTTCATCGCGCCCCTGCCGACGATATTGCGGATTTGGCGGCCGCGATTAAGGCGGGAAAACTGGGCGCGTTTTTCGACCGGATCGCCCCGCAAGACCCCGCCTATGCCGCGTTGGCGGCGGCGTTGAAAAGCTATCGCGGTTTTGCCGCCAATGGCGGATGGCCGACAGTCGGCAACGGCCCTATCCTGCATCCCGGCGACGACGACCCGCGCATTGCGCAGTTGCGGGCGCGATTGAAGGCGGAAGGTTATACTCTGCCCGACGGCGATCAACCCGATACCTATGACGACAAATTGCGCGATGCGGTGGTGGATTATCAACGCCGCAACGGGTTGAAGCCCGATGGCGTTCTGGGCCAGCAGACGGTCGCGGCGTTGGATGTGCCCGTTGCCGCGCGCATCGGGCAAATTCGCGCCAATATGGAACGTTGGCGGCACATGCCCCAAGATTGGCCGCCCGCCAATTATGTCGAAGTCAATATTCCCGATTTTTCCGTCAAGATCGTCAAGGACGGGCAGGAAATATTTCGCGGCGCGGTCGTCGACGGACGCACCGACCGTCCCACGCCCTTTATCGACAGCAAGATCACCAACGCGGTGATAAACCCGTCATGGCACGTGCCGATTTCAATCGCGCGCAAGGATATTCTGCCCAAATTGAAACGCGATGCGCATTATCTGGAAAAACAGGGCATTGTGATTGCCGGACGGGATCAGGATCCGTCGGGTCTGACGATCGACTGGCGGGATTTGAAGCCGGATGATTTTAATTACCGGCTGCGCCAGAATCCCGGCGACATTAACAGTCTGGGCCAGATTAAATTCAATTTCGCCAATGCGTTTTCCGTTTACATGCACGGCACGCCGCATCAGGAATTGTTCGACAAGGCGGAACGCGATTTCAGTTCGGGATGTGTGCGGCTGGAAGACCCGCTGCGCGTCGCCGAAATTCTGCTGGCCGCCAACAAAGGCGATTGGAGCGAACAGAAAATTCAGGACGAGATTGATGCCGGAAAAACCCGCTTTGTGCCGCTGCGCCAACCGATTCCAGTTTATTTCACATATTGGACCGTGTTCGCGGATTCCAGCGGCCGGATCAATTTCCGAAAGGATATATACGGTTACGATCAATTATTGATGAACGGGTTCAAGAACGGCCACGCGGGAAATTGACGGTTGCCATGCGGCAGCATGGGCTTTAGGCTCAAAGCTCGGCAGGAGGCAAGGATGAGACGAGCAACGCATAAAACACGGCGCGATTTTCTTGGCCTCGGCCTTGCCGCGGCGGCCTGCACCCTCGTCACCACACCCGCCTTCGCCGCGCGATTGGCGCGGCCCGTTGCAACCGGCCCGGCGCGGGCCTTGTCGTTTTATAACCTGCATACCGATGAGAAACTGGACATCACCTATTGGCGCGACGGGCAATATGACCGCGCCGCGTGGGGACGCATCAACCACATTTTGCGCGACCATTATTCGGGCGATGTTCATGTGATGGATTTACGCTTGATCGATCTGGTGCATGATCTGCGCGCGCATTTCGGCAATGACAGGCCGGTTGACATCATTTCCGGTTACCGTTCGCCCGCGACCAACCGGTTTTTGCGGCGTGAAACCACAGGCGTCGCCAAGAACAGTTACCATATGCGCGGCATGGCGATGGATATCCGCTTTGGCGGCACGCCCCTGCCCCGGTTGCACAGCGAGGCGCTGGCGTTGCGCCGCGGCGGCGTGGGTTATTACCCTTCGTCCGATTTCGTCCATGTCGATGTCGGGCCGGTACGGCGGTGGGGTTAAGCTTGCCAGGTGAAGTTATTTATATCGTTACCGACGGTGAGTTTGATGGCCCCATACCCGGCATAAATTCCATGCTGTCTTTTGCTGCTGTTGCCGTAACGGCTGACCAGGGCATCATCAGCGAGTTTGAAGCCGTACTGCAAAGGCTGGATGGCGCGTCGCAAAATGATAAGACGATGGCTTTCTGGCAAACAGAGCCGGAAGCTTACGCTGCGGCAACACACGACCCCGAGCCACCCAATGTCGTTATGAAGCGCTTCGTTGAGTGGGTTAGAAACCTGTCTGGCGTTCCTGTCTTTATGTCGCATCCACTGGCGCTTGACGGGATATGGATTGATTTTTATTTACGCCGGTTCACAGAAGAGCAATTACTTGAAGGCCCATGGAACACCGAGCGTTTGTTTCATTTTGCGCTATGCCTTGCATCATATGCGGCAGGAAAATTAGGGCGACACATTGTGGACTATGGAAATTATCCACCCGAATGGCTTGGCAATATCCCCCACACGCATCGGGCCATTGATGACGCGCGCGGTTATGCGCATTTACTGATACATCTGCTTAAGCCCTAAACAGTTTTTGCCGCGCGGGCCGCTTTTAATTTCGCGAAATCGTCGCCGGCATGGTGCGATGACCGCGTCAGCGGCGAGCTGGACACCATCAGGAAGCCTTTGGCCCGCGCCAATGTCGCATAGCTGTCAAATTCTTCGGGCGTCACATAACGGTCTATTGCCGCGTGTTTGGGCGTGGGTTGCAGATATTGGCCGATGGTGATGAAGTCGACATCCGCCGCGCGCAGGTCGTCCATCACCTGTCCGATTTCTTCGCGCGTTTCGCCCAAGCCCACCATCAGGCCCGATTTGGTGAAGATCGACGGATCGATTTCCTTGACGCGTTTGAGCAGGCTCAACGACGTAAAGTAACGCGCGCCGGGACGGATGGACGGGTACAAACGCGGCGCGGTTTCAAGATTGTGGTTGAACACGTCGGGTTTGGCGCGCGCCACGATTTCAACCGCGCCGGTTTTTTTCATGAAGTCGGGCGTCAGAATTTCGACCGAGCAACCGGGGGCGGCGGCGCGTATGGCGGCGATGGTCGCGGCGAAATGCGCCGCGCCACCGTCGGCCAGATCGTCACGGTCGACCGACGTCACCACGACATGATGCAGGCCCATTTGCGCCACGGCCTGCGCGACATTTTCAGGCTCGTCGCCGTCGAGCGCGTCGGGTTTGCCCGTCGCCACATTGCAAAACGCGCAGGCGCGGGTACATATCCCGCCCATGATCATGAAAGTGGCGTGTTTCTGTTTCCAGCATTCGCCGATATTGGGGCATGCGGCTTCTTCGCACACCGTGTGCAGTTTCAGCCCGCGCATGAGGTTGTAGGTTTCGGCATATTCGGGGCTGTTGGGCGCTTTTACCCTTATCCAGTCCGGACGCGGGGGTGGCGGCGCGCTGTCGGGCCTGTGGGCCTTTTCGGGATGGCGTTGTTTCAGATCGATAAGGGTCATTGCAAAAGACCTTGGATGCCACAAAAGGGCAAGTGACGGGACTTGAACTAATCAAATATTCAATTGATAACAAGAGGATAATATATTTACGATTCTCTTAGTTACCCCTGAAATTACCCCGTATGTCGAATGGTTCCCCGGGTTCAAAACCCGATTGGCGGCACGATAGGATAAATTCGGTGGAATCGGAAGCGTAAAATCATCGGTTGTTTTTTCCAAAAACAGAACCCAAAAAATGGAACAGAGAGGGCGGCGCTCGGGACTTTTCATCGCTTCCGCCTGTCTGATCACGCGGTTTGCCTCCCATGTTTTTTTCATTTAAGAAATGATCTTGGTTTTTTCGGGAACAATATGTTGAAAAACAACATCATCGAACGGCTGGACAGGCGTTTTTTCCGTTATGTGCGCTATATAGCCTATAATTTCCGGCGCGAGCTTGTCGACGGCCCGCCGGAAAGACGGCGCTTTTTCTTTGGCCGCATGACCGATGCTGCAGCACGGCTTCTTCATATCGATATTATAACCCGCGCCCTGTTCATGGCCACGTTGCGCCTGTCGCCGGCAATGCGCGCACAATGGCCGCAACGACGCTGGTTATGGGCGATCCGCGGATTGGAAAGCCGCGCTGCTTTCGATGCGTGGCTGTCATCCCCCGCGCAACCCACAGAGCGCGCGCCGCGCATTGTTATTTTCGGCGGCGGCAGCATCGGTGATTTATTCCAGATTACGCCCATTTTACGCGCAATGCGCGCCAAGTTTCCCGACGGCGACATCGCCTTTTTGCATCGCAGCCCAGCCGTCAAGGCCATATTGGGCAATAATCCGCATATCAATTCCATCGGCTTTGCCAATTTCAGCGCGGCGGCGCGCCTGCGCGATGCGGTCGCGCGCGAAGGCGTCGCCGATCTGCTTCTGGAAATTGAAAGCGGCACCTATGTCGCCCAATATACCCGCGCGCCGGAAGCCCTGCGTGCGCCGTCCATCGCCGCCGTGATGCCTGACGCCGTTTTTGCCCAAGCGGCACAGGCCTTGCGCGACCGGCGCACCCGTCCCGATTTTCGCCGCGCCGACGGCACTTTTGCATGGCCGCCGCAATGGTCACATCATCATTTTCTTGAAACGTTGGGCGCGACAACCGGCCTGCCGATTGACCGTAACAGCGACCTTGATTTCGACATCGCGCCGCAGGACGGCCAATTCGCCGCATCCGTCGTCGCCGGTCATAAAGTTATCACCGTGCAGAACGGCGTCGATGATGCCGTGGCAAAATGGGCGCATGTGACAGGAAGGCAGGCCACCAAATTAATGCCGATGCCGATTTGGCGCGAAGCCGTGCAGCAACTGACCTCTCGCGGGTATTACATCGTCCAGCTTGGCACGCGCGACGATGCGCCGATTGACGGCGTGTCGCTCGACCTGCGCGGCAAAACGACGTTGCGGCAGGCAGCGGCGGTTATCAGGCATGCCGTTTGCCATGTCGGCACCGAAGGCGGGCTGGTTCATCTGGCGCGGGCGATGAAAACAAGGTCGGTTGTTTTATTCGGCCCCACGGCGACGGAGTTTTTCGGCTATCCCCCGAACATCAATTTATCGGCGGGGAATTGCCATGGGTGCTGGCAAAGCGCGCGTGACTGGTTCATATACTGCCCGCGCGGTTTCGAGCAGGCACCCTGCATGAACGCCCATCGCCCCGAAGATGTTGTGGCCGCGGTCGAACGGATATGCGCCCATCCTACGCCGGGACTTTAGTTTTGATGTTCTCGACAAACGCGACACTTTTGGGGCTCCCCCCAAAGGCCACTTACCTGGATAGCAGTTCGACTTCAAATCTAAAGGCCAACCACCTTTAAAAACACATCCACAACAAAATCAGCTCTATAATCCACCAAGCCGGAAGAATTAATTTCATATTCACTTGGAGGTGCGACGGTGATGCTTTCTTGTGGCAATGCAGGGTAATCCCGACGCGCAATTACATGATGAACCGGATACCACATAGTTGGCATCATTTCGTCGTCGGCATGCCACATTTGAACATTGCGGATGCCCAATCCTGCTGACACAGATCCAAAAACAGATGTAACCGTTAGCAAGGCGATTTTCTCTCCTGCGGCGTCCGCAAGCATTTTTAGCAAATGAATGGAGTCAATAATTTTGAACTGGGTAAAATCAACAACAAAAACCCGATTTTCTTTATTTGTTGTCAGCGGCGTCACGGAAATTACAACAAACCCCAAATCAACAAGGCGGTCGACGATCACATCGATGTACGGATAAACATAACTTGTTGATCGTGCATCGAGTTGAACAAAGACTATACCTCTACCTCCGTTATGGAGAGCGGACATTATTCTCTGAAAAAAGAGAGAAACAGAGGTGGCAGGAACCGCAGACAAATGAATTTCTGGTGGCAAGACATGAGCCGTCCGCGCCAATGAAAAAGTATCGAAAAGAGAATAAACTCTGTGCCTTACGCTCGTGTCGTATCCATAAAACAATGGAATGGCAAGAAACTGTTCAGGAACTTTCTTCAACGCTTCAGTATAATCGTAATTCCTCCAATCCTGAACTGAATCTTCCGTGCGCTGCCCATCATAGAAGTGGATATGGTCAATATGGGGGTTGTGAATGATCAGATCTTTTATCAAGGCGGAATTGTTTTTATCCGTTGCAGTCGAGATAAAAGCATGAAGAGGGATGCCAGGGAACTTATGCCAAAGAGCAGTCAAAAGAGGTGTGGTAAAAATATAATCGCCAAGTCCCATAAAAAAAATCAGAGCGATTCCCTTAACTTCCATTTTTGCCACGGCGCGATCAATATCAAATACGACGCGGTCAGAAAGTTTATGAACATCCCAATAAATATAACCACTATCTGTACCTTCGACATAAGCAGTATAGCCGTCTGACTTTTTGCTCCATAATGGTCGCGTCAGGGGAATACCCGCCCTTATTTCTATCTGTCGAGCAACCGGCGGCGGGGGCGGAAAGAAAAGGTGAAACATTTTCAACAGCCGCGCATGAACGCCATGCAGCAAGGTTCCTGAAGCCGCCGTGTGGAAACCTATGCGCAGATAAATATTTTTGAGCAATCGCAGCACGACTTATCCTTTCATAGCCTTGATGCCGGCAATTGCCATAAGCTCAACCCATCTTTGCTTCCATGTATATTGTGCGGCCGGCCATGATGGCACGCGCGGGTTAGTTCGGGCAGAAGCCAGAGCCGAGCTAATATCTTTGATATTTTTTGACAAATGCAGATATTTATTCATCCGACTGCATTGTGGAATGGGGGTTGAAATGACTTCCAATCCCGCATTCAAATAGTGATAAACTTTATCGGGATTGATGTGTTTGGTCATCGTAAAATTAACTCGATAAGGCACAACGCCAATTTTATACTGGCTGAGAATCGACGATAATTGGTCGTTATCATAGCCGCCAACGAAGACTGCATTTTTGTTTCTGTCTAGAAAGCCAGCGAGTTCGCGCGCGATTTTTTCATCATCTTTGTGAACCCGGCCATAAATATCTAAGCCAACACCCAAGTTCATCAAGGCTTCCAGCCATGTGAAATCGACACGGCAATCAATTGATCCAATATAGACCAACCGATCATGCCTCCTTGGAGCCAGCGAAGCCGAATTAACAACGTGGGAAGCATTATCAAGATGAGCTGCAAAAGGATACAGCGCCCACAACCCTTTGTCTAAAATGACACTTTTGTTGCAAACCCAGCGCATCGCCATATCGAGAACGGCCTGGACAAAGAACCGATAACCAGTGGCTTCATAGCGATAATAATCGAAAACGTCATAGAGGGCGATGCTGTCGGAAAAGGATGCTTTCAAATGTCGAATGAGCCCTAAGCGTCGAGCACACAGCCCGAGGCCCGCTAAAATTATAGTTTTTTTCTGACCTAATAGATGTTTGATATCAGCAGCGATAACTGCAGAACCGGTTTCATCTTCATAACATTCGAGAACTTTGCCGCGAACCGTTATTACCACGCCTTTGCTGCAATCTATATGCATTGCATTGGCGCCAGCTTCAGAGGCTTCACGCAGAAGATATTTCCTGAAGTCGCTATTGTACGGTTTGTTATCAATAACGATAAAATTTAATAAGCCATCAAACGGTTGTTTAATCAGGGCACCTTTTCCTAGCATATCGGCGGCTTGCTCAAGAACACGATGCGTCTGCAGTGTTGCGATCCCTCTTTTCCTGTCGGCAAGCAGAGAAACGCATTTGCTGCCTATCGCGCCATGCGATGCGTGGGTGGTCAAGCCGGAAAAGAGGCAAAGCGTCGGGACTCCAAGTCCCGCGGCAATATGGGTCGTGCCGGTGTCGTTTCCGATATATAAATCCAATTTTCGCATCACCGCCATACATTGGGGCAGAGATATCTCTCCAACACGATTGATCACGCGACTGCTTGCTAATGCATCTACCATCTTTTGGCTGTCTTCCGCTTGCCTAGACGATCCCAGAAGAACAATTGTCGCGTCCAAATCTTCTATCAACCGACGTCCTAGTTCGATAAACCGGCGCAAAGGCCAATTTTTGGCCACGTCTCCAGACCCGACGTTGATACCCACGGTGGGGCCTTGCCCTAAAGGCGACATGCCGTCGCGCAAGTCTGCGCCAATTTTCTTCAAAACTGATGACATGCTTCGCGCGTCGTTAACTGCTGCGATAACGGCGGCACTTAAAAGAGATTGCAGCGTTTGATGGTGCGCGCCTTGATTGGGCTTTAAGGCGAATCCGGCGCTTGGAAAGGCAAGATCCATGTGCTGATTTGCCCCGATAGCGGCGAAACCTGCGCGAAACTTAGCGCCAACGAGGTCGAGCAAAAATCGTGTTTCTCCGTTGTCGCGAAAATCAATTGCGAGGTCAAAATCGGCAAGCCCCAACTTCGCAAAGGCGTCCCTATCAAAGTCAATGCCCCCGTTGCATAGACCAGACGCTTCATTAAAAACATTCAGGCATTCAACGCGGTCAAAAAGTCCCGACTCTTCCGCCAGAAATTTATTCCAGCCCCCGCACAACAAGGTCACTTTTGCATGGGGGAAAGCGTTGCGCAGCGCCTGGTACGCCGGGAAGCCAAGAACAAAGTCCCCTATATGGTCGAGCTTGATAATAAGGACACTGCGTATGGCATCTGCGTCAGGCCACGATCTCTCCGAAGCAATAAAATCCGCAGTGGTAGGAGCATCCAGGGTTTTTTCAAAAGACAAAAGATAGATGAGATCCACACCACATCGAATGGCAGGCTGCACATACCGGCAATAGGCCTTATTGATCAAGGAGTTTTCAGGCATTAACTGCCGCCTCAACGCAACCGCCGAGGCCAAAATCTTGTGCTTCCGAGTATTCAACGACATGTCCCGTCCTGTGGTTAAAAGGGGGAGGGTGTCGATGGGCTCTCCCCCTCAGTTTTTACTGATAGGCCATAGATAACAGATTTTCTTTACCTGACCAGCACCACTTGTTAAACCGGTCAAATTATTATTTATATAACCAGCCCTGCCCCCCAAAAAACCGCCCCCTCAAGGAACGATACCATGAACAAACAGGACATTCTCGATCAGCTTACAGAGGTTTTCCACGATATTTTTGATGATGAATCAATTACTATATCGCCACAAACCACGGCAGAAGATGTCGATGGCTGGGACTCTTTCAATCACATCAATCTGATTGTCGCCACCGAAATGAAGTTCAAGATTAAATTTCGCGCTGCGGAAACAGAAGAGCTCAAAAACGTCGGCGGACTGGTCGACCTTATTGCGGCCAAATTGAACGTCGCTAGCTAGATGTCTGGCCTATTTACAGCATCTGTGGCTAAAGATGATAGCGTCAACATTTTGGCGCAGCGTTCGTTTACTATGGCCGACCAAAATCTCTTTGCCTCGCTAAGCGGCGACGTCAATCCATTACATGTTGACGAGATTCGTGCCCGTCGCACTCTTATCGGAGATGTCGCTGTACATGGAATGCACACACTGCTGTGGTCGATCAACGTTTTAGCAGAACAACGGCGCTCCCTGGGGAACATTACGCACATCGACGTCCGTTTCCCTAAACCGCTCCACCCCAACGAGCTTGTTGCTCTCAACCTGACCAAAGAAACGCCTACAGCCCTTCACTTGCGCGCCACCGTTGGCAGCAAAGTAGTGGCGCAAATCAAACTAGATATCAGCCCGTCATACACAGCCATCAAACAGATCTCCGCAGATCGCCCTCCCCTACCTCCACAAAAAGAATATCCCGCGCCTCAAGAACTTTCCTTTCCCTCTATTCCCGGCATGCAGGGCTTGTGCCCCACCTTCACTTCAGCGAATGATTTCGATCGACTTTTCCCTGCCGCTGCCAATCTTATGGGCTCAGAAACCCTGCGAACCCTTGGCGCATGCTCTTATCTGGTCGGAATAATCTGCCCTGGCGCGCAATCCATTTTCTCGCGCCTGAATGTCGATACGGATACAAGCCTGCTTTCCATGCCCCTGTCCTATCGGGTCATTGAGGCCGATGAGCGCTTTCTTTTAGTGCGCCACAAAATTGAAGGTGGCGGCCTTCGTGGTGAAATCGAAGCTTTTGCCCCGCCGCCGCCGCCGCGCCAGATGTCGGTCTCTGATCTCAAGCTTAAAATAAGTGCGGACGAATTTTCTGGACAACGCGCACTGGTCATCGGCGGTTCACGCGGGCTGGGAGAATTAACATCCAAAATTATTGCCGCTGGCGGTGGCGAAGTTGCCCTTACGTACGCCAAAGGCAAAGAAGACGCAGAAAACGTGGCCCAAAACCTTGCCACGACAAGGACTAACACCCGTATCCTGCGCTTCGATGTCACACAAGACAATCAAGCCTTCTATGAAGAGATGGCCACATTCAGACCAACGCATGTATACTACTTTGCAACCTGCCAAATCTTTCGCCACAAAAGCCAAGCCTTCGAGCTCGAACGGTTGCGCACCTTCATGGCTTTCTATGTCGATGGTTTTTGGAATTTGTGCCGTCACTTGGCCGGGGCCTGCCCGGAGCACAAAATGTCCATATATTATCCCTCTTCGGTTGCAGTAGCCGAACGCCCCCCTGGGATGACGGAATACGCTATGGCCAAAGCGTCTGGAGAAATTCTATGCACGGACATGGATTCTTTGCTACCAAAGCTGGCTGTTCACATCCAGCGCCTGCCCCGTCTGTTGACAGACCAAACCAATCTTGTCACACGACAAGATCTGTCTGATCCCGTCGACATTCTTCTCCCCATTTATCGATCCATGCAACAGAGTTAAGAACCCCATGCTTTTCAATTCTTACGTCTTTCTGATCGCCTTCCTTCCGTTGTGTCTTGTGGGCTATTTCGCTTTGTCGCGCTGGAGAATGGCGGGTATTGTCTGGCTGGTTATATGTTCTTTATTCTTTTACGCCTATTGGAAGGAAAGTTACCTTCCGTTGTTACTCGTATCCGTATGCTTCAATTATGGCATCGGCTTAGCGCTACAGCGCGATTATAAAAAACCATATTCTTTGGATTTAATTGCCGGCATCGGCGTTGCCGTCAATCTTCTGGCCCTTTTCTATTACAAATACCTTTATCATATCTTTGCCTGCCTGAACGCCCATCATTTTCCCATTCATCTGCATGAGAGAACCATAGCCCTGCCATTGGGAATTTCTTTTTTCACATTCACCCAAATTGGATATCTTCTGGATTGCAGATCCGGCATCGCTAAGGGCAAAAATTTTTTCGAGTACGCTTTATTCGTTACCTTTTTTCCGCATCTGATTTCCGGCCCCATCCTTCATCATCGTGAGATGTTGCCGCAATTCTCGGATGCCAAGAATTTTAAATACGATACCCAAAGTTTTTCTGTCGGTATAACTTTGTTTACTTTTGGCCTCGCGAAAAAACTGATTATCGCGGATCCTATCTCGCCTTACGTCAATGAGATGCTACATAATTCGGCGCAATGCTCTATGACCCAAGCTTGGTTACTGGCGCTGGCTTATGCCCTACAGCTTTACTTCGATTTTTCTGGCTATTCCGATATGGCAATTGGCCTAGCCAAGATGTTTGGCTTCAAGTTTCCTGCCAATTTTAATTCCCCACTCCAAGCGACCAGCATTATCGATTTCTGGCAACGTTGGCATATGACGTTAACGCGTTACTTGAATTTATACCTCTTTAACCCCATGGCTTTGGCCATCACACGGCATCGCGTGGCGAGAAATTTACCCGTAGGCAAGGCCAGCACAGCAACCCTTGGCGGATTTATGCATATGCTGGTTGTGCCGACCATGATTACCATACTGTTGGCAGGCGCATGGCATGGCGCGGGATTCCAGTACTTGTTTTATGGCCTCATTCATGGGGTGTATCTGGTCGTCAATCACGCATGGCGGGTTTTTGGCCCCAAGCACCAAACGATAGTGTCCTGGCGTCCTGCCGTTAAGGTGGCCTATAAATTTTTCGCTTGGGCACTGACTTTTGTATGCGTGATCGTTTCTTTCCTGATGTTCCGGGCCGAAGGCTATCATCAGGCCATTGCGTTATATAAAACAATGTTTGGCATCACGCATGGCCCTGGCTTTACCCCCCACATTGATAATCAGGAACTGCCCCTTATTTATATAACGATGGCAGTCGCGTTGGCCATTGCGCTGGGCTGCGCCAACACGCAACAGATTTTGTCCCGTTTCGAACCGGTTATCGGTAAAGTTCACCCAAGAAAATGGGCGATCCTTTCCTGGTCGCCCAGCCCCGGATGGGCTGTCGCCTGCGCCGGACTTTTCGTTCTGACCCTGATGCATATGGGTGGCGTCTCCGAGTTTCTGTACTTCCAATTTTAGGAATACGTCATGTCTATGCTGCTCCGTTTGCGCGCCTATGACTTTGCATTTCCCATAGCCGTCCTCATATGGGCAGGCATTGCTATGGCCTTATGCACCTATGGACGAATGTTTATTTTGGATACTGATTACCCTCGTGCTCTGGCAGAATACCACCTCATCGTCGATCAATGTGTTACAGAGCCTCGCATCATCACGGGAGATTCGGTAACTCGCGACGGAATCGACCCGCGCATTTTGGGGCCGAACATACTCAATGTCTCTCTAGGGGCATCCAATCCTATTGAGCTATATTTTGAACTCAAAGATATGCGATGGTGTACTCCGGGGCCGCGAGAAGTTTACATAGCCATTACCCCACACCATTTCGTATACGACGACGGATATTGGGGGAGCGCGGTACGCTATGGACTCCTAACTCAGGACGAGATTCAGCAGGTACGCGATGACTCAGCCAGATTATCTGACAATCTTCTCTATCATCAGGGACGCTTGGGGTTTAACAATGCCGTAACTGTCTGGCTCAAAGATCACCACGCCCCCACCGTTTACCTCCCATCGATACGTAACAGTCTTCTGTCACCACGTTACGAGAAGAACATCGCTCTTTATAATACAATGATTTCCAATCATGGGTATGACGCAAAGACACCGCTAGGTATAGAACCCGCCTTCCCCAACAAACCGGTGCCAACAAAAGTTTCCCTGGAAGGAGCAGACAAAACTTTCAAACCCAATCCGTTGGCTACACTTTACTTTAACAAAATACTGGCGCTTCTGCGCAAACAGAATATCCATGTTGTTTTCTTTAATATGCCAATATCCGACCTGACCAAGTCGGTCATGACCCCTGAATATGCCCAAGCCTATCAAGCCTATATTGAACGAATATTGGCAAAATATGATAACGTGAGCTTTGTCGGCGGTTGGTTCCCGACTATGCCTATTCGCTACTTTAATGACGAAACCCACTTGAACGCTCGCGGGGCGTATGAATGGACGGAAAAGATCAAAGACACCCTCAATAGTGCCGCGCACACTGATGCCTCGCGTCACCAGCCATGACAAAAAGAACAATTTTTCTGCCCATTTTTTTTATCGCCAGCGTCCTATTTTTACTGGCACCTCAAGATATCATTCTCTCACATAGAATGCGTTTTGAAGAAATAGGTTACCCAACATCGGAAGCCAACCTTGCAAACCTGCGCAAAGCATGCGGCAAAAACATGACTGTTCTCATGGGCGACAGCTGGGCTTTACAGGGGGTAGATCCACGATTATTAGGCCCCAATTTTATCAGCATTACCTTCGGCGGCGCGACACCGATTGAAATTTATCTGTTGGCCAAAAACAGATGGAAGTGCGCAGAATGGCCCAAGAACGTCATTCTTTCTTTCGCCCCACACCATTTCTTTTACGAAGACGGCTACTGGGCATTTCAGGAACGCATTGCGACAATCAACGACAGGCTGGATATACGGCGCGATTCCTACCGCCTGCACGATGATGCCGTATATAGTCTGTGGCATCTCCCCAATCTCGACATGGCATCCAAAATTAACGAAATCGTTAGAGAGCTGCAATTACCGAGTCTCTATTTCAGCAGATATGAGGATTCTCTTTTTGACAGCAAGCTAAAAGAGAACATGGCGACTTATGATGATATGATCGGTGAAAGCCGCGGCTTCTACAGTCAGGGTGACACTACGCCGGACAATCTCGAGGGAGAACCTCACGAAATCCTCAAGGATTTTGTTCCTTCCCCGGTTGTGGACGAAAATTTTGACAAGTTGCTCAAGCTTCTTAACTCGCGCGGCATATCGATTTTCTTTCTGCCCATGCCTATTTCAGAAATCACAAGCCACGAAATGACCGCAGCTTTCCGTAATGGCTTTATTGATTACATCAACAAAAAGGGTGCCGACAATAACATGAAGGTCATCGGTAACTTTTTTACGCCATATCCCAACAACTGCTATCATGACTCGGGGCATTTGCGCACAAGATGCTCCAAGATATGGACGCGGCAAATCGCGCCCCTGATGCCGTAAATTTAAATCTCCACCACAATCGGCGTCATGAAAACTTCTTTGTCTTGATATGTATCGACATTCAAAACCCAATCGCTATCACCGTTCGGGCGTTCTTCAACCAATGCGAAGCCAAACGGAGCATAGAATTGTTTGACCATATCATTCTTTTCCGTACGCCGGTAATGGCCAACAATTCGCGCAATGCCTTTCTCCCGCGCCATACGCACAATCTGGTTCATGACGAATTGTTCGACACCGCGCTGCAGAACGCGGCAACTCATCAAATACTGGTCAACGACCGCCGTATCCCCGTCTAGTTTTAGAATAATGACGGAAATAAGCCCATAATCCCCGAATTTATCCGCCAGCGTTACCGTGAACGGAACACAGGACGTATCTTCCATCATCGCTTCGCAGGCCGATTCATTATAGCGGCGGGTGGTTAGATTGAATTGATTGCTGCGCTGGATCAATTGCGCAATACGCGGCAATTGCGGTGTCGCAAACCGTTCCAGCTTTATCTGCATCTCCAGCGATTTCAGATAATCGCCCACATTGGTAAAACTGGTTTTCGACAGCTCACGTTGGGCCTCAACGCGATATTGGTCGGCGCGCTGGCTGTCCGCTTCGGAATAGGACGAGGTTTCAAACAAATTCAGATCAGCCAAACAGCGTATATATTGCGCCGGATCTTCGGGCATTTCCGGCACAATAACGTCAGGCAGATACTGGCGCACGATGTTGCGCTCAAACGGGTTGTCATCGACAAAAACCATCGAGTCGAACCCGATATTCAAGGTTTTTTGAATCGTGCGGATATTATCGGCCTTGTTATCCCAGTTGGCAACAAACACAGCAATATCTTCTTCTTTCAATACCATGTCCGGATGTTCTTTGAACGGCAGAATGGCGTTCTTATGGTCATTCTTGCTAGCGACAGCCAGGATGATTCCCCTGCGCTTCAATTCGAGCATAAAGCGTTGGAAAGCAACAAAGGACTCCCCCTCATCGTAACCGCCCAGCTTGATGCCGTTAACGCCATCGTCCCCGATAACCCCACCCCACAACGTATTATCCAGATCAAGAATGACACATTTCACCACGCCGCCCTGTGCCGCCAGAGCAACATCAATCAGCGCCTTGGCGACGCGCGGCATGTGCTCCAAACGGCAGAACGTCTTCGCCATGCTCCACAAACGCTCATCGAACCAGTTAGCACGTCCTACCTCTGCCGCGAGATAGTCGATGTCGCACAACAGGACGTTCTTGACCTGCCGTGCTGCCTCGATAATCCCTTGATTAACGGCAGCGATAAGACTGCCAACCGAACCTCCCACCTTTAATTCGTAATTGCCAAAAGCCCGTTCGGACGGCAGCACATAGGTCGACTGCAGGATAGTTGCGTTAGAATTTTCTGAAAGAGCAGCCCAAAGATTCCGCAACCGGTCAATCGCGTCTTCGGCAAAAGAAGACCTATCTACAGCTCCATACAAGCGAGATTTTAGTTTTGGCGTTGCCAAAAGCATGGCGACCAAATCAGGTTTAAAGGCATAAAGTTCAGACTGCGGGTTTAAAATTTCCATATCTATTGAATCATACCCGGCTTCATAGACTTCCAAGCGTACATGCCGCCGGGCAGCCAAGGCTTTGAGAAGGGGTATTAGTTGCTGAGATGCGAAATCTGTAAGAACGGCCAATCGAATGGTCTTTTTGCCAGTAAAATCCAGCAGTTTTTTGGCTTCTTTCAGTAAAGCGAAATAGTTCAATTCTGACACTGCACTCGAAGAGTTCGCACTTTCAGCCATTTTCACTCCCTGGATTCATCAAGCCCGGCCTTCCATTAAAGCGAGCCGCCCAAGTGGTCAAGGCCTTATAGGTCTTCAGCAATGCGCCACCAAGCAAAGGCATTGCAGCGAAAGATACGCGGCTTACTCAACGGTCTTATTCTTGCACCCCTGCTCTATTTTTGTGCCTTTGCATCCGTTACCGAAAGCGTCGGCTTAATTAAGAACCCGCCATCCTCTTCACGATGCCTGTTGTGCTTTGGCCGTCGACAAGGTTGGCGAGGACGACTTTGCCGCCCCAGCCTTGCACCAGATCGGCGCCAACGACTGTGTCCACGGTGTAGTCGGCCCCTTTGATCAGGGCGGCGGGTTTGATGGCCTTTATCAACTCAATCGGCGTGTCTTCGTCGAAAATCACGACATGGTCGACATCGGCCAGCGAGGCCAGCACGGCGGCGCGCGCCGTTTGCGCCTGAATGGGGCGGGTTTCGCCCTTCAACCGCTTGACCGATGCGTCGCTGTTCAAGCCGACGAATAATTTGTCGCAGGCCGCGCGGGCTTGCCGCAGCAAAGACACATGCCCCGGATGCAACAGGTCGAAACAACCGTTGGTAAAGCCGACTTTGAAACCCTGCTTGCGCCAGCGTTCGGCGAAAATTTCCGCCTGCGCGCGCGTCAGGATTTTGATCTGATCGGTGCCCGATTGCTGATGCAGCAATTCATGCGCCAGTTCGTCGCGCGTGACGACCGCCGTGCCGACCTTGCCGACAACGACAGACCCCGCCAGATTGGCGAGTTCCGCGGCCACGGCCGCATCCTGTCCGCCCGCCAGCATAAGGGCAAAGGTCGCGATGACGGTATCGCCCGCGCCCGACACGTCGTAAACTTCGCGCGCCGGAATGTGGAAATGCAATGCGGGCATGTCTTTGCGAACCAGACAAATACCGTCGCCGCCCAGTTTGGCGACGACGCCCTGCAAATCGCACGACGCGATTAAATCCCGCGCCGCGTTTTCGGCGTCGGCCACGCTTTCTATCTTGCGGCCCGACACTTCCGACAATTCCTTGCGGTTGGGCGTCAGATAGGACGCGCCGCGATAGCGCGTGTAATCGCGTCCCTTGGGGTCGACCAGAACCGGTTTTTTCTGCTTTGCGGCTTCGTCGATGGCGGCGCGGACGACTTTGTCCGACAGCACGCCTTTGGCGTAATCGGACAAAACGACCACGGCGGCGGCGGCAATCGCCCGGGGCAGTCGCGCGATGATCTGTTTTTCAACGTCTGCCGACAATGTGCCCGCTTTTTCATAATCGACGCGCAGCAATTGCTGCCCGTCGGAAACATAGCGCGTCTTGACCGTCGTGGGGCGCGCCGCGTCAGCCAGCAGCGAGGGCGTCACGCCCTGCATTGCCGCCATTTGTGCGGTCAAGTCACGCCCCTGCGCGTCGTCGCCGATTACCGCGATAAACTCCGCCTCGCCGCCCAGCGCTTGCAGATTGCGCAGCACATTGCCCGCGCCGCCAAGGCAGGCGGTTTCTTTGTTCACATGTAAGACAGGGATAGGCGCTTCGGGCGAGATGCGTTCGACCGCGCCATAGACGAACCGGTCAAGCATAACGTCGCCGATGCACAGAACGCGCGGCGCGGCAACCGTTTCCAAGGCAACCAAAAGAGCGGATTCCATCGCTATATCCCTTTATACATAAGGATCATCGGCCATCAGATAGTCGCGCACATAGGCACGCACGCCGTCTTCCAATGACGTAAAGGCATCAGTGTAACCTGCGGCACGCAATTTGCGCATATCAGCCTGCGTAAAATACTGATATTTGTCGCGCAACGCTTCCGGCATGTTGCGATAGGCGATCTGCGGTTCTTTGCCTGCCGCGGCGTATACGGCGCGCGCAAGGTCGGCAAAGCTGCGCGATTGCCCCGTTCCCAGATTGAACAGCCCGTTGGTTTCGGGATGCGCCGCCATCCACATGATGACCTTGACGCAATCGCCCACCCATATGAAATCGCGCAACTGGCCGCCGTCGGCATAATCGGGCCGGTGCGATTTAAAAAGCTGGAACGCCTCACCGCGCATGGCGAACGGATAGACCTGTTCGACCACAGACCGTTGCGGCCCTTTGTGATATTCGTTGGGGCCGTAGACATTGAAAAATTTCAATCCGACGCATTGCGCCGGCGCGGCCTTGCTATATTTCCGGCGCGCCGCAACCCAACGGTCAAAAGCATGCTTGCTCCACCCATAGGGATTGAGCGGATGCAGCCGGGACAAATGCGCATCATCTTCGCCATCGACGAAACCCTGCGCGCCGTCACCATAAGTGGCCGCCGACGACGCATAGATAAATCGTTTGCCATGATCGCGGCACCACAACCATAGTTTCTGGCTTAACCGCAGATTGTTTTCGACGATGTGATCGACATTCGTTTCCGTTGTCGTCGAAATGGCGCCCATATGCACGATAAGGGTGATTTCAGCGCCACGTTCCTTGAGAAAAATGTCGAGATTTTCGGGCGCGACGATATCTTCCAGCATGCGCTTGGAAAGGTTGCGCCATTTATTGTCATGGCCAAGCCAATCGCAAACGGCCACGGCTTCGCCGGCTTTCTCAAAGGCCGCAACAAGGTTGGAGCCGATAAACCCTGCGCCCCCGGTAACAAGAATCATGGTGTTTTCCGTAACTTATATAAGCGCGCTCTTTCTATCAGACAGCACGGCAAAAGCAATAGAACACCCGTTGCCAAGCCCTTGTCGCCACGGCATGATGCCCGGCAAAGGAGAATCACATGCCTGAAAGCCTTAAAACCGCTATCCATACCGCCCTGACCGAAGCGCAAACGGGGCTTGCCAACCTGCTGGCCGACGGCGAGACGCTGGCTGCGCTGGAACACGCCGGGCGCATGATGGCCGAAACATTTCAAAATGGCGGGCGCGTTTTCAGCTGCGGCAATGGCGGGTCGATGTGCGATGCCATGCATTTTGCCGAAGAACTTTCAGGCCGTTACCGGCTTGACCGCCCTGCTCTGGCTGCCGCCTCGATCAGCGATGTCAGCCATATGAGCTGTGTCGGCAACGATTACGGCTATGATTTCGTGTTTTCGCGTTATCTGGAAGCCCATGCCCGCCCCGGCGACGTTCTGGTCGCCATCAGCACCAGCGGCAAAAGCAAGAATATCATCAACGCCGCGCAGGCGGCCAAGGCCAAAGGCGCACGCGTCATCGCCATGACCGGCAAGCGCGACTGCCCGCTGGCAGCCGACAGCGATATTTTGCTGGCAACACCGGCGGGCCGCTATGCCGACCGCGTGCAGGAACTGCATATCAAACTGATCCACATCATGATCGAAATGGTGGAACGGCAGTTGTTCCCGGCATTGTACGCGTAATTTTCGGGCCCCTATGCGCGTCCTGCACGTCTATCGTACCTATTTTCCAGACCCGCCCGGCGGCATGCAGGAAGTCATCCGCAACATCGCCTTGGCGACGCGTGATCATGGTGTCGAAACGCGGGTTTTTACCCTGTCCCCGACCCCGCATCCCGTCGAGGTCGATCGCCCGGAAGCCAAGGTTGTTCGCGCACGGTCATGGATGGCTCCGGCCTCGTGTGACCTTGGCAGCTTGGAGTCTTTTCGTCTTTTCCTAGCTCAAGCAGCATGGGCAGATATTGTCCATTTTCATTTTCCGTGGCCCTTTCTCGATCTCCTGAATTTGGCTCTTCCGCGCGGCAAGCCGCGCCTGCTGACCTATCATTCGGACATTGTGCGCCAACGCTTTCTTGGCGCGCTCTACGCCCCGCTGATGCGCTATACTTTGCGCGCCATGCCGCGCATTGTCGTCGGCTCGCCCAATTACGCTGCCAGCAGCAAGATTCTGCAATCCTGCGTCGCGCCGGAAAAACTCAGCATTATCCCATTCGGCCTTGTGGAACGCGCGGCCCCAAACCAAAATACCAGCACTATTCTTCAACGCTTGAATATATCTGCGGGCGGCTATTTTCTCGCGCTGGGCGTCTTGCGATATTACAAAGGACTGCACACGCTCATCCGCGCGGCCAAATCGATTGACGCGCCTGTCGTTATCGCAGGTTCCGGCAGCGAAGGCGATAATCTGCGCGCCCTTGCCAAGGAAACCGGCGCTACGAACATCATTTTTGCAGGTCAGGTCAGCGAGGACGAAAAAACCGCGCTTCTGGGCGGGTGCAAGGCTTTCGTCTTTCCGTCGCATTTGCGATCCGAAGCCTTTGGCATCGCCCTTGTCGAGGCCGCTATGATGGGAAAACCCATGATTTCGTGCGAAATCGGCACAGGCACATCTTTTGTCAACAAGGACGGCGAAAGCGGCATCGTTATCCCGCCGGAAAACCCATCCCTTCTTGCCGCCGCGATGAGCCGCTTGTTAACGGATAATGATCTGACCACCCAATATGGTGCCGGTGCCCGCGCCCGCTATGAGAATTTGTTCACGGCGCAAAAAATGGGGGCGAGTTACGCTTCGCTTTATCAATCATTGATCCCTCGCTAAAGAGATCCTGACGTAATTCTATTATTAGCCACGCAGTTCATCCCTGCACCGGCAGCCCCATCAGGAT
>JAGWIK010000043.1 GCA_028866275.1 Alphaproteobacteria bacterium
AAATCATCGGCCCGTTCGGCCTCGCAATCGATCAGGAAAGAATCGTCTCGCGCCAGAATGAACATATCATGCAGGAATTTGCCCTGTGGCGTCAGCAGCGCGGCATAAACCGCGGCGGTTGTTGACGCCCGCGCGACATCGTTGCTGACCAGCCCCTGCAAAAAGCCAAGCCTGTCCGGCCCGCCGATGCGGATAACGGAACGGTTGGGAAGGGCGGCGACGGGCATTCGGGACTCGGGGTTCGGGCTTGTCAGCCTATCTTATAAAAGGAAACGACTTCATGCTACGCTTCCTTTCCCGAATCTCGAATCCAAATTTCTAATGCCTCTTTTTACCGGTCTTTACATCAATCTCGATCGCAGCGCCGACCGTCGCCGCGCGATTGAGGACAAATTCGCCCGGATTGGTCTTGGCGGCATTTATGCGCGCCTTGCCGCCAGCGAGGGCAATGCGCTTGATGTTCCCAACCCGCATGGCCTGAAAACCGGCGAAATCGGCTGCTTTATCTCGCATTACCGCGCGCTCGACCAAAATCGGGCCACATCCACGCCATTGCATGTTGTCGAAGACGACATCATCCTGTCGCCGCAGCTGCCGCAAGTGCTGGATTGGGCTATATCGGCAGGGCATCTGGACAAATACGACCTGTTGTTTACGGATGTCGCCGTGCCGTTGCTTAACGATGCCTGCCATGCTTACAAGGCGTTTTATGATGCGATTGTGAAGCGTGATGCCGCCGGAAATATCACCGATACCGCCTTTGCCGTGCTTGATATGCGCGAATTAATCTTTGCCTCGGCCTCGTCCTATCTTGTGAAGCCGGCCTCCATCGGCAAATTGGCAGGGCTTTTGCATAAGGAATTGATGGCGGGTGCGGCAATGCCCGTCGATTTGCATGTCCGCAAATTATGCCAGCAAGGGGTTATCCGCGTGGGATGCATTTTTCCGTTCGTCACGACGGTCGATATCGACACGAGCCTGTCGACGATGACCGAGAAGAGATTCGACGATCTTCCCGCGATGGCGGCGAATATATTGCGCCGGTCGTTTTTTATCGGTGCCGATTGGGGGCAATTATGCGCCGAAGCCGGGCGTTTGTTGCCGCAGCCGGATGCGGGCGACGCGCATCGTCAGCTGATGATGCGGCTGCTGGGCTATGCGCTGACGCCGGGCTATAAAAAATGCTGACAGCAGGACGGTCGGGGAGGGTGAAGGTATGAACAAGACGAATTTTGCGATGCTGGCGCTGGCTATGCTGGCCCTGTCCGCCTGTACCGGCCCGATGATCATGGGAACGGACGCCGCCATCACCTATGCCACCAAACCCGGCGCGAAACCCGATGCCGACACCAAGGACCAGATCCCCGCCCATCAAAGCTGGTGCTATGCCACGATGGGTGAACCCATGTGTTATGCCCATGCGCAGGATGTTCCGCCTGACCGGCTTATTAATGTCGACCCCGCCAGCGCTTACCCGCTGACACCCCATGCCTATCGCAATGACGTGGTCGAAGGCGTTCCCGCCGCGGCCCCCACGCCGTTGCCGGCCCCCTGATTGCCTCTTTGCATAAGTCAATATAACCCTATAGAATGCCGCGGTTAAACCAACCGAGGCTTCATGTCGACTACGCACACTACCAAAACCCTGATTATCGGCGCCGGCCCTGCCGGTTACACCGCCGCTATTTACGCCGCACGCGCCAATCTGAAACCCATTCTGGTTCAGGGCATGCAACCGGGCGGCCAATTGACCATTACGTCGGACGTTGAAAACTATCCCGGTTTCGCCGATGCGGTGCAGGGTCCGTGGCTGATGGAACAAATGGCGACGCAGGCGGCGCGCGTCGGCACCGAAGTCATTTTCGATACCATTGCCGAGGTCGATTTCAGCAAACGGCCCTTTACCTGCAAAGCGGATTCGGGCGACGTTTTTATTGCCGACACGGTCATTATCGCCACCGGCGCGCAAGCGCGCTGGCTCGGCCTGCCCAGCGAGAAGAAGTTTCAGGGGTTCGGCGTGTCCGGCTGCGCGACTTGCGACGGGTTTTTCTTCCGCGGCAAGGAAATCTGTGTCGTCGGCGGCGGCAATACCGCGCTGGAGGAAGCTTTGTATCTTACGCACCACGCCAGCAAGGTGACCCTTATTCATCGCCGCGATGCCTTTCGCGGTGAAAAGATCATGCAAGACCGCGTGATGAACCACCCCAAAATCACGGTAGTGTGGGACAGCGTGGTCGATGAAATTATCGGTGATGAACAACCCGCGCCGTCGGTCACGGGCGTGCGCGTGAAGAACGTCAAGACCGGCGACATGCAGGTTATTCCCAGTGCGGGTGTCTTTGTCGCTATCGGCCATGATCCCGCGACAAAACTGTTCAAGGGCCAACTGAAAATGGATGCGGAAGGCTATCTTGTCACCGCGCCGGACAGCACGGCGACCAATGTGGCGGGCGTGTTCGCCGCCGGTGATGTGAAAGATAAAATATACCGTCAGGCCGTAACGGCGGCGGGCATGGGGTGCATGGCCGCGCTGGAAGCCGAAAAATTCATTGGCGCGCAGGAACAACCTGCGGCCATGAAGGCCGCATCGTAACCCACAGCAAAGGCAATTCGCATGTCCTACCTGAACAAAATGCTGTTGCCCGACGAGCGCATTATTTACGTCGCCAGCCTGCATTGGGTGATTTTTATCCCCGGCCTGTGCCTGACGGCGTTAGGCGGAATAATAGGATTTTATCATTTGGATATTGCCGCGCTTTTGATGCCGGATGCGCGTTTCACCCCTGTTCTGGCCAAAATCGCCTCCGGCGGGGGGCTTGTTTTGTCGCTGGCGGGGCTTGGGCTTTTGCTGGGCGCGATGGTGCGGCAATCGGCGACGGAGCTTGCCATTACCAACCGGCGGCTTATCGCCAAATACGGCTTTATCTCGCGTTCGACGTTCGAAATTATGATCAATCGTGTCACCGGCGTGAATTTTGATCAAACCATTACGGGCCGCCTGCTCGGTTTCGGCACGATTCTGGTGCATGGAGCCGGGGGCGACATTTCGCCCTTCGACGTTATGGCTAACCCGCAATTGTTTCAACGCGCCCTGATGGACGTGTTGGAACATCTACGTTAAGGGGAACCGCCATGACCTATCAAGGCCTGCAACCCGTCGTCAACGATCAGAAAAAACATCTGGGCGGCAATGTCAGACAGGGCGACCCGTTCACCCATTCGCCGTCGGTGTGGGATTACCTGATTAACCGTTTTGCCTTGCGTTCCGTGCTGGATCTTGGTTCGGGGCGCGGCTTCGCCGCTTCCTATTTTCACAAGGCGGGCATGCAGGTTATTGCCGTCGACGGGCTGGAAGAAAATGTCAGCGACGCCATTTACCCGACGCTGCGCTGCGATCTCAGCGAAACGCATGTGTCGTGCAAGGTCGATCTGGTCCATTGCCAGGAAGTTGTCGAGCATATCGAGGAAAAATATCTGGACAACTTGTTGCGTTCGATGGCCTGCGGCAAGTTTATCGTTATGACCCATGCCGTGCCGGGGCAGGGCGGTCATCACCATGTCAACGAACAACCGACCGAATATTGGATCACCCATCTGCGCCGCTATGGTTATGATGTTCTGATCGAAGACAGCAATCGGGTTCGCCAGCTTGCGGTTAAAGACGGCGCAACCTATCTGGCCCAGACCGGTTTGGTTCTGGCCAACACATCACGTTAAATAAAAAAAGACGAACAGAACACATCATGCCTGACACCGTTGCACGCGCCCCCCTTTCTTTCAGAACCGACTTTTCTTCCGCCACGCAGACCGCCGTCGATGTCTTGCTGAAGCAGCAACGCGAAGACGGCCATTGGGCGTTCGAGCTGGAAGCCGACGCCACCATTCCGGCGGAATATATTCTGCTCGACCATTTTCTCGACACCATTAACCAGCCCTTGCATGAACGCATGGCGGTTTATTTGAGGTCGATTCAGGAAGACCATGGCGGCTGGCCGTTGTTTCATCGCGGCGATTTCAATATCAGTGCCAGCGTCAAAGCCTATTTCGCGCTGAAATGCGTCGGCGATTCCGTCGACGCGCCGCATATGGTTCGCGCGCGCGAAGCCATTCTGCGTCACGGCGGCGCCGAAACCAGCAACGTGTTCACGCGGTTTCAACTGGCGCTGTTCGGCGCTGCGCCGTGGCATGCCGTGCCGGTGATGCCGGTCGAGATTATGTTGCTGCCGCGCTGGTTTCCTTTTCATCTGGCCAAAGTGTCGTACTGGTCGCGCACGGTCATTGTGCCGATGCTGGTATTGATGGCGAAAAAGCCAAAGGCCCGCAACCCGCGCCATGTCAACGTCAATGAATTGTTCGTCACGCCGCCCGATCAGGTCACGCATTGGCCGGGCAGCGGCACGCAATCGATTTATACGCCTGTGTTCGAAATCATCGATAAGGTGCTGCGCTGGGCCGAACCGCATATGCCAGAAAACCTGCGCCAAAAATCTATCGACAAGGCTGTCGGCTGGATCAAGGAACGGTTGAATGGCGAAGACGGGCTTGGCGCGATTTATCCGGCCATGGCCAACAGCGTTATGATGTACGACACGCTTGGCTATGCGCCCGATCATCCCGATTATGCGATTGCGCGCAAATCGGTCGACAAACTGGTCGTCGATACGCCGGAAAGGGCTTACTGCCAGCCCTGCCTGTCGCCGGTGTGGGATACGGGATTGACTATCCATGCTTTGCTGGAGGCAAACGCGCCGCGCGCCGCCATTGAAAAAGCCTGCGACTGGCTGAAAGACCGGCAAATTCTCGACGTGGTCGGCGACTGGGCCGATTGGCGTCCCGGTGTGCGTCCCGGCGGCTGGGCCTTCCAATATAACAACGCGCATTACCCCGACCTCGACGACACCGCCGTGGTTGTGATGGCGCTTGATCGCTTCGACCGCGTTAAATATCGCGAAGCCATCGAACGCGGCTCGGAATGGGTGCTGGGGCTGCAATCGAAAAATGGCGGGTGGGGCGCGTTCGACGCCGACAATACCTATTACTACCTCAACCACATTCCTTTTGCCGATCATGGCGCATTGCTCGACCCGCCCAGCGCCGACGTCACCGCGCGCTGCCTCAGCATGCTGGCGCAGCTTGGCTATAAAAAAGATCACCCGCAGGTCGCGGCCGCCATCGATTACCTGCGCCGTGAGCAGGAAAAAGAAGGCTGCTGGTTCGGCCGTTGGGGCACGAATTACATATATGGCACATGGTCTGTGATGTGCGCGTTGAATGCCATCGGCATCGACCCGCAGGATCGCATGGTGCGCCACGCCGTGGCTTGGCTGAACGAAAAACAACGTGAAGACGGCGGGTGGGGCGAAGACGGCGACAGTTATTGGACAGACAAGCCCAAAGGCGAATGCGCCGTCAGCACGCCCGCGCAAACGGCGTGGGCATTAATCGCCCTGATGGCGGCGGGTGAAGCGGACAGCGAAGCCGTGACGCGCGGCATCGCATGGCTGAAAAACACCCAAAAAGCCGACGGCACCTGGGACGAGGATTATTACACCGCCGTGGGTTTCCCGCGTGTGTTTTACCTGCGTTACCACGGGTACAAGGCGTTTTTCCCGCAATGGGCGCTGGCGCGTTATGACAGCATCAAATCAAGCAACGGCGCGCAGGTGATGTGGGGGATGTGATGCTCGGCATCCTGTGCGGCCTTGAATCCGAAGCCAGAATCGCGCGGCGCATCGTGGGCGCGCGTGTTGCCTGTGCCGCCGCGCGGCCGCAAAAAGGCCGCGATCTGGTGCGCGAGCTGGTAATGCAGGGCGCGACACGATTGATGAGCCTTGGCATCGCCGGCGCGTTAGGCCCGTCCATCAAATTAGGCGATGTTTTCATCGGCACGCGGGTCGTATCGGAAACCGGCGCGTGGGATTGCGATGACGCGTGGGGTGGCCTGTTGGCGGCCCGAATATCCGGCGTTCAGCGTGGCGGCGTTTATGGTTCTGAAAAATTGGTCGCCACGGCGCAGGAAAAAGCCGCGCTTTACGCGCAGCATGGTTGCGCCATCGTCGACATGGAAAGCCAATGCGTGGCGGAAGTGGCCGCCGAACAGGGCATTCCTTTCACGGTTATTCGTGCGGTATGCGACGATGCGACGATGAATGTGCCGCCTTTGGTCATGGCTGCGGTAGGTGAAGACGGCGGCATTCGGGTCGGGGCGGCGTTGGCGTCAATTGCCGCAAACCCTGCGCAATTTATTGATTTATTCCGCATGGCGCGAGGCACGCACAGGGCTTTGGCTGCGTTAAGAAAAACGCCCAAGTCTATATAGCTCTGCCGTGTATCTCGGATTTAATTTGCTGCATATGCGCATCAAGGACGCCCAGCGTGGCGACGAGCTCGCTTAGAATTTGCGTTTGCTGTTCGACTTGGCGCTGCGCCGCGTAATCGGATGCTGTTTTTGCCAATCCATCGCCGTTTCCGGCGGGCAGGCGGGTTTCCAGTGCCGCCAGTTGCCGCGCCACGGTCGCGATAATGTCTGTGCGCGTCGCCTCGATCTGCGCCGTGACCTGATACCATTGGTCGCCCAGCTGTTTTTGTAA
>JAGWIK010000072.1 GCA_028866275.1 Alphaproteobacteria bacterium
GCGGATATCGAGGCGCAGAAATCCGAAATAGGCTGGGGCCACCAAATCCGTTCCTATGTGCTGCAACCCTATCAAATGGTCAAGGACGCCCGCACGGGGGCCGAAACCAGCCAGTCGCAGGCGGTTCTGGACGGCGATATCGATATGTTCTTACAGGCCTCGCTGGCCAGCCGCATCAAAGGGCATGTCGAATAGACGGTTAACCATTGCGGCAGCGGCGCGGCAAACCCCGTCATAAAAATGACATGGCGGCGGCATAAACATCACGCCATCGGATGATGCGTTCCCGTCGCCGGATTTTGGTTCCGCGCGGCGGAAATCCACCACCCCTCAATCTCGGTTTCACCAACTGAAGGAGGCGTGTCATGAAAATCGCAAAAAACGGAATCCTCATTCGCACCCTTGCTTTCGCCGCCGTCGTGACGGCGACGATGATGGGCGCGGCACCGGCGCGGGCCGACGGCTGGATGCCGCAACCGTACCATACAAACGGCATCACCTATATATCGGGCGGTATCGGCATCGACGAAGAAAACGCCATCAAGGCGCAGGCCGGAAATTACAATCTGAAAATCACCGACGCCGATAAACAAGGCCAGTTCACCGGCGGAACCAATCTGGTCATTCGCAGCAACGGCGGGCAGGACGTCATCAAAGTCGATAACGCCGGGCCGATGTTCGATGCGCAACTTCCCCCCGGCCGCTACACGGTCAAAGCGTCGAACGGTGCGCAGCAGGAAATCCGGCACATCAAAATTTCCGAGGACAAGCCGGTCGATATGCATCTGATCTGGCGGCAAAGCTGACCGGACGGGCGTGGACTTCTGTGTGGCGGCACGGGAGCAAGGCGGCGCAGGGGCCGAAAAGCCCCGGTGCCGCCTTGTCGCGTCGGGGCATGTCCTATCCGGCGCGTTTTCGCCCCGTTGCCGGTTGCTTTGTCGCCGGTCGTTTCTGGGGATCTGCGCCTTCTATCAGGCTGGCCGCCGCCTGCCGCGCCGCGTCCGTGACCTGCGCCCCGGCCAGCATGCGCGCGATTTCCTCGCGCCGCGCGTCGGCGTCCAGAACATCGACTTCGGTTGTGGTGGCTTTGCCGATGACGCGTTTGGCGACGCGCAAATGATGGCGTCCGCGCGCGGCCACTTGCGGGCTGTGGGTCACGACCAGAACCTGAACCTGTCCGGCCAGATGCGCCAGCCTTTCGCCGACGGCTGATGCCACCGCGCCGCCGATGCCGGTATCGACTTCGTCGAACACCAGAACCGG
>JAGWIK010000044.1 GCA_028866275.1 Alphaproteobacteria bacterium
GCAAGGGCGGCAAGGAAGTCTGGATTGAAGCGTCCTATAATCCGATCCTGGGCAGGAACGGCAAGCCATACAAGGTCGTTAAATTCGCAACCGATGTGACGAAGAAGAAAATGGAGTATGCCGATTTTCTTGGGCAGATAAATGCCATCAGCAAGTCCCAAGCCGTCATTCAATTCAACATGGATGGAACAATTATCGACGCCAACGATAATTTCCTTAATGTATTGGGGTATAGGCTCGATGAGGTTAAAGGCAAGCATCATAGCATGTTCGTCGAACAGGCCTATAAGAACAGCATTGAATACAAGCAGTTCTGGGAAGCCCTGAATCGTGGGGAATATCAGGCCGCGCAATACAAACGTATTGGTAAAGGCGGCAAGGAATGTTGGATTCAGGCTTCGTACAATCCCATTCTCGACCTGAATGGCAGGCCCTTCAAGGTTGTAAAATATGCAACGGATTTAACGCCGCGCAAGGCCGAAAACGCCAGGCTAGCCAGTGATTTTGAAACGGGCGTGAAGGGATTGGTCGATATCGTATCAAATTCCAGCGAGAAAATGCAGATTACGGCGCAATCCCTTGCCGCCGCCGCAGAGCAAACCAACCAGCAATCGTCCACGGTTGCCGCCGCTTCGGAAGAATTGTCATCCGCGGTTAATGAAATCTCCCGCCAGCTGTCGGAAGCGACAAATGTCATCAATTCTGCGGTTGTGGAAGCGGACAAGTCGGAAAAGCTTGTGCAGGGATTGGTCAGCACTTCGGAAAAGATCGGCAACGTATCGGAAATGATCGCGCAGATCGCCGGACAGACCAATCTGCTCGCCCTTAATGCGACGATTGAAGCCGCGCGGGCCGGAGAAGCCGGAAAGGGTTTTGCCGTCGTCGCATCGGAAGTCAAATCTCTTGCCAATCAGACCGCCAAAGCGACCGAGGAAATATCTAATCAGATCAAAGAAATACAAGATGCCAGCAAAACTACTGCCTTTTCCATTCGGGAAATTGCCCAGGTTATTACAAAAATAAGCCAGATCAGCACGTCGATCTCTGGCGCAGTGGAAGAACAGTCGGCCGCCACGCGCGAGGTTTCTTCAAATATCGTCGGCGTCAAACAGGCGGCGGAAGATACAGGCAGATCTTCGACGGATGTGCTGTCCGGTGCGCAAGTGCTGTCACTGCGGGCGGCGGAACTGCAGGGGAGCGTCGAGAAATTCCTTGTCAGCGTTCGGGCTATGTAGCTTCAGGTTTTAATCAGGCCGCCAGTCATAGGCTGGCGGCCTTTTTATTGTCTGTTTTTTCCACCCGGTCGTCTTGCCGGTTGTCCTGGCGTTGGCAGGACTCCGCTGGAAAAGCATTGTCACCTTTTCAGGCGGTTACAATTTTTCAGGATGTCGCTGGACGGTGCTGGACTAAAAGGTGGTGCCCCAGGAGGGACTTGAACCCCCACATCGTTGCCGATAGTAGATTTTGAGTCTACCGCGTCTACCAATTCCACCACTGGGGCATATCCAGAAGGGAAGGCGCGGATAATAGCGAGAATTGCGCCAGCGTCAACAGTCGCTATAGCCCTTTTTTGATGAGAGGCTAAACCCTAACGTTTTTTGGCCTGACGGCGTACCTCGTACAGCGCTACCGCCGCGGCGTTCGACACATTCAGGCTGCCGATGGCCCCGCCGCCGGCCTGCAAACCCGTCGGCAGGCGCGCCAGCTCGTCGCATTTCTGGCGGGTTAAATGGCGCAATCCTTCGCCTTCCGCACCCAGAACCAACGCCGTGCGGCCCGACAAATCCAGTTCGCCCAGATCTTTTGCGCCTTCCTCGGCCAGCCCGACGCACCAATAGCCGGCCTTGCGCAGATCTTCCAAAGCGCGGGCCAGATTGACGACATGGAGCATGGGCACATGTTCCAATGCGCCCGACGCGGTTTTGGCCAGAACGCCGGTGGTGGCGGGGGCGTTGCGTTCGGTCATGATAACCGCGCCCGCGCCGAACGCGGCGGCCGAACGTAAAATAGCCCCGACATTGTGGGGGTCGGTGACCTGATCGAGCACCAGAATTAAATCCGGCGGCGGGTCGGCGTCGATAATGTCGTTAAGGGACGGTTCGGGCAAAGGCGCGACTTCGATCAGGATGCCCTGATGGACGCTGCCCGGCGGCGTCAGCCGGTCGAGATCGGCGCGTTCCTGACGTTTGGCGTCTGGGCGTTTCAATAAATCGTCGCGCGCTTCGGCCTGCGTCGCTTCGAACAGTTTCTGGCCCGCGTCGGTCAGCCACGCGCGGTTGACCTTGCGCTTGGGGTTCATCCACGCCGCGCGCGCGGCATGCAGGCCCCAGATCAAAACGCCGTCGCGAGCCTGCGGTGTTTGGGGGGCGACATGACTTATATCGGGCTGTCTATTATTGTGTGCCGGACGATTGGTTTGTCTCGGGTGGTCTTTCAGGCGTGTCGGTTTTTTAGTCCCGCCCCATGAAGGGCGCGTTTTCCCAAAGCCATGCCCGTTGTCCTGTCCGTTGCCCCGTTTGTCGCCGCCTGCATTATGGCGCGGCACGAATTTTCCGGCGGACTTTGTCGCAGGTTTGCCACTGGAGCTCCCGGCGGCGCGCGCTTCGGCCCGTGCGGCCTTGTTGCGTGAAAAGCTTTTGCGGGCCTTGTTCGAGCGCGTCTTGGCATTGTCCATAATTAAAATCCTAAACAGGCCGCAGCGCGGCTTTTACATTGGCGGACCCGAGTGGATTCGAACCACCAACCTTCGCCTTCGGAGGGCGACGCTCTATCCAGTTGAACTACGGGTCCGTGCCGCGCACCGTAGGCATTTGCCATAATTTGCCGCCAAAGGCCAGCCTTTTGCGGGGCGGGTTCCCGAATTATGCGCCGGATTCGCGATATTTATTGGTAATGGGGTAACGCCGGTCGCGGCCCAGATTGCGTTTGGTGATTTTAACCCCCGGCGGGGCCTGACGCCGTTTATATTCCGCGCGGTCCAGCATGCCCCACACTTTGGCGACCATCGGCGCGGCAAAACCCTGATCGACCGTGGCGCGCACGCCCAGATCGCGTTCGATCAGGCATTCCAGAATGCCGTCCAGCACGTCATAGGGCGGCAGGCTGTCCTGATCGGTCTGGCCGGGGCGCAATTCTGCCGTCGGCGCTTTGGTCAGAACGCGGGCAGGGATGACCTGACCGTCAGGGCCCAGCCCCGTGGCCGGTTTGTGCGCGTTGCGCCAGCGGCACAGCGCATAGACCATGGTTTTATAGACATCCTTCAATACGGCGAAGCCGCCGCACATGTCGCCGTATAACGTCGCATAACCGACCGACATTTCCGATTTATTGCCGGTCGACAAAACCATGTATCCGGTCGCGTTGGACAAGGCCATCAAAATTAAACCACGGCTGCGCGACTGAATATTTTCGGCGACGATGCCGCCGCCTTTGCCGCCCAAAATCGGGGACAGCGCGGCATCGAATGTTTCCATCGCGCCGGTGATGGGAATGGTGTCGAGTTTGCAGCCCAGCAGCCGCGCGGTTTCGGCGGCGTCTTCGGTGCTGTCGGCCGATGTATAGGGCGACGGCAGCATGACGCCCCAGACGCGGTCGGGGCCGAGCGCGTCGACGGCAATGGCGGCGGCCAGCGCGCTGTCGACGCCGCCCGACAGCCCCAGCACGACGCCGGGAAAATTGTTTTTGTTGACGTAGTCGCGCAACCCGAATGTCAGCGCGTTATAGATGCTGGCGCCGGGGTCGAGTTCGGGGGCGGTGGCCGCGCCGGCCACGCCCGACAACGCGCCGTTTTCAAAACGCACCAGCGCGATTTCTTCCTGCCACGCGGGCATCGCCAGAACTTCGCGCCCCGCGCCGTCGCAGGCGAAAGACGCGCCGTCGAAGACCAGATCGTCCTGTCCGCCCAGCTGGTTGACGTAAAGCAGCGGCAGGCCGGTTTCCGCGCCGCGCGCCGCCGCCAGCCGCCGCCGCGTTTCGTGTTTGCGCGCTTCATAGGGGCTGCCGTTGGGCACGATCAGAATTTCCGCGCCGCGTTGTTTCAGGTAAAACGCCACGTCGGTCGACCACATGTCTTCGCAGATCAAAATGCCCAAAGACACGCCGCGAAAGGTCACGGGTTCGGGCAGGGGTGCTGGGGCAAAAACGCGTTTTTCGTCGAACGGGCCGTAATTGGGCAGGTCGTTTTTAAAAACCTTGGCGGCGATGCGCCCGCCGTCCAGCAGCAAGGCGGCATTGTATAATTTGCCGTCTTCGTGCCATGGCGCGCCCAGCAAAATCGCGCAGCCGCCATCCGCCGTTTCGGCCGCCAGTTTTTGCGCCGCCGCGCGCACGCTGTCCTGAAAGCTGCGCTTGACGACCAGATCTTCGGGCGGATAACCGCAGGCGAACAGTTCCGGCGTCACCAGCAGGTCGGCCCCCATCGCGGCGGCGCGCGTGCGGACGTCGCGCAGCTTGGCGAAGTTACCCGCGACATCGCCCACGGTAGGGTTTAACTGCGCCAGGGCGATGGAGATCTGACCCGCCATTTTTGTCCTTTATTGTTTCTGTCTGTTTTTCAGGGCCTGCGCATCGGCGTCGACTTTGCTTTGCGCGTCGGCGATCATTTGCTTGGCGCCGGTGACGATGGCCTGACTCATGGCGCTCTGGTCGTGCGCCGCTTCGTCGCTAAGGCAATTCATATAGGATTGCATCGCCGCGACATAGGCATTGTGTTTGCCGATCAGCGCGTTCATATCGTCGCCCGACGTTTCCGGATTGGCGTTCAGGACGGATTCCGGCGCGGATGGTTCCGTGCACTGTGTCGAATGCCAGACCGTGCGGCCATTGTCGAAGCTTAACGTTCCGGCCAGCGCGGGCGCAACCGAGGCCAGCAAGAAACCGGTCGCGAAAAGAGTTGTGGATTTACGCATGATTTCCTCCTGTTTTTGGTAAAGGGGATAAATATAATCTAGGCGCGTCAGGCCGAAGATGCTAGATGGTTTCTGAATGTAATTGAGGCAAAAACAAGGTTTTATAACATGATCCCGCGCTATTCCCGCCCTGAAATGTCGTCGATCTGGACGGCGGAAAACCGTTTCCGCATCTGGTTTGAAATCGAAGCCCATGCCTGCGACGCGCTGGCCAAGCTCGGCGTTATTCCGGCATCTGCCGCCAAAAATCTGTGGAAAAAGGGCAAATGGGACATTGCGCGCATCGACGAGATTGAAAAAACCACGCGCCATGACGTGCTGGCGTTTCTGACCAATCTGGCCGAGCATGTCGGGCCGGATGCGCGCTTTGTCCATCAGGGCATGACGTCCAGCGACGTTCTGGACACCGCCTTTGCCGTGCAGTTGAAGCAGGCGGGCGAATTGCTGCTGAAAGGCATGGATGGCGTTCTGGCCGCGCTGGCCAGGCGCGTCGAGGAAACGCTGGATATCGTCACCATCGGCCGCAGCCACGGCATTCACGCCGAACCGACCAGTTTTGGCCTTAAACTCGCGACGCACTATGCGGCCTTTGCTCGTGGGCGCAAACGGCTGGAGGCGGCGATCAAGGATGTGGCGACCTGCGCCATTTCGGGGCCGGTGGGGACGTTCGCCACCGTGGACCCGCGCGTCGAAGCGCATGTCGCGAAAAAACTGGGCCTGACGGTCGAGCCGATTTCGACGCAGATCATCCCGCGCGACCGCCATGCCGCGTTTTTCGCCGCGCTGGGCATCGTCGCGTCGTCGATTGAAAATTTCGCCATTGAAATGCGCCATCTGCAACGCAGCGAGGTGCGCGAAGCCGAAGAACCTTTCGCCCAGGGGCAAAAGGGGTCGAGCGCGATGCCGCACAAGCGCAACCCCGTGCTGGCGGAAAATCTGACCGGCTTGGCGCGCATCGTCCGCGCGGCCGTCACGCCCGCGCTGGAAAATGTCGCGCTGTGGCATGAACGCGACATTTCGCATTCGGCGGTCGAACGCGTGTTCGGGCCGGACGCGACCGTTGCGCTGGACTTTGCGCTGGCGCGGTTGACGGGGTTGATCGACGGTATGGTGGTCTATCGCGAACGCATTGCCGAAAATCTGAATTCGCTGGGCGGGCTGCATTTCTCGCAACGCGTGCTGTTGGCCCTGACGCAGGCGGGGATGAGCCGCGAGGACGCCTATCGCCTTGTCCAAAGCAATGCGATGGATGTCTGGCTCGATCTGCAAAAAGGCAAAAAGGTGGCTTTTAAGGATAAACTGGCCGCCAATGCCGATGTCGCCGAACATCTGACATCGCGGCAATTATCGGCCTGTTTTGACGAAAAATTCTATATCCGCCACGCGCGCAAGATATGGAAACGGGTTTTGGCCGCCTGATACGGCATAACGGCTTGACCACGCCGGGAATTTGTCATACACAACCCGCCTTCCTCGCCGTT
>JAGWIK010000045.1 GCA_028866275.1 Alphaproteobacteria bacterium
CAATTCATCAAGAAAAAGTGGCTTAATAAGCTTTAGGATATTTTTTTCTGATGTGTAGTGTGCCCCAAGATTGCGGCGCAGCTTTTGATCCATGACAGACTGGAACAACGCGCCGAAAATAGCGGGCGATATACGGCTCCAGTCTAGGGCGCAGCATTCGATTAAAATATCCCGCATATCACGGTTGAATGCTGCCGTTGGCAACCTTTCTGCGAAAAGGTTGCCGTTAACGTAGGGGAAGGCCGCCAGTTGTTCATCAAGTGTTTTGAGGCGCTTGTCTTCGGACGTATTTAGAATTTGAAACAAGGTATCAAGCCGTTCGGCTAAATCTTGCCCGTCTTCGGCGGTGCGCTGTTCTATTAAGTCCTGAAACTGCCGACGTTCAAAAATGCTGGTATCTTCGGCAAATAGGCAGAAGAGAAGACGGACAAGATAAACTTCGAGATTGTGGCCTTCATATCCGACCGCCTTTAGTCGGTCATGGAGTTTCCCCATGCGCTCGGCAGCGTTGATATTGACGGGGTCTTGTTCTTTGAAAGACGTGGTTTGATAGCCCGCGATGAACCCGAACAGGCGCACATTCTTGTGCAGGTCTTTCAGGGCAAAATCATGCTGGGTGGATTCTTCTAAATCATACAGACGAAAACGCGCGAAATCAGAGACAAGAATATAGCGCGGCAGATCGATGTCTTTCAGGCCGGGGAAATAATCTTTAGCTTGTTGGTAGGCGCGGTCTAAATCTTTGCCGCGCGATTTATGCTCAACCAGCAAAATACCTTTCCACAAAAGGTCAATATAGCCGTCTTTGCCGTCGATCTTTTTTACATTCTGTTCAAAAGTGGCAACACGGCGGCGCGGAACGCCAAAGACATTAAAGAACGCGTCCCAGAATGACTTAGCTTCAGCATCTTCGGATGATTCCTGCGCCCATTCTTGTGAGAATTTAAGAGCGCGGTCTTTGATTTCATTCCATGAGATAGGCATAAACTTACCTTACATTGTTCTTGGTCTTATTGGCTGCATATTGTCTTACTCTCTTTATTGTTCCAACGCATGATCTGTGTTTCTAAGTCGCTGCCTTACGCAGGAGATCAATCAAAAGCTCTGGCGTCCCATTTGTCGTTTGGATTTTACGCTGAGGAGCAAGGAATGTGACAACTTCGGCTGCAACTGCACAATCATGCTGCATCGCCCCGGCTATTCTTGAGGCAGCTAATACTTCTGCTCCCCCATTGGCGGCGGTTTCACGTAATAGCTTTCTTGTCATCTCCAAGTTGCCGTAAAAGGTAGCCAGCGCATCAATTTCTCTTTTTGGCAGACAAATTATTTCTCTGACTAAGCTATCGAAAATTACAGCATCAGCTGGCACATGAGAGAGGCACTCTATTTGAGGGCTTATTCCTGTCGAAATTTGATGAGCTGTCACGAACAGGCGAGTGCTTTCCATGTGGTTTATCATGATCCGCACAATTTCTGTCATTAAGAGCGCGCGAAGATTGTTTTGTTTTTCTTGAAGTTCTTCTTTTTCTTCTGCCTGCTCGTAATGGCGGTTTAGGCCATTTCCCAAAAGTATCGCAGCGGCACCCCAAAGTGCCCCTACAAGCGTTGCCGCCGCTCCTTTGTCGTCGATGAAGGGATGCCGGATAAATAAAATGCCAAGGCCAACCAAAATAGCAAACATTACCATTTCGACCGGCGGTATGTATTTCCACAGACTGGAAGTTGCAAGAAACCAGCAAATGCTGTCTTGCGCTTCTGCGGATTTTGTCTCTTCTCGGGATTGGTTTATCGATGCCATGATTGCTCCCTCCCGTGTATCAATAAATCTTCAATACCTAATCGCCATAATTGGTACAAAACATGAACATTGTCAATCTCTTCTATCTAATCACGAACTTGGCCCTATGCTGTTTCCATCCCCCCACTTCTCAAAATACTGTCGCCAAGTGATCTTGCCATCGCAGGCGGCGATGAAATCTATGCGCTGGGCCTCACTCATACCAGCCAAGCCGCTGCCGCTGCTTGATGGAAAGACTGTCTGCATTGGGCGTTCCGGGACCTCGTATCTGGGAATAGATGGCCGAGGCGGCAATATCCAATAAGGCGGAGCCGGGTTTGGCATGGCAAAAAGCACAAGGCGTCTGGCTTTGAAGCCGAGCGACCGTACCTTGACGGGCAACATTCTTCGGACATGCCTTGGCGTCGGGCTTTTCAGGCCAAGTTCCTTTTCCATCTCGCGGCAGACTTGTTTGGACTTCTTCCAATGCTCACCGGGCCAGACAGCTTTGCCCGTCTTTAGACTGACCCTGTTCCACATCACATGGAAGTGCTGCCGCCCGTTCAGAATATGTTCAACGATAACGCGCTGATGCTCATTGGGCTTATAGCCGTATTTCTGCTCGGCCCGTTCGATGATTTTAAGGACTTGTTCATCCGTTAGCCTCTCGTCCTTGAATGGGTTGATGCTGATATGGTGAAGGGGCTTTTTGACTTTGCTGTTGCAGGCCACCGTCCACATATTATGGAAAGCCTCGTCCAGATTCCTGGCATCGGGATCGCTGATCTGGACAAGCCGTATCTGTTCGTTCTTGCCGACCTCTTTCAGGTAGTCGGCTGCCGCCCTATAGCCGCCCCGGATATGGCTCTTGATAATCATGGCTCCGGCCTCCGTCCGTAGGTCAAGGCGGCGCGAACGGCTCTGTGCGCTTGCAGAAGGGAACGGGTCAAAATGCCGATCAGAGAGTCGGTCTGGGCCTCGTCGATCAGGTTGCTGTTCCGCTTATGCGCGATCTGATTGAGATTGGTGCCTTGGCGGGTCAGTTCCCGGTTTGCAGCAAGAAGGGCTTTCGTCCATTCGGGATCGTGAGGAGCCTTGTAGTCGCCGCCCAATGACACGGCCCGGATATATTCGTTGAGTGACAGGTTGGCGGCTTTGGCCTTAGCTTCGACGGTTTCTTTTTCATCATCCGAGAACCGTCCCATGAGCCGATGAGGCCGATGCCGTCCGAGCTTTAGCTCGCCAGATTTCGGTCTGACCACTTGTGGTCTGACCGAAGTCGCAACTTGCGCGTAGCTTTTGGCGAAATACGGTTCATCGGTAACTGACGACGGTGTCACCAGTGCAATGGTGGTTTGGCCGGTCAAGCCACGGGCGACGCGGAATTGCGCTTTGATAGAACTATGACTGGCTATAGATATGCTGCCGATCAAGGATGCCTCGATCAAAAAATTCGTTCTCAAAATGACTGCGTGTACACGCGCGGGCAGAGAGCGTTTAAACGCTGCCTGACCTGTGGCCGCGCCGGATTTGCATCCGTATTATCAGCCATGCGTCGATCTCATGCTCCAGCCATCCCACGGCGCGGGGGCCGAGGGGGATTGGTTTGGGGAATGTTCCCTTGTTGACGTGAAGGTAGATCGAGGCACGTTTCAGCCCGACGCGGGTGATGACTTCCGGCAGGCGTAAAATCCGTAATGCTGGTAATGCCTCGCAAGAAGCGGGCGAAGCGACCGCCGCGAGTCTGGCATAGCCCGCTTCTTGCTGCGGCGGAACGCCACGTTGGTTGTTAGTAATGTCGTTCATGAAAAACCCTCCGTTAGAATGATTTTTTCATTCTAAGAAGGGCTGCTTGAGCGACTGCCAACTTTGGCCCCCATGATTAGGCGGGGCGGTCGGTTACGATGATATGCTGGTCTATTCCTGTAATTTTGGCACCCAGAATTAACAAGGCAGAAACCACGTTTTGTTATGCTACTCAAAAATCATTTTTGGAATTTTTGATGGAAGATATTCAGGGCATAGAGGCTAAGGGTAATTCATCGGATTTATCTTCTGGTGTTCATAAGCGCCGCAAACCTGGCCCCAAAAAGAGAGCCGAGACGCGCACCGAAAAAGAAAGCTGTCGCCTGACCAAGGAAGAAAAGGCGCTGCGCCGAGCCTATTGCAAACAGCATGGCATTAAACCTGCCGATTTATTGCGCGCTGCTTATCTCGCGGCGACCTTCAGCGAGGGCGAGAGATTCAAGGTTGTCTTCGATGCCGCGACCATGCTGCGCGAACTGAAAATGGATGCCGAGGAAATGCAGGATGAGTTCACCGCAAAAGGGGATGCTCATTCAGCAACCAGAATGGCATCCGTGAGTTTCAAGATCGCTAGCATTCTGCGAAGGCTGATGATCGGTATAGCAGCCTTGATGCCAGTGGCGATTTCAAGTCTGGCCTTGTTCTCGATGTTGGGAACGAGCGTGGATGCCGCGCATGATCCGGCGCTTACTCACCGTTATAAGGGGGCATGGTTGACGGGTTTCCTTATCGGGGCTGCCATTGACTTGGCTTTACTACCTTTCGTTCTGCCTTATCAGCGGAAACTGGACAGGTGGATTGCTAAACGCCTTTGGAAATTACTTGGTGGCCCGCAAAAACAGCGCCGATATGCCGAAGAAAGGCGGCGCTATTTTGAACAGATTCATTTGGCTTCGCGTAATTCATCCAGATAATCGGCCCATTGCTGCATCATCTTGCGGCGTTCGGGCAAATGGGCGGTGCGGTTATAAGCGCGGCCATTAGGATCGCGCACGGCATGGGCAAGCTGATGTTCGATATAATCGGGGCGGACGTGCAGGACTTCATCCAATACCGTCCGCGCCATAGCGCGGAAGCCGTGGCCCGTCATTTCGTTTTTGCTAATACCGCTGCGCCGCATGGCCGTGAGGATGGCATTGTCGCTCATCGCTCGGAGGTTAGAGATGGGGCTTGGGAACAGAAAGCGTCCGCGCCCCGTGGACAGATGCAGTTCTTTCAGAATTTCTATTGCCTGACGTGACAGGGGAACAAGATGGGGTTCGCGCATTTTCATACGCGCGGCAGGGATGTTCCATTCGGCGGTTTCAAAATTAATTTCTTTCCATTCGGCTTGCCGAAGTTCGCCGGGGCGAACGAAAACCAGCGGGGCAAGACGCAATGCGCTGCGGGTCACATGACTACCTTGATAGTCGTACAAGGCGCTAAGCAATGCGCCGATTGCCTTTGGCTCGGTAACGGCGGCAAAATGTCCGCCCTTGACGGGTTGCAATGCGCCGCGCAAATCGGCGGCGGGGTCGCGTGTGGCGCGGCCTGTCGCAATGGCATATCGGAATATCTGACCGGCGGTTTGCAAAACCCTATGCGCTGTACCGAGAGCGCCTCGCGCCTCTGTCTTGCGTAGGGCTGCCAACAATTCCGGCGCGGTTATGTCCGCAATTGGCCGCGATCCAAGCCAAGGGAAAGCGTCGATTTCAAGCCGTCTTGTGGTTTTGATCGTATTGGAGGGGGCCCAAATCTTTGCTTTTTGGGCGAGCCATTCACGCGCCACGATTTCAAAGGTATTGGCTTGGTTGCCCAGCCAAGCGTCTTTAACTGCCTTTCGATTGATGGCCGGGTCAATGCGATCTGCCAGCTTCCTGCGTTCCTGATCGCGGCGGTCACGTGCGACCTTTAAGGCAACATCAGGGTAGGTACCGAGGGATAGAAGTTTTTCTTTTCCAGCATAGCGGTATCTGAAACGCCACCATTTGCCGCCATTGGGTGTAACGAGCAAATATAACCCTTTAGAATCAGACAGTTTATAGGGTTTGCTTTTTGGCTTGGCTTTGCGAATGGCGGTGTCTGTGAGGGGCATGAGGGTAACTCCAAAAACGTTCCCTTGGGTTATCCCTAAGTTACCCGCTTTTGGTCGTGGATTTCAACAAATTTTGATAGCGGCCAATAGATGCTAAATGTCAAAAAACCCAATAAAATGCGGTATATTTTAGAGGTTCTTAGAAATTTTTAGACTTGATAATGGTTGGGGCGGGAGGGATCGAACCGCCGTCGACCAAGGGTCGACAAAACTTAATTCGGAGGTTCGTGAAAAAGGCTGGTGGGCGGGAGGGATCGAACCGCCGTCGACCAAAGGTCGACAAAATCTAATTCGGAGGTTCGTGAAAAAGGCTGGTTGGGGCGGGAGGGATCGAACCTCCGAATGACGGAATCAAAATCCGTTGCCTTACCGCTTGGCTACGCCCCAACATGCCTATCTGGCTGAAATTGCTTGCTATAAGCCGATTCACGTTCAG
>JAGWIK010000024.1 GCA_028866275.1 Alphaproteobacteria bacterium
AGCTGAAAATCATTCAGGAAATTATTACCATGATTGTTTTCGCAGGCTTTGCATACTGGTACATGGATAAACCGATCACGCTCAATTACCTATACGCCGCCTTGTGCCTCTGCGGCGCAGCGTTCTTTATTTTTCGAGATGCGGCTTAGAGAAGTATCTCGTTGGCGTGCCAGACAGGATCAATCTGCGAAATGGAAGGCGTCTCTACAGATTAAGTCAAAAAAACTAAAATTATAACGGGTTGCATCCGCTTTCATTTCAGAACTTCTAACACGAGGTATGATTTTAATCGGCCGGAGCGGCTAGTGTACTTAATAACTTTTAGGCGAATTGTTCCGCTATTGCTTCCTTTGTTAAACCGATCTTTTGCATTCATTGTGAGGCTTTGAATCGTCTTTCCAACGTCAATGGCGTTTTTTACTTGTTCGGCTAATAAGAATGGAATGGGGCGTCCTTCTTCAGGTACAAAGATTCGTCCCTTATATGTGTTGAGATTAAAGCTAGAAACGACACCTTCAACTTCTTCCGCCACGACGCCTTCGTTTGTGTAATTTATAAAATCGTATGTTTCTCGGTTGAGGCCATTTTTAAAAGGATGGTTTTTGTCGCTGAAAGAAGACGAAATCTGCGCTCTTGTAGCAGTTTCTGATTGAACAATTGGCCGGTGCATTTCCTTGATAGCAAATTCGCATTTCTCGATTACTGAATCGAATCTGTGCTGCTCAAGTATAGGGATTTGATTGCCGTCTTTTTTCTTTAGCTCCTCATATTGCTGCCCGAGTGTCTTACTGTAATCCACATGAAATCCCATCGTTTCTGAAATGACATAGTCATAGGCAGAAGAAATAAGATTGCCCAACGGAGTGTCTTTAGGGGCCGTAGAAATATGATATGCCCCGGTTAATATAAGTCCTATAGCTGCCGTGATTTTCCAGCTACCTTCTTCCGGAGGTAGTGCGATTATACGGGCCCCCTTAAGAGATGGAGACTGCGTTATTACTTTATCATTCAGAACTAAGTGTGTTGTCAGAGCAAGGGACCGCTGGAATCCTACTAACGCTTGCGAAACGTCATAGAAATCAATCTGACTGTTATCAGAATCGTTGCCTTTAAAACTTAGGGTAAACTCGACAAAACCAATACTCATGCCAATCACTTTTCTTTGAGTTTTGAGAAGATTGTTACGAGGCGTTGCAACCCTGGATTATATAAAAAGGCGACAAGGCTATCCAGTAGTTGTTTTGAATGAAGCGATGAACTTACGCATTCATATTTTTTAGAGGAGGAACGCCGTTATCTCCGTAATCAATGTCGGATTACCAATAGTAGGGCGTTTCAGAAAATAGTTCGCATATCCTGCATGGGCGATGTTCTATCTATTTGATTTTTATGAAATAAATTTGGCGTCCCCGAGAGGATTTGAACCTCCGACCTCCGGTTTAGGAAACCGCTGCTCTATCCAGCTGAGCTACGGGGACATTGGGCCACAGATTATCCTTGCCGCGGGTTGATTTGAAGTAAAAACGCGACAAGCCGCAGCATCGCCGCAAAACAAAACGGGGGAAACTTCCGTTTCCCCCGTTTGCCACTTGCTTGATTCCCGGCTTTCGCCGGGATACCAATTTTCCGGACAAGCCGAAAAATTGCAATTAACGCTTGCTGAACTGGAAGCGGCGACGCGCCTTGACGCGGCCATACTTCTTGCGTTCGACGACGCGGGCGTCGCGGCGCAGGAATTTGGCAACCTTCAACGGTTTGCGCAGTTCCGGTTCGAAATAGGTCAAAGCCTTGGAAATGCCGTGCTTGACGGCGCCCGCCTGACCCGACAGGCCGCCGCCATTGACCAGAATTTCGACGTCGAACTGGTTGTTGCGATCGGCGACGGCGAAAGGCTGGTTGACGATCATTTGCAGAACGGGGCGCGCGAAATAAACTTCGACCGCGCGGCCATTGACGGTGATCTTGCCCTTGCCGGGTTTGATCCAGACGCGCGCGATGGCGTTTTTACGCTTGCCGGTCGCATAGGCGCGGCCGTGTTTGTCGAGCTTCTGCTTATGTTCGGGCGCGGCATTGTCGGCGGCAACCGGCGTTGCGGCTTGCGCCGAAGCCTGTTCTTTCACGGCGGCTTTGATGCCCGACAGGTTCGATGTTTTGCGTGGAGTAGCCATGATAATTAGCCCCTCTTGTTCTTGCGGTTACGGGCGACGAAATCCAGCGTCGACGGGTTCTGGGCGGCGTGGGGATGTTCCGTGCCTTTATAGACTTTCAGATTGCCAAGCTGGCGGCGACCCAACGGCCCGCGCGGCAACATGCGTTCGACGGCCTTTTCGATCACGCGTTCGGGATGCGCGCCGGCAAGGATTTGCGCACGGGTGCGTTCCTTGATGCCGCCGGGATGACCGGTGTGATAGAAAAATTTCTTTTCTTCCGCCTTGCGGCCCGTCATTTTGACTTTTTCGGCATTGATGACGATGACATTGTCACCGCAATCGACTGACGGGGTAAAGGTCGGGCGGTGTTTGCCGCGCAACATGGTGGCGATCGTGGCGGCCAGACGGCCCAACACGGCGCCTTCGGCGTCGACGACGACCCATTGTTTCTTGACGTCTTGATGCCTCAGATCGAAGCTCTTGGTTTGCACGCTCTTGGCGACGCGAATTTTCCCGGACATATGTCCCTCCCTTAGTCCGCGATCATGACGGAATGAAAAACCTTTTTTCATTCCGCGGCGTAAATCGCCGGACTGAAAATAAACAGTTAGGCGGGCTTTCTATCCTTTTGGCGCGGGACAAGTCAACACAATAACGCATTTACAGCGATTTTCTTGATATGGTATTATAATACCACTTTTGGGATGCGATATCGGCGGAATGGTGATTGTGTTTGCCGGCGCGCCTTCTATATTCCCCTTCCATGCCCCCTACATTATCCGTTCAGAACCTGTCAAAAAGCTTCAAAATCCGTAAACCGGCCGCCGGATTGCGCGATTTGTGGCACAGATTGTGGAAACCCGAATACCGCACGGTCGACGCCGTGCGTGACATCAGCTTCGACCTGCACGCCGGCGAACGCGTCGCCTTCATCGGCCCCAACGGCGCCGGCAAATCGACCACTATTAAAATGGCGGCGGGTATTCTGTACCCCAGCGCGGGCCGCGTTTCCGTCCTCGGCCTTGATCCGCAAACCCAACGGCGGCAAGTCACCCGCGCGCTGGGCGCGGTGTTCGGGCAACGGTCGCAATTATGGTATCACCTGCCCGCAGGCGACAGTTTCGATCTGTTGGCAAAAATTTACGACATGCCCGATGCGCTTTATCGCACGCGCCGCGATTATCTGGCGCAATCGTTTGAACTGGGCGATATCCTGTCGCGCCCCGTGCGGCAATTGTCGTTGGGCCAGCGCATGCGGTGCGAGATCGTCGCCAGCCTGCTGCACAAACCGCAAGTGCTGTTCCTCGACGAACCGACCATCGGGCTGGATGTCGACGCCAAAGCCAAAATCCGCGACCTTGTCCGCCGCACGGCGGATGAAGACGGCACGACCGTTTTGTTGACCAGCCACGACACGGGCGACATCGAACAGGTCTGCGACCGCGTGATTGTTATCGATAACGGGCAGATTATTCTGGACGAATCCATCGGCGGGTTACGCCAGCGTTACATTAAAACCAAACGCGTGACCGTGCATACGACGGATGCCCCGCCCGAACTCGGCCTGCCCGGCGTGGCGTGGCTGGAACAATCGCCGCATCGGCTGGTGGCGGAAATCGACACTTCGATAACGCCGGCGGGCACGGCAGTCGCCGCGTTGCTGCAACGCGTGTCCTGCACCGATGTCAGCGTCGAAGACCCGCCGATGGACGATATCGTGCGGCGCATCTATGCCGAAAGGCGGGCCTGATGGGCGCGACGTTGCGGCTGTATGCGGCGCTGGCCGGTTTTTCCTTCCGCAATCATTTGGGCAGCTGGCGCTACATCATGTCGCGGCTTGGGGCCTATATTTTCTTTACGATCATCATCGGCGAATTCTGGCGCGCGATTATCGCGCAGGGCACGCGCCATTTCCCTTTCGGCATTGACGATATCATCTGGTATTGCGGCGTCGGTCAGTTGATCGTTTTTGCCTCGCCGCGCATTTTCATGCGTATCGAAGACGATGTGTTGAGCGGCAATATCGCCTATCACCTGACGCGGCCCGTCGATTATCTGGAATTACGGCTGGCCGAAGGCGTCGGCGGGCTGGCGGCCAATTTATTGTTGTTCATGCCGTTGGGTTTTGCGCTTTGTTATTTTTATACCGGCGCGATGCCGCGCGGGTCGATTGGCTATACGGCATTATTCATTATCTTCGCATCGCTGCTGCATATGATGTTTCAGATATTGGCCGGTTTTTCCGGCGTATGGATTCACGAAGTCCAGATGCCGTACCGCATTTATCAGAAATTCATGCTGATGCTCGGCGGGCTGGAAGTGCCTGTGTCGGTTTACCCCGCCGTCATGCAATATCTTGCCTGGGCCACGCCGCTGGGTCTGCTTTTGATGCTGCCCTGCACGGCCATATTCACGCCCGATACGGGACAACAGGCGCGCGAAGCCATTTTGATGTTCGGATGGGTCGGCGTCATTTTCGCGTTGATGCTGATGCTGTATGGCCGCGTGCGCAAATATATCAGCCTGAACGGAGGGTGAATGGATATCCTGCTTGCCCTGCTGTCGATCAATCTGCGTACCGCGCTGGCCATGCGCGCGGCGTTTTTGCTGCGGCTGGCTTTTACTGTTTTTAACCACGGCTTTATTCTTCTGATCTGGCTGTTTCTGTTCCGCGCCGTGCCCGTCGTTTACGGCTGGACAGTGTGGCATTTGCTGATGACCTATGGGCTGGCTTGGTTTGCGTGGGGATTTGTTTCCTATTTCGCCTATGGATTCAAAATGCTGCCGCGCATTATCGAAAATGGCGAACTTGACCATTTCCTGCTGCAACCGCGTCCGTTGTTAATGATGATTGCGGCCGCCAGCGGCGAAGTCGCAGGCATTCCCGATATGATGCTGGCCCTACCCGTTATCGTCACCGCAGCGGTCAAAATTCACGCCGCGTGGTATCTGGTTCTGTTCGCCTTGATTTGCGCCACCGCGACATTCACGGCTTTCAGCCTTGCAATTGGATCCCTGGCGTTTTGGGTTAATGACATGCAGGACTGGCTTTTGGATATGCAATACAATTTATACATTTTCGCCACGCGGCCTGCTTCGGCCTTCGGCGGCTGGATCAAGATGTTGATGTTCACGCTCTTGCCGATGGGATTTATTTCATACCTGCCGGTGGAAATCATGCGCCTGCGCGACCCGTGGCTGGCGCTGGAGGAAGGCGCGGGAACGGTTGTTATCGCCGCCCTGGCATTGATTATCTTCCGGCGAGGCCTGCGGCATTATGAGTCCGGTAACCGGTTCGGCGTACGGGTTTAAGCTGGCCCCTCGTAATTTGCACCCGAAATGCCTATATTCACCTTATGAACGCCACAGCCTCCCTTTTTGATAACAGCACGGTACGGCCTTTGGCTGACCGGCTGCGGCCGCGTGTGCTGGCCGATGTCGCGGGGCAAGATCACGTTCTGGCTCCCGATGCGCCGATTGGCCGCATGGTCGCCGGCAAACGTCTGGCGTCGATTATCCTGTGGGGAACGCCCGGCTGCGGCAAAACAACGATTGCGCGATTGCTGGCCGACGCGACGGGATTATATTTTGAACCCGTGTCCGCCGTGGCGTCGGGCGTTGCCGATTTGCGCAAGATATTCGAATCTGCCGCCGCGCGGCGCGCCACGGGCCAGGGCACGTTGTTGTTCGTCGATGAAATTCACCGTTTTAACCGCGCCCAGCAAGACGTTTTGCTGCCCTATGTCGAAGACGGCACCGTTACCCTTGTTGGCGCGACGACAGAAAATCCCTCGTTCGAACTTAACGGCGCGTTGCTGTCGCGCTGTCAGGTTCTGGTTCTGAACCGGCTTGACGACGCTGCGCTTGACCTGCTGCTGCAAAAAGCCGAGGCGCTTTACGAACGCCCCCTGCCCCTGAACGACGAAGCGCGGCAGGCGTTAAAAGCGATGGCCGACGGCGACGGGCGTTATTTGCTGGTCATGGCCGAGGAACTTTTCTCGCTGCCAGACGGCAAAAAGCTGGATGCCGCGCAACTGGCCGCGTTTGTGCAGAAACGCCGCCCGCTTTATGACAAAGCGCAGGAAAGCCATTACAACCTGATCAGCGCGTTGCACAAATCGCTGCGCGGTTCCGATTGCGACGCGGCTTTATACTGGTTCGCGCGCATGATTTCGGGCGGCGAAGACCCGCGCTATATCGCGCGCCGCCTGACCCGTTTCGCCAGCGAGGATATCGGGCTTGCCGACCCGCAGGCTCTACCTATCGCGCTTGCCGCATGGGAAGCCTATGAACGCATGGGCAGTCCCGAAGGCGAATTGTGCCTTGCCGAGCTGGTAATTTATCTGGCGACGGCGCCGAAATCGAATGCGGCCTATACCGCGATCGCCGCCGCCATGCGCGCCGCCAAACAATATGGGTCGCTGATGCCGCCCAAACATATTCTCAACGCGCCGACGAAATTGATGCAGGAAATCGGTTATGGCGGCGGTTACGAATATGACCACGACACGGCCGAAGGCTTTTCAGGCCAGAATTATTTCCCCGACGAGATGAAACGGCAGGAATTCTATCGCCCCGTCGAACGCGGATTCGAACGCGAAGTCCGCAAACGGCTTGATTACTGGGCGGAGCTGAGAAGAAAGAAGCAGGGATAGCTATCCCCCGGCCAATACGGGAGGCCGCGCCTTTTTCTGTGGCTTCGGACGCCGCGCCTTCTTTTTAAGGGCAAGTTCCGCGCGTTGCGCCTCGGCCCAAAACATCAACTGGATATTCCAAAAACCCGTCAATGGGATATTCGTATTTTGGCTTAAAAAATACAAGGCTTCCGGCAAGGCGCACCATTTTTGCGCGCGCTGACCATTTTCCTTGAATGTCTCGCTGGTTGCCCCGTACAGAAACCGATAAACGGTAATATGCATATGGGTAACTTCCTTACCCGTATGTTTGTCATATTCGAAAGAACCAACGGGTTTTTTGCCCAGAATACGGCCCGTGACGCCCGCTTCTTCCCATAATTCCCTGCGGGCTGCTTCGTGCGGCGCATAACCTTTTATCGGATTCCCTTTGGGAAGTATCCATTGCCCGCTGTCGCGCGAGGTTACAAGCAAAACCCTGATTTCCCCATCATCGTTAACGCGGTAACATAACGCCGCATATTGCAAATTTCGCGCGGCGGATTTATTGACCTGCATTCTTGCCATAATGGTAATCCAATCCTATTCTCTGCCCGTGAAATTCTTTTCGTCAAATGAGGTCTCAATGTCTTTAGTTTTAGCCCAACGCCTGTCCAAGGTCAAAGCATCGCCGACGCTCGGCATCACCAAGCTCGCGCTCGAACTCAAGGCGCAGGGCAAGGATGTCATCGGCCTTGCCGCTGGCGAACCGGATTTCGACACGCCCGATTTCATCAAGGACGCCGCCATTGCCGCCATCAAGGCTGGACAAACAAAATACACCGCCGTCGACGGCACGCCGGCATTGAAACAGGCGATCATCGCCAAATTCGCCCGCGAAAACGGCCTGACCTATAAACCGTCGCAAATCACCGTCGGCACCGGCGGCAAGCAGGTTATTTTCAATGCGATGATGGCGAGCGTCAGCCCCGGCGACGAAGTCATCATCCCCACGCCTTACTGGGTTTCCTATCCCGACATGGTCAATCTGGCCGAAGGCACGCCCGTATTCGTGGCGACCACGGCGGCACATAACTTCAAGCTCAACCCCGCCGATCTGGAAAAAGCCATCACTCCAAAAACAAAATGGATTATTCTGAATTCGCCCAGCAACCCGTCCGGCGCCGCCTATACGCGCGCCGAATTGCGCGCGCTGGCGGATGTTTTGCTGCGCCACCCGCATGTGCAGATATTGACCGACGATATGTACGAACATCTGGTCTATGATGATTTCGAATTCACCACCATCGCGCAAATCGAACCGGCTTTGTACGACCGCACCCTGACCGTCAACGGCGTGTCCAAAGCCTACAGCATGACCGGCTGGCGCATCGGTTATGCCGGCGGGCCGGAAACGCTCATCAAAAAAATGGGCGAAATTCAGGGCCATTCGACCAGCAACCCCTGCTCCATCAGTCAGGCCGCTGCGGTCGCAGCCCTCAATGGCGATCAATCGTTCCTGAAAGAATGGGTCAAGGCGTTTCAGGCGCGGCGCGATCTGGTCGTCGAAATGCTGAACCAGATCCCCGGCATTTCCTGCCCCAAGCCCGAAGGCGCGTTTTACGTCTATCCCAGCTGCGCCGGGATTATCGGCAGCAAAACGCCTGAAGGCAAAACCATCGCCAGCGACGAAGATTTCGCCACCTATCTGTTGCAAAGCGAAGGCGTCGCGGTGGTGCAGGGTTCCGGTTTCGGCCTTAGCCCCGCCTTCCGCATTTCCTATGCCACCAGCACCGATGCGTTGCGCGAAGCCTGCACGCGCATCAAACGCGCTTGTGAAAAGTTACAAGGCGTCGGCAGCAAGGCGGCATAAGGCAATAAAGTGACCATTCCCACGGCCCATCTGCCGACACGGTTCGGTGATTTCGTCCTGCGCGTTTTCACCGGCCCCGACGGCGCGGAACATATGGCATTATCCGCCGGCACGCCCGCAAACGGGTGTCTGGTGCGCGTCCATTCGGAATGCGCGACAGGCGACATTCTGGGGTCGTTGCGCTGCGACTGCCGCGATCAATTGGAATTGTCTTTATCGATGATCCGCGACGCGGGGAGTGGTCTGTTCGTCTATTTGCGCGGTCATGAGGGGCGCGGCATCGGCCTTGCCAACAAAATCCGCGCCTATGCGTTGCAGGATGGCGGCATGGATACGGTGGATGCCAACATCCATCTGGGTTTCGCCGCCGACGCGCGCGACTACGCTATGGCCGCCCACATCATCAAACATTACATGCTAAATGAGATCCGCTTGCTCACGAACAACCGCGGCAAGGCAATGGCACTGGAACAGGCCGGAATTAAAGTAGTCCAGCAGGTACCGTTATGGGCCGCGACAAATCCGCATAACGCCGCCTATGTCGCGACCAAACGCGACAAGATGGGGCATGTGTAGGGGCGGAAGCCCAGACCGGGCCCCATGCCTCCATCAGGCGGAGTTGACGGCCTGCGGAAGTTCCTTGGCATCGCGATAAACGGCGGCGAGCTTACGAAAATCATAAAAAATCTTCTGATCAAAATTATAATGCCCGGCCCCGTACGGGTAACCCCGCTTTCCAAGTTTTTTATTAATCGGCAGGATGCCGTGTTTGAATTGATAAAAATCGCTGTTCACATATTCGCCGGGATAAATAATGATTCTGAAATTATCTTCCTTGACCAAAGTTCGCGGCAAGGAAACCAATTTCTGCCGCATCAAATGCGTGACGACAACTTCTTCCAGCACAAAGCCGATATTGGCGGCAGACGCAGGACGATTGCCAAGATCGCACATAACGGCGCGCCTTAACTCAGGGTCTTTCTTATATCGCGTCATCAATTTATTAAAATTGCCCTGAAAATTATCGCTGTTCAGCAATGCATAATCCCAAGGCAGATAGTGAAACGCCTGCGGCATAAACCGATGCGATTTGATGATCATGCTTTCAAGGCGGTTCTTATGGCTCGCGACTTTTTCATTCGTTCTTTTTCTAATCGTGATGGCCGACTGATCGTTATTAAAATAAAGCCCGTCTGTATAAAGAATGACGACATCCAGCCCGAAGCGCGACAGCTTGCCTTCGAAATATTCTAAAACTTCGTAACAGACTTCCGGTGATTGCCCCTTCTCAATGCGAGAAATCGATATGGGAAGAATAAGGTAGCCATCTTCAGGCAGCTTATTGATGTCGTAAAACAACAAACCCTCCCTATAAAAAGATCGTTTAAACCAGCCGTGCCTGCGCAACAGCCGCTTCGATAAAGCCACGGAACAACGGATGCGGATCAAGCGGTTTCGATTTCAATTCCGGGTGAAACTGCACGCCGACAAACCACGGGTGATCTTTGCGTTCGATGATTTCCGGCAATTGCCCGTCGGGCGACATGCCGGCGAAAACAACGCCCGCTTTTTCCAATTGCGCACGGTAATTGATGTTGACTTCGTAGCGGTGGCGGTGCCGTTCCATGATGCGGTCGGCGCTGTATATCGCATGAACCTTGCTGTCTTTGGCCAGATCGCAGGCATAGGCGCCCAACCGCATCGTGCCGCCCATATCGCCGCCCGATTTGCGCGTTTCCAATTGATTGCCTTTGACCCATTCGGTCATCAGGCCGACCACGGCGCAATCGCTGTCGCCGAATTCGCTGGACGTCGCGCGCGGCAATCCGCCCAGATTACGCGCCGCCTCGATCACCGCCATCTGCATGCCGAAACAGATGCCGAAATAGGGAATGTTTTTTTCCCGCGCGAATTGCGCCGCGCGGATCTTGCCTTCCGTGCCGCGTTCGCCGAACCCGCCCGGCACCAGAATGCCATTGACGCCTTCCAGATGATGCATGGCGTCGGCGCCTTCGAACACCTGGCTGTCCAGCCAGTTGACATTGACGCGCACATTATTGGCGATACCGCCGTGAACCAGCGCTTCGGACAATGATTTATAGCTGTCGAGCATTGATGTATATTTGCCGACAATGGCGATCGTCACTTCGCCTTCGGGTTCGCGCATGCGCTGCACGATGTTTTTCCACGGCGTCAGGTTCGGTTTTTTGTCGGTGGGACATCCGAAATAGCGCAACACCTGTTCGTCAAACCCCTGTTCATGATATTTGACCGGCACGTTATAAATCGTATCGACGTCCAGCGCTTCGATCACGCATTCAGGCTTGATGTTGCAGAACAACCCGATTTTCTTGCGTTCGCCTTCGGGAATGGGCCGTTCCGACCGGCACAACAAAATTTCAGGCTGAATGCCGACGCTCAACAATTCCTTGACCGAATGCTGGGTGGGCTTGGTCTTCAATTCGCCCGCGGATTTGATATAGGGCAACAGCGTGACATGGATGAACAGGCAGTTTTCATGCCCCTGCTCGTTGCGCAACTGCCGGATAGCTTCCAGAAACGGCAGGGATTCAATATCGCCCACCGTGCCGCCGATTTCGCACAGGCAGAAATCCTCGTCATGCAAATCGGCGCGGATGAATTCCTTGATGGCGTCGGTAACGTGAGGAATAACCTGCACCGTGCCGCCCAGATAATCGCCGCGCCGTTCCTTGGCGATGACATCCGAATAAATGCGGCCCGAAGATACGCTGTCGCTTTGCCGCGACGCCACGCCGGTGAAACGTTCGTAATGACCGAGATCGAGATCGGTTTCCGCCCCGTCGTCGGTGACATAGACTTCGCCATGCTGCGTCGGTGACATGGTGCCCGGATCGACATTCAAATAGGGGTCGAGCTTACGCAGGCGGACTTTATACCCGCGCGCCTGCAACAACGCACCCAGTGCCGAAGACGCGATGCCCTTGCCCAGTGAGGACACAACGCCGCCGGTGATAAAAATAAAACGCGTCATTTTTAGCTCTCAATCCAGAACAATATCGAATTTTCTTACTTCGCCGCAGGCACTTGCGGCGCGGCGGGAACGGCAGGCGTCACCGGCGCTGCCGCAGGTTTTGGTTCCTGCGTCGCCGCCGGAATCTTGTCCAGCAGGCTGGTTTGATGCGTGCTGCTGGCCAAAGCTCCCAAAGCAAGGCTGTTAACGATGAACAAGGTTGCCAGAACAGCCGTAGCGCGCGTCAACAAATTCGCCGAGCCGCGGGCTGTGAACAGGCCGCCCATCGTACTGCCCCCACCGGTCAAGCCGCCGCCGTCTTGCGCCGTGCGCTGGATGAGGATGACCGCGACAAGGGCGATAGCGAGGAGAATCTGGACGACAAGCAGGACATTTTGCATGAAGCAACCCTTCGGTAACGGCAAAAAAAGAAATGACGCGGCGGCCTTAGTCGAGGGCTGCCCGTCACAAACAAAAAGTTTTTGGCTGGAATAATTTAATAAAGCATCGGCCCGTAAAAAGAAAGCAGGATATTGCCGGCCACGACTAATTAAGACGCGGTTAAGCCTGATGCGATAGCCTGTTCGAACGAAGCCCCCAAGGAGACGCCCATGTTTTTGCTGCTGGAATTAATGGAAGACGAAACGATCGCGCGTGCCGTCGCTTTTTGCGCCCTGTGGCATTTTTGCGCCCCCGTCATCGAGCATGCGGCACTGTCCAGTCCGGCGGCACTTTTTCTGGCACGGCTGTTCGGATAAAAGTTATTGCGTTGCAAAACAATGGGTTGCCGAAACAAACCCGCAATGCCGCCCTGCCGCCAGCCGACATCAACTTATTGTTAACAAATGGATATTTAGGATGTTTTGATAAAAAACAACGCCGTTTTTAACTAAAGATTGACTTATGTCAGATACGCTGTATTGCATCGCACAATGATAAGGACAATCATTCACACCCCAGGAGGGCACCATGTCCACCTCGATTAAAAAGACAACGCAAGACGAAACGCGTCTTGGCGAATATGCGGCGACACAACCCCTTTCCGGCGTTAACGTGGTGACCACGTCGCGCGTCAAGGGTTACAGCAATATGGGCTTCGTTCGCACGCAAACCGAAGTCAAGAAAGCGGTTTGATAGGCTAGCCGACCTGCCGGTTTTCGAACGGCACGCCTTTGTCGGCCAGCATTTTCTGCAGCTCGCCCGATTGCAGCATTTCGCGCATGATGTCGCATCCGCCGACGAATTCGCCCTTGATGTAAAGCTGGGGCACTGTCGGCCAGTTGCTGAAATCCTTGATGCCCTGGCGCACGCTGGGATCCGCCAGAACATCCACGCCCTTGTAATTGACGCCAAGCATCGCCAGAATCTGCACCGCCTGCGCAGAAAAGCCGCATTGCGGAAAAACAGGCGTGCCTTTCATATAAAGGACAACGTCATTCGACATGGTTTCGGAACGGATGCGTTCGGCAACAGCGGGGTCAATCATTTTGGAATTCCTTTCTTGAACCGGGGGATTATGCCCCCGTCCCGACAAGGATAAAAGGGAAAAAAAGACAGGATTTTTCCAAGCAAAAACCCTTTCAATCTAAAATAGCCGGCTCAGGGCTGCGACAACGGCCGGCTGCGGCCGAGGCAAGGCCGGGAAAGACTGATTCTTTTCCCATCCGCCCCCCAAGGCCTTATAAAGCGCGACAAATTGCTCGGCAGCCTGGCGGCGCGCCGCGACATATTCGCTTTCAATCTCGTAATCCTGTCGTTCGGCGTCGATGACATTAAGCGAATCGGTCAGACCTCGCGCATAACGCTGCGTCGCCAGATCAACGGCACGCTGGCTGGCCGCCAGCGCTTCGCCCAGATCGTTCAACTGATCCTGTCGCGCTTTATAGGCATCCATTGCCGTATCGACTTCACGTACCGCATTAAGAACGGTCTTTTTATAGTTTATAAGGCTTGCCTTGGCTTGAAAATCGGCAATATCAACCTTGGCATCAAGCGCCCCAAAATCCAGCAACGCCCAGTCAACCGAAGGCCCGACCGACCAGATAAAACCCGGGGTCGCGCTGTGCAATCCAACCCCGCCTTGATATCCCGCCGCGCCGGTCAAAGAGACATGCGGGAATAAATCGGCTTCAGCCACGCCAATTCCGGCCGATGCCGCGGCGGCTTCGCGGTCGGCTTCGACAATGTCGGGACGGCGTCGCAACAGGTCAATCGGCACGCCGCCGTCGATGGCGGCGGGCACGACGGGAATAAGCGCCGGTTTATCGAGTTCGTGCGACATGGTTTCCGGAAATTGCCCCAGAAGCGTGGCGATGACATATTGCGCCGCGTGTATTTTGGCGGCCAGAGGCATGGTCTGCGCATGCAGGGAGTCCAGCTGCCGTTGCGCCAGCGCGACGTCATATTCGTTGGTGATGCCGCGCGCGAAACGTTCCTTTGTCAATTTTACGTAATCCTGCGCGATATCAATATTCTTTTGCAGCACCCCGCTTTGCATTTGCGCGGCGCGCATATCTATATAGGCGCGCGCGACATCGGCGATGACGGATATCAAAACGCCGTTACGCGCGGCGATGGCGGCCTGCGTGTCGGCCGACGCCTGTTCCATTTCGCGGCGATACTGCCCGAACAGGTCAAGCTGCCACGCGGCGTCGAAACCTTCGACATGGGTGACCTGCTGCAACCCGCCGGTGTCTTCGCCGGAAACGAGGGATTGCGCCGCGCGGCCCCGCGCCAGATCGCTGCCCGTACCCGCGCCCGCGCCGACACTGCCGCTCACATCCGGCAGCGCGTGGCCCAACACGACTTCTTCCTGCGCGCGGGATTCCTGCATACGGTCGACAGCTTGCGCAATGTCGGGGTTATCGCGCACCGCGCGCTCGATCAGCGCGTCGAGTTCAGGGTCTTTCAACCCGCGCCACCACAAAGCGGCGTCGATGACGGGACGTTTATCTTTGGCCGCCTTTTGCGGCGCGGCGAAATCGGCAGCCACAAATTTATCCGGCATCTGGATGTCGGGCGTGCGGTAATCGGGGCCGACCGCGCAACCCGCAAGACAGAGAAGGCAGGCCGCCAGAAAATTACGGGGTCTTTTGATCATGTGCGCCATTGCCGGTAGAATGTGATGCGGGTTTCAACAAATGCGCCGTGACGACATCGCCTTGGGTCACTTGGTCGCTGATATTCAACGCGACATCATCGCCTGCCGCGACGCCTGCGCTTAATTCGACCGTATTGCCGTTATCGCGCGCGATGGTCACATTGTGGAAATCCACCTTGCCGTCGGCGCCGATAATGGCGACCTGAGGCCCCGACGATTTGAAGATCAGTGCGGCGGCTGGAACCTGAACCAGTCCCGGCGTGGCGACATCGAACGCAACAGTCACATAAAGGCCGGGCATCAGCGCATGATCGGCGTTGGGCAAATCCACTTCGACGCGCAAGGTGCGCGTTTTACGGTCTATGGCATCGGCGGTGCGCGCGACCTTGCCGTCGAACACACGACCCGGCAGCGTATCGACAGTGACATGCGCCGCCGCGCCATCGGTAATGCTGCCCGCCGCGCTTTGCGGCACGTTAACGAAAACGCGCATGGGGTCGTCCTGCACGATGCGGTAAAGCGACGTCATGTTCGACGTGCTGCCCGCCGTGACCAGATTGCCGATATCGATGTGGCGCTCGGCGACGATGCCGTCAAACGGCGCCGTGACCTGCTTGAACTGGGACAAAGCCTGATAACGAGCCAGTTCGGCCTGATCGAGCCCTTGCTGCGCGACCGCGCGGTCATAATCGGCCTTCTTGGCGGCGCGTTCCTGATCGGACACAACCCCCTTGGGCGAATTTTTCCATCGTTCATAGGTCGATTGCGTAAATTCCACGAGAGCCTGCGATGCCTTCAATTTGGCCTGCGCCGCGGCAAGCTGGGCATCGAGATCCGGCGTTTCCAGCGTCGCCAGAACTTGGCCTTTGGTCACGTGATCGCCGATATCGGCGCTCCATTGCCCTACATAACCGTCGACGCGGGCATAGATCGTGCTGTCGTACCAAGCCGATGTCTGGCCGGGCAATTTCAACGGCAATGTCGACGGCGCGCTTTGGGCAGCCACGGTATTGACCGCGGGAGGCGTCGACGCGCTTTGCACCGTCGCCCTATCCAGCATCGATGCCTCATGGGTTTTTATCAAACGCACGGCAACGAACCCGACCGCCAGAATGATAACGAACCCCGCAGCTAATTGGCGCAGTTTTTTACCCGTCGCGGCAATGTCAGCCTCGCCTTGCGTGGTAGGATTGTTCAGATTGTTTTCAGGACTCATGGGATTCCCCCTTTGGAACGACAACAGGCGCGCGACGCAACAAACGATACATGGTCGGCACGAAAACCAGCGTGGCGAAAGTCGCGAAAATCAATCCGCCGATGACGGCGCGGGCCAACGGCGCGTTTTGTTCTCCACCTTCGCCGACGCCCAACGCCATTGGAATCATGCCCAGGATCATCGCCCCCGCCGTCATCAGAACCGGCCGCAACCGCGTGTAACCGGCAATCTGCGCAGCGACACCCGGACTGTCGCCTTCGGCCATGCGCTGATTGGCAAAACTGACGACAAGAATGCTGTTGGCCGTGGTCAGGCCGATACACATCAGGGTTCCCATCAAGGCAGGCACGCTCAGATGCGTTTGTGTCAGATAGAGCATCCACATCACGCCGCCCAACGCGAACGGCACGGCCAGCAACACGATCAACGGGTCGATCCAGTTCTGGAAATTCATGACGAGGAACAGATAAACCAGCACGACCGCCAGCGCCATGCCCGAAAACAATCCGTCATAGCTTTGGCGCATCGTTTCCACCTGTCCGTGCAGCGTTGCCTTCATAGCGCTGGCGGCATCTGGACGGTCGGCTTTAATAACCCGATCAAGATCGTTCGCCACGGCATTTAAATCCCGCCCCTGCACATTGGCATTTACGTCGAAGACAGGGCGGATATTGTATTGCGACATCACCATGGGCACTGTCTTGCGTCCAAAGCTGGCGACATTCATCAACAACTGGCCGGAATTTTTGCCGTCACCCGCCGTCACCGGCATCGTCCACAGATCCTGTTCGCTGTTGACGTGATAATCGGGCACCTGCACCACCAATTGGTAACTGACGCCGTTATGGGGATCGACCCAGAAATTGGGGGCGATCTGCGCGCTGGAATTGGTGGTGACCAGAACGTTGCTGGCGGTTTCTTCCTGATTAAGCCCGAATTCAGACGCCAAAGACCGGTTGATCTTGATATTCACCGCGGGCGCGTCGGGAACCTGCGCGACATGAGCGTCGACGATGCCGGGAATTGTCTTGATATCGCGCGTCAATTTCAACGCCAGAGCATAGGCGGCATCGCTGTGCGGCCCTGTCACACGGATGTCGATGGGCGCGGGCTGGCCGAAATTCAGGACTTGATCGACGATATCGGCCGGCTGGAAGAAAAATTCCATACCGGGAAACAGCACAGGCAATTTGCGCCGAAGCTCGGCCATCAACGCGGCGGTCGGCGTATGTTCTTTCGTTAACGACACCAGGATTTCTCCGTCCATCGTGCCAACGGTGGCCGAGTCGCTGAGCGCGATGTTGATGCCGCTGTATGGCAAGCCGATATTGTCGAGAATGGTTTGGATCTGCCCGTTGCCGACAATTTTTCGTATCGTCGCTTCCACTCGCGCAAAATCGGCTTTGGTCTGTTCTATGCGCGTGCCCGCGGGGTCGCGAACATGCAACCGCATTTCACCGGCATCGACCTGCGGGAAGAAGTCACGCCCCAGTGCGGGAAACAATGACAGGGACGCCACCATCAGGACGACGAAGAAGCCAACCGTTGCCGCCGAATGTGCCGTCGTCCAGGACAGGCTGTGGCGATGGGTTTCGCGGAAACGCGCAAAACCGGATTCAAATCCTTGGTGAATGGCAGAAAAAATATTCTGGCGCGGCGGTTTAGAGTCGGGGGTCGTGCCCAGCCAGTCTATTCCCTTGCCCGACACGGCATGGCCCCGCATCAGATATTTGAACAATACCGGCACAAGCGTAAAAGACAAAGCGAGGCTGGCGATCAACGACACGCACACCGACAGCGCCAACGGCGAGAACAGGTATTTGGCCGTGCCCTGCATCAGGAAAATCGGCACAAACACAATGCAGATGCACAAGGTTGAAAGAAAAGTCGGCACGCCGACCTCGCCCGCGCCATTGATGATAGCCTGATCGAGCGGTTCGTTCAGATGCAGATGGCGTTCGATATTTTCGATCACGACCGTGCCGTTGTCGACGAGAATACCGACAGCGAGCGCGAACCCGCCCAACGTCATGGTATTCAAGGTCTGGCCATCGACATACATCACCAGCACCGCCGTGATAATCGACAACGGCACCGAGGCCAGAATGATAAGCGTCAACCGCCAATTGCCGAGAAACAGCAAGATCATCAACGCCGTCAGTCCCGCCGCCATCGCGCCGCCCATGACAACGCTGTCCAGCGCCGCCTTGACGAAGACCGACTGGTCAAAGAGAGCCGTAACCTTGACGCCTTTGGGCAACAATTTCTCGATATCGGGCAGAACGTTACGCACACCGTCGATAACCGCCAATGTCGACACACCGCCCGTCTTGCGCACCGTCATCAGGGCGCCCGGCTTGCCGTTAACGGAAACGGCGTTTGTTTGCTCGTGAAAACCGTCATGCACATGCGCGACGTCGCGGAGAAAGATCGTTTTGTCGCCGTCCTGTTTGATGGGAAAGTTGTTAAGCTGCGCGATGACGTCGGGGCTGTTATTCGTGGTCAGCGTATAATCGCGCCGCCCCATTTTAACGTCGCCCGCAGGCAGAACGACGTTCTGGTTCACAAGCGCCTTGGCGACATCGGCCGGCGACAGGCCCCGCGCGGCCAGCGCCTGCGGGTCGAGATCGGCCATGATAACCCGCATCTTGCCGCCATAAGGGTACGGCACGTCTGCACCGTGCACGACGGCAAGGTCGGGACGCAGGATATGCTGGCCCAGATCGTTTAGCTTGGTGTCGGGCAGCGTATCGCTGGACAGGCTGAGCTGGATAATCGGCACATCGGTCGCGCCGTAACGCAGGACGAGCGGCGGCGTAATGTTGCGCGGCATGGATTTCAGGACGTACAGCGCGCTGCTGGCAAGCTGGGAAATGGCGCGCGTGACGTCGGCGCCTTGATGCAGGAACACTTTTTCAACGCCGACGCCGTCATAGGCCGTGGCTTCGATATGCGAAATATCGTCGACCAAAGATGCCATTTCACGTTCATGCAGCGTTAAAATGCGGTCGCGAATATCCTTGGCATCCATGCCGCTATATGTCCAGACGACGCTGACCACGGGGATGTCGATTTCCGGAAAAATATCCACGGGCATGCGCAGCCCCGCGCCGATGCCCAGAATGCAAACCAACGCCAGAACGGCGACCACCGTGTAAGGTCGTTTCAGAACATAACTGACAATTTTCATACTGTATCCTTATGGCTGCCTGCGGCGGCAAGCGGTAACTCCACCGTCAGAACGCTCCCTGCCCCTTCTTCGCTCTCGGCGCGAATAGAACCGCCATGCGCCATGCAAATGGCCTGCACGATGGAAAGTCCCAACCCCGCGCCATGGGTCGCGCGCGAACGCGTTTTGTCGGCGCGGTAAAAACGGTCGAAAATAAACGGCAAGGATTCGGGCGCTATGCCGACGCCATCGTCGCGAACACGCAACACGGCGTTCGATGCGTCGGCAAAGACCGACAACCCGATATGCCCACCCGTTCCGGTATATTTAATGGCGTTGTCCAGCAAATTGACAACAACCTGTTTCAGACGCGCGGCATCGCCGCGCACAAAAACCGGATGCGGCGCATCGACGTGAACCGTTTGTTCTTTTTCGGCTGCCAGCAATTGCATCTGCTCCAGCGTCGCCCGCGTCAATGCCGCCAGATCAACCTGATCGAGACTTGTCATCGCTTCGCCAGCGTCAAGCCGGGCGATGGCCGACAATCCTTGCGCGATGCCCGACAGACGTTCAATTTCTTCCAGAACGCTGCCCAACCTTTCGCCTGTCGCAGCAGGCAACCCGCCATTCCGCATCACGGCTTCAATTTCGCCGCGCATGACGGCCAGCGGCGTGCGCAATTCATGCGATGCGTCGGCAGAAAAACGGCTGGCTTGTTGATAGGCCTGATCGAGCCTGTCCAGCATCTGGTTCAACGTGCGCGACAAATGTTCAATGGCATCACCCGTAGCCGCAACCGGCAGACGGGTGCGCAAATTACCGAATGTAATCTGTTCAGCACCTGCACGAATGGCTTCCACCGGCTGCAAGGCGCGACGCATTAAAAATAACCCGCCGATGACAGCGATAGCGGCGACGGCAGGAAATTCGATCAAAAGTGTCAAGACGAATTTACGCAAAACACGATCGATTCCGGCGATAGGCGCGCCCATTTCTATGATATAGGGAACGCCGCGAACGACAACGCCGCAACCGACAACCAGCAAGCGCGCACCGTCGCTTGCGACGACCACTTCGCGGCTGCAGTTACCAGGTTGTTCGATATCGCCGGCAAAGGACACCGGCGGAACGGCGCGCGGATCGAACCCGCGATCTTGCGGCAGCCCTGACACGTAAACGGCATTGCCGTCTTTCTTCACAATACGGATAAATTCGTTGCTGGCTTCCGGCGAATAAATCTGTTCGATCTGCGCGGTCATTTCCGGCAGTCCCTGCGCGACGATCATCGGCATGATGTCGCTGCGGATATGCTCGGCGCGACGCGTCAACGTGGCGCGGGTCTCGGCATACAAATGCCCGCGCAGACTATCATATGTGTAAAGACCGACGGCCACAGACGCGCCGATGGCCAGAATGGTGTAGCCGGTGATAAGCCGCACATAGATCGACCGCGCGTTAAAAGACCTCAACTCGAACAGCGACATCATCATGGCGCGTCCTCGTCGCCGAAAACATATCCAGCGCCGCGCACGGTACGGATAAGCTTGGGTTCGCGGCCATCGTCTATCTTGTTGCGAAGCTGGCGGATATAGACTTCGACGATATTGGTCAGGCTTTCAAAACTTTGGTCCCAGACATGCTCGATAATCATCGTCCGCGACAGAATGCGCCCCGCATTCATCGCCAGATATTCCAACAGGGCATATTCCTTGGCGCTCAATTCAATGCGATCCCCACCACGCCGTATTTTATGCGTCAACCGGTCCAGTTCGAAATCGCCTATGCGAATAACGTCGGTTTGCTGCGCCGGGCGGCGGCGCATCAAGGCCCGCACACGCACCAGAAATTCCGCGAAGGAAAACGGTTTGGTCAGATAATCATCGGCGCCGGCTTCGAAATGCGTGACTTTATCCTGCACTGAATCACGTGCCGTCAGCATCAGGACAGGAACATCGTTCATGCGCGCGCGGATGCCGCGCAACACTTCCGTCCCATCGAGTCCCGGCAACATGATGTCGATAACAATAAGATCGTAGGCGCATGTTTCAGCCAGCCGCGCGCCATGCGCGCCGTCCAACGCCATATCGACCGAAAACCCTTCGGCTTTGAGCGAATCCGCCAGCGTCTTGGCAAGTTTTTCTTCGTCTTCGATCAGAAGGATGCGCATAGGCTGGAACGTCCGGGCAAAGACAGGTGGAAGCGATAAGACCACAAACACTTACACGCCAAAGAGGCAGGATAAAAATTAAATTACGCTTAGAAAGCGTGGATAAATATTTTTTAATCGACGAAGCCGGTTTGATGCGGCAATGGTTAGGCCGTTCCCCTGAACCCCGACGCCACCAGATAGGTTTCAGACGATTCGGCGCGGCTGGCGGCCGGTTTGACATGCTTCGTTTTGGCGAAATTCTGTTTCAGCATCGCCAGCAATTCTTTTTCCGCGCCGCCTTGGAAAAATTTGCACACAAACGTACCGCCCGGGGCAAGGATATCGACGGCGAAATAGGCCGCCATTTCGGCCAGCGCCATAATGCGGATATGGTCTGTGCCGGGGTGTCCCGTTGCGTTAGGGGCCATATCGCTTAAAACAAGATCCGCGCTGCCACCAATAAGTTTTCTTAATTTGTCCGGCGCATCGTCGGCGGTGAAATCCATGCACAGGATATCGACACCATCCATCGGTTCCATGGGCAGAATGTCAAGGGCAACAAGCTTTGCGTTTTTCCTGCCGATCTTTTTAAACGCAACCTGAGTCCACCCGCCGGGCGCGGCCCCCAGATCGATAACCCGCATGCCGGGCTTCAGGAGCTGACACTTTTCGTCAAGCTGCAACAGTTTATACGCGGCGCGCGAGCGATAGCCCTCTTCCTGCGCCGCGGCCACATAAGGATCGTTCAAATGGCGCAACAACCATTGACGCGAGGATTCGCTACGGCGGCTTTTGGCCTTGACGCGCACGGCCTTGCGGCGGCGCGATGCGATCGTGCCGAGCGTGGATTTGCCGCCGGAATTGTTGCCCGAATTTGACATGCCGTCTTTATAAGACAAAAAGCCTGAAAATCATACCTTTTCAACGAATGCGGGAAAGCGCGATACTGGCCGCGACAACGACGTTAAGGCTTTCGACGCCCTTCGTCGGAATTGTCACGCGCTTTCCGAACTGCCTGCACCCAAACCCCTGCCCTTCCTCGCCAATCAACAACATCCCGTTCGCAGGCCAGACAAAATCGTCAATGGGCGTGCCGGCAATATCAAGAGCGATGGCGGTGTCCGGAAAATCGCCCAGGGCAGGCCCGCGCGCCATCGGCACGCGCAATACGCTGCCTGCCGACGCCTTGACGGATTTGGGCAGGAACGGGTGGGCGGCTTCACGCGTCAGGATCACGCGCGGAACGGCAAAAGCCTCGCAACTGCGTATCAAGGCTCCAAGATTGGCAGGATCGCCGACAGGTATGGCCAGTTCGATACCCGCCGGCGCGTAGTTTTTCATATCCTCGTCAGACAAAATTGGCATCGGCGGTTGTTCAAGAACAAGGATATTGAAATGCGTACCCAGAACATCAATATCGTCGAACAACGCGCGCGACAAATATATCGGCGCGGCCGAGGACGCGACGGGCGCGCCACCTGGCGGCATAATCTCATAAACAACGGGTAGACACGGCGCGCGCAAAAATTCGCGCACCAGCTTTTCCCCCGGCAACAGAAACAGGCCGTGGGCTTTCAATCCCTTGGCCGTCGTCAGACTGAGCAGTTTTTTATAGGTATCGTTCTGCGCGCTTTCAATCATCAGGCAAACAGCATCACTGGATTTGCAGCAATTGTTTTTGCGCGTCATCCATCTGCGCGCTCGCGAAATTAGCCCCGGTAAAGTCGGCGCTCTCCAGATTTGCGCCACGCAAATCGGCATCGCCAAAATCGGCATTGCAGAATTTGACAAACGACAAATTGGCATTGGCAAGGCTGGCGTGGCGGAAAGAAACGCCGGTAAAGTCCGAAACCAGTTTGTTGTTCTGGCTAAGCCCCAACGGCTGCAATTGCGCCTTGCTGAGATCCGCGTTGATCAACTTTGCCCCCGCGCAGTTAATGCCGCGCATATCGGCTTCCCTGAAATCGCAATGACGCAGATCGGCATCGCGCAGATCGGCGGCCTGCAGGTACGACTTCATAAAGCTTACCTCGTGCATAATCGCGCCCTTGGCCTTCATCATCGTCAAAATAGCCTTGGCAAAAACGGTCGCGCCGCGCAGGTCATAGCCGTCCAGTATCAGCTGCTGGCCGTCCATGCCGCTGCTTTCAATCCATGCCTTGTGAAATTGCAGAAGCTGGTCCAGGGGAATCTTCAAATCCAGCAGCGACGGCCCTATCGGCGCATTGGTTAAAGAACCTTCCAGATTTTCTTTCGACACGGCGCTGAGATCAATCTGCGCGCCGGTCAAGACGCTGTTACGCAAATTGATATTGCTCATTTCTGAATTGCTTATATTGGCGTTCTTCAGGTTCGCCCCGCTGAAATCGGCGTTCGTCAGGTCGGCCTTGTTAATCCGCACGCTCTTCATCGTCGCGTTCTGGAACACGCTGCCTGCGGCGACCGCCCCCGCCATTTTGGCGTCACTGAGGTTTGCGCCGCTGAGATTCGCGCCGCCTTTATCGACGACGGTAAGATTGGCATGCGCCTGCCGCAACCCGCCTTCGCTGTCGGCATTGGACAGGGATCCTTCGCGCAAATCGGTTCCCGTCATATTCGCGCCGACCAGCATCGCGCCGCGCAGCGATGCGCCGCGCAAATCGGCGTTCACAAGGCTCGCGCCGCGCATATTGGCCAACCGCAGATCGGCGCAAAAGAAAATGGCGCGGTCAAGCTTGGCCCCCTTGAAATCGGTTTTAACAAGATAGGCGCCTGTGAAATCGGCATCCGACATATTCTTGCCGGCAAAGGTCAGATTCGACAGATCATAATGCGCCAGATGGGCGCGGATGCCGCCCATGCGGCCTGTGGCGTAATATTCATGTTTTTTGATGATAACGTCGAGTTCCTGCTGCGTCAGGACCTTCGTTCCGGCTTTTTTGCCTTCATCCTTATCTTCTGAATCCGTCATGATTTAGGCCAATGCCTGCACAATGCTGTCGAACAAAATCTTGCCGTCGGTGCTGCCGTGCAGCGGTTCGACGGCGTCTTCGGGGTGAGGCATCATGCCCAGCACATTCCGTTCCTTGTTGAAAATACCCGCGATATCGTTGACAGATCCGTTGGGATTTTCGCGATAGCGGAAAGCGACCTGACCTTCACCCTCGATCCGCGCCAAAGCATTGGCTTCGGCAAAATAATTACCGTCGCCATGGGCGACGACCACGCGCAGATCCTGCCCCTTGCGGCACAGACGGGTAAAATCGCTGTCGGTGTTTTCGACATTCAAAGTCACGGGCTTGCAAATGAACTTCAATCCCTTGTTGCGCAACAAAATACCGGGCAGCAAACCGGACTCGCACAGAATCTGAAAGCCGTTGCAAATACCCCAAACGCGCACGCCCTTGGCAGCACGAGCCTTGATTTCGTTCATAATGGGCGCATAGGCCGCCATCGCGCCGGTACGCAGATAATCGCCATAGGAAAACCCGCCCGGCAGCAAAATAAGGTCGACGTCCGGCAAAGTGCTGTCGCCGTGCCAGACAATGTGGGGCTTGCGGCCCGTGGCGCGCTCCAAAGCCAGCGCGGCGTCACGTTCGCGGTTCGACCCTGGAAAAACGACGATAGCAGATCGCATAGGGCAAAATTCCTGAATTGAGTGGAAATCACCGGCAAGTTAGGGCATTTTGCCAGACAATAAAAGCTCAAACTGCCTCTCAACTGCCCTTTGTTTCCGCATAAATAGCATGTCGCGCCTTACAACATCTGACCGCCTCAGCCTGCCGGAAAAAATCCGGCATTTGAATTGGGGCATGGTCGCCCTGATCGTCGCGATCGGCTTGATCGGCATCGCCTTGCTGTATTCCGCGGGCGGCAAAAACTGGCATCCCTGGGCCGAGCCGCAATTGATCCGCTTTGCCGCCGGGCTTTGCCTGATGATGGTGATCGCCTTGTCCGACATGCGGTGGTGGTTGCACTACGCCTACCCCATGTATGGCATTATGCTTTTTCTGTTGGTGGTGGTCGAAGTGATGGGCCATATCGGCATGGGGGCGCAACGATGGATCAATTTGGGTTTTTTCGTTATCCAGCCCTCTGAATTGATGAAAATCACGCTGGTGCTGGCTCTGGCCAAATATTTCCATAGCCTGTCGATGGAAGATATCGGACAGCCTTTCAAATTATTGCCCCCCGTCGCCATGGTGCTGGCCCCCGTGGGGCTGGTTTTGCTGCAACCCAATCTGGGTACGGCAACGTTGCTGACTTTGGCCTCGGCCGCGGTTTTTTTCACCGGCGGCGTGCGCTGGTGGAAATTCGTGATCGTTATCGCCATTGCCGCCGCGATTCTGCCTATCGGATGGCATCATTTGCATGATTATCAAAAGGCGCGGCTGATGACCTTCATGAATCCGGGCGCAGACCCTCTGGGCCGCGGCTATAATATTTTGCAGTCGAAAATCGCATTGGGATCGGGCGGGGTATTCGGCCGCGGATTCGGTCAGGGCACGCAAAGCCAGTTGCAGTTTTTGCCCGAAAAACACACCGATTTCATTTTCGTCGTGCTGGCCGAAGAATTCGGCATGTTCGGCGCGTTATTTTTGCTTTTCCTCTATTTCCTGTTGATCGCCTATGGCTTCATAATCGCGTTGACTTGCCGCAACCAGTTTGGCCGTCTGGCGGCGTTCGGCCTGACGGTAACGTTTTTCCTTTATGTCTTTGTCAATGTCGCCATGGTGACGGGAACAATTCCCGTCGTCGGCATCCCCTTGCCCCTTGTGTCATATGGCGGGACTGCGATGCTGACTTTGCTGATCGGTTGCGGGCTTTTACTGTCCATTTCGCTGCATCGGGATTTGCGGATTTCCCGCACCGGGGCCAGCGAATAACCTTTTGCTTTGAAATAAAGCGATAGACTCTTGAACCGATTGCTTTTTTGCCGAAAATTTACCATAATTAACAGCACCTCACAGCTACGGCCAGTCCATGACCGCGTCTTTTCCGCCCCCTGCCCCTTCTATTGGCCGTTTTACCGCCGTTATTCTGGGCTTTGTCGTCTTTGTTTGCGTCGCCATGATCGGCGGCACGGGCTATGTCAAATACCGGCTCGATCAGGCGCAAACAATCATAGCGGCCCCGGACGCCGCGCTGGACAGCACGGGCGATGCACTCGACAGATTGCGCCGCGATTTGGGCTATGGCGGTTTTTTGGGATTGGCGCAAAATTACGTGCTGGCGCACGATGCGTCCGGCTTTGCCGAAATGAAGGAAGACATCAAATCGGCCGACGATATCGTGACCCATTTGCCCGACAAAACGTCGGCAGAAACCCGCCATGATCTGACGCATATCGTTTCGACTTTCGACGCCGTGATGCAAAAATTCGACGCGCCGTCGGGCGAGGCCGTCGATGTTACAGACGCGGATCTGGCTCCGCTATATGCCGCCCTGCCCGTGCTGGATGCGCGCGTGCAATCGGCCACCGATGCCGCGCGGTTGGCCGCGCAAGGCAAGGTGCAATTCTGGGGCATGGTTCTGACCCTTGTCAGCTGGTGCAGCCTGATTATCGCCGCGGCCTGCGCGGCGGGGATTTATCTGGCGCTGCGCGATAAACATTCCGCACCGATGCGCGCGCTGGCGCAAAGCATTCAAAATATGGCGCGCGGCGACATGCGCACCGCCATTTGGGGCATCGAACGGCAGGACATGATCGGCGAGCTGGCGCGGGCGGTCGATATCGCGCGTTACCATTTCAGCCATTTGCCCGATTTGTCGTTGCTGAGCGAACAAGGCCCCGTCCGCATGAAATTCGAAGGCGGCGCAAGGTCGTTGTTCGAGGCGATGATGAAATCGGTATCGCGCGATTCAGAATCCATTCGCCAATTGGCGGTAACTCTGGACGAAGCCGTCAACCGCCAAAGCACGTCCATCACCGATGTCACGCAAAAAGTCGAAAGCGTGCTGGGCGATATTCTGGAACGCGGCCAGACCGGCGACGTGCAGATCAAAAAAGCCATTCATGACATGACCGCGTCGGCGGAAAACCTGAAAAACGCCCATATGCACGCCGCAGATCAGCTGAACCGCATGCTGCCTTATGTGCAGGAACGCGTGCAGGGCATGGCCGAAATCGCGCAGATTACCGGCAAGCAGGTGGCGCAAACGCTGCAATCGCTGACGCTCAGCGAAATGGGCCTGCGCGCCAATGCCGATCAGACCAAGGAAACATTGGCGCGGTTGTCGTCGACGGCAGACGATCTGGGTGAACGCATGTTCGGCGCCATCAATTTGCTGCAGGCGGGCGGCAAAGTCTTGTCGGAAACAACGGAACGCATGCAGGGCAAACTGGCTCGCGGCGAAGATCCCGACGCGCCCGGCATCGCGGATTTGTTGCAGCCGTTAGGCGAGAAGCTCGATCAGATGACCTCACGGATGGACGAGATTCGCGCCCGCACCGCCGACGATATCCGTGACGACATGGCCGAACTGGCGGCAGCAATCGCGCAAATTCACGCCAAGGTCGAGGCTTTGGCCGCAGCGCCGGCATCATCCCCCGCACAAGCTGCCGCGGATGACGTGACGCCGCACATCCTGTCCGGCGTGGCGCAATTGCTGGCGGACAAGATCGAACCGCAATTCGCCGTTCTGCAAAACAGCCTGCAGCAGAACCTACCCGCCGATGTCCGGCACGCGTTGCAGGAAGATTGGCAGAAAATCATGGCGCAAATCGACGCCGCCCGCGCTCAAATCGAACAACATGCCGAACGGCAAGCCCGCACCGTCATCGTCCAGACGATGGATGCGGCATCATCGGCGCGGGACGGCATCGGCGATATCGCCGAACGTCTGGCAGGCATTCAAACATCCCTATCCGCCGCTATTGCCGAGAATCTGAAAAACCAGCATGAACTTGTCGCGGCGCAAATCGACACCGCCCGCGCCCAAATCGAACAACATGCCGAACGGCAAGCCCGCACCGTCATCGTCCAGACGATGGACGCGGCATCGTCGGCGCGCGACGGCATCGGCGATATCGCCGAACGTCTGTCCAGACTTGAACACAGCCTGTCTGGCGGTTTGACGGAACAGGTAAGAGACCAATGGTATCAGGTAACCGCGCAAATCGAATCCCTGCGCGGCAACATCGAAACCGTGCTTGACGGACGCGTGACAAATAGACTCGAAACAGTCGAACAGGCCATCGTGGCGATGCGGACTGCTGTTGAATCGGCGCAACACGCGGCAGAAAATAGTCCCGCCCCCGTCTTCACCCTGCCGCCGGAATTACAAAAACAGCTGGGCGACCAATGGTATCAGGTCACGGCGCAGATCGAGGCGACGCGCACAGACATTATCGCGACCGTGGCGCGGCAACTGGCGGCACTGGAAACCCGCCTGCCCGCCGGAAACGGCGATGGATTGGCAAAAACAGC
>JAGWIK010000025.1 GCA_028866275.1 Alphaproteobacteria bacterium
CAGTTTCCTCGGAGGGCGCGCGGTTCCCATAATCTCTCAAATCGCGTTCGTCTTCAGGCGTCCCCTGCGCGACAAATCCGAGTACTGGCAGATGGAGCTTTTTGTCTCCCAATCTCCGCCGATCTCAAAAGAACTCCTGCCGCAAAGGGGCGGCACATCCCCCCAATACCCCTTGCGAAAAGTACGGCAATGCCGTATATTGCCCCCATGCAGGTAGTTATTGAAACGCCCGATTATCTGGTTAATGCCAAAGCCCTCGGCCTAACCGCCGATGAACGCAAGGCTATCGTCAATTATATGGCTCAGAATCCCGATGCCGGAGACGAAATGAAAGGCACGGGCGGGGCGCGTAAAATCCGGTTCGCCGGACGGGGTAAAGGAAAAAGCGGCGGGTATCGCGTCATTACTTTTTACGCCGGAAAAGATATTCCCGTGTTTTTGTTGTCGATATTTTCAAAAGGCGAGAAAGCCAATTTGTCGCAGGCTGAAAGAAACGAATTGAAACAAGTTTTGGGTCTGTTGGCAGATGCTTACAAGAAAGGGGTAAAACGCTATGTCCAAAGCAGGAAGTAAACTTATCAAGTCTGCGCGTCAGGCGCTTGCCTATGCTCGCGGGGAAGCCTGTGACGGCTTTGTGGCTCACGTTCCCGAAGAAGTTGACGTTAAGTCAATTCGCAAGCGTTTGGGATTAACCCAGCCTGAATTCTCGCTGCGTTTCGGCTTCGATGTCCGCGCCGTACAGGATTGGGAACAAAACCGCCGCCAGCCTGAACGGGCTGCGCGGGTTCTTTTGACTGTTATTGCTCACGAACCAGAAGCCGTTAGCAGAGCGTTGGCGCATTAATGTGAATTAGCCGCTTGCTGTATACAGCTTGCCGAGGGGAACTGCGAGAACGCATCAGGAAGATTATCCGACAGGCATCCCGCACAGGATAAATCCGAGTGCTGGGAACCTGCAGTAAGTACCTTGTATAGGCTTTCGCGGCCTAAACCTGTACGCGGCAAAAGTCGAAAAACTTTTCTCATAGCCACACAGGATTGAGGATAACCCAATCCAGAAAGGCAGTACCCGCATGTATGTCAAAATAGAAGGTCGATTAAAATTTAAACTATCCATTTTTTCTTTTTCTGCATTTATCGGAGCAATATTTCACATCGTCCCAAACCTTGGTCCACTTCTTTCGCCAGGTAAAACTTTGCCCGCAAGATGAGCAGCTTTTTCTCGGCAGATCCCATTTTTTAACATTGCGGGGCATACAAAAAGCTCAATCGCTTGCGTGCTTGCGTAGCGTTTCAAGCGGGATTGTACAGCGATCACCTGGCCAGAAACCGTCACGGTAAAAACCCGTATTCAGCTCTTGACCATAGGGCTGCAAATCTGTCCCCAAAACATTTTGAGCGTTTAGGCTTGATTTATTGTCCGCCATACCCTCTCCGTGAAAACTAAGAAATAAAACCGCCGTGCAAAGCAAAAGCTTTTTCATAAGATTTTATTCTTCATTTTTGTGAAAATCTCGTCGACTTGTTTTTTTATTGCCTGCTGCTTTTGCGTGCCAAATTTATCCCAAGTCGCGTAGACATAGGGAAGTCTGTGATTGTTCTTAAGCTTGTCCTGGTTTCTCGCCATAAAATCCCAGTAGAGGGCGTTGAAGGGACAGGCGTTCCCGCCGGTTGTCTGATCCGGATCGTAACCGCAGCGGTTGCAGAAATTGCTCATTTTGTGGATATATTTGCCGCTGGCGGCATAGGGTTTGCTCCCCATGATGCCACCATCGCCGAACAAAGCCATGCCGAGCGTATTGGGCATTTCCACCCATTCATAGGCGTCGCTGTAGACAGCCAGATACCATTCTTGAACCTGCTTGACGTCCAGCCCCGCGAGCAGGGCAAAATTGCCCGTTACCATTAATCGTTGGATATGATGGGAATAAGCGTGGTCGCGGGTATGGCGCACCGCTTCGGCAACGCAAGCCATTTTCGTATCAGCCGTCCAATAAAATTCCGGCAACGGCTTTGTGGCATTGAAATAATTCATTGCACCGTATTTCGGCATATGAAGCCAATAGATGCCGCGCACATATTCGCGCCAGCCGAGAATCTGTCGGATGAAGCCTTCGACGGCGTTTAACGGCGCCTGGTTTTTGAGATAAGCTTTTTCTGCTTTCTGGCAAACCTCTAGCGGTAGCAATAATCCTGCATTCAAATAGGACGAAATGAGGGAATGATACAGATAAGGCTCTCCAGAAACCATGCAGTCCTGATAATCACCGAAATGCGGCAGGATATTTCTTATGAAGTGATCGAGTTCGATCAGCGCCTGCTCGCGGTTGATAGCAAAATGGAATGGCTCAAGATTCCCGAAATGATTTGCAAATCTATTTTTGACCAGAGCTAAAACTTCTTTGGTGATAAAATCCTTGGCATGACTGATACGCTTTAGCGATGACATGCCGTGCGGAGGAGGTTTCCGGTTTTTCTTGTCATAGTTCCATTGGCCACCTACGGGTTCGCCGTTATTCTCGATCAGAATGCCATATTTCTTTCGCATTTCACGGTAAAAATATTCCATGCGCAACTGACGGCGACCCTCCGCCCATGCCTTGAATTCATCGGTAGAGCATAAAAACCGGCAGTCGGGACGTATATCGACGGAAATGCCCAGACTTGTTTTCCAGGCTTCAAAAGTTTTAAGCAGTCTGTACTCGCCCGGTTCCGTTACGATGAACTCTTTAGCTTCTGAGTTTTTTAAGGCGCGGCGTACTTCGCCTTCAAAACTTCCTGTATTTTGAAGATCATCGAGCCGGACATAACGAAGGTTGTATCCGCTATTTTTTAATTGATCCGCGAAATGCCGCATGGCCGAAAAAAGAAAAGCGATTTTCTTCGGGTGGTGCTTCACATAGGTCGCTTCTTCCATCACTTCGCACATCAAAATAAAGTCCTCTGCAGATGTGCCTTCCAGGCTGGAGATGGAAGCCGATAATTGATCACCGAGAATGAGGCGAAGGCTGGTCATTTTTCAGCGAGAGCCTTCTCAATCGCCTTTTTGACCCGGTCGCTCTCGGGCGATGTCGTCGAATTGAAGTAATCGATGAGTTTTCCGTGCCGGTCGATAAGATATTTATGAAAATTCCACTTTGGTGCGGTACCGAAGCCGAGCGTCTGTTTAGCCCAAATATAAAATGGATGGGCATGCGCGCCGGAGACAACCTCTTTTTTTGTCATCGGAAAGGTAACGCCGTAATTGATTTTACAGAAGTGAGCTATTTCGTCGCTGGTACCAGGCTCTTGTCCGCCGAAATCATTACTCGGTACACCAATAACAACCAATCCCCTGTCTTTATAGGTATTGTAGAGCTTTTCGAGACCATCATATTGCGGTGTGAACCCGCATTGCGATGCGGTATTGACGATCAGAAGTACTTTACCCTCAAAGTCACTTAAGGGTAACGGCGCATTCTCTCTAAGTTTCTGGAAGGTAAAATCATAAGCTGTTTTGTCTTCCATACTTGCCTCCGCGCATTGACTAGCGACAATAAAAGTGAACAGGAACATGAGGACATAAAAACACCTTTTCATGCTGCTGCTCCAGACAATAAAGGATAATCCGTATACCCCTTCTCACTGCCACCGCAGAAAGTCGCGCGATTATCAGAAATGGAAATTGTGATATCGCCCAATTTAGACAACGGAAAAAGATTTTCCACGGGTGATGCCTCCTTTTATGTCTTAAAATTCTGCGTGATGCGAAGAGAAACAACATAAGGTAGGAGACGGAGAACTTTGAGAAGAATTGTGAATTTCTTTGGAAAATGAATCTCAAATCGCCGCGACAACAATCCGTCTGCTATTTCTTTTGCGGCCTGTTCCGGTTCTATGATCATAGGCATGTCAAAATCGTTTTTATCGGTCAGCGGCGTGCGCACGAAGCCCGGGCTGATCAGCTTTATGTCGATCATATCCTTGCACTCGGCGTGAAGGCTTTCGGCAAGGTTGATGATGGCGGATTTGGTCGCGCTGTAGGGTTGACCACCGGGAAGGCCGGCATAACCGGCAACGCTGCCGCAAAGCGCTATTTGACCTTTTGATTTTTGAGTTTTTAACATAGGCAGAACAGCACTGATCAAGTTGAAAGCGCCATTCAGATTGACATCCACAATTCCCTTGGTCACAGCCATGTCGAGACTATCAAGCCTCATCGGCGCATAGCCTGCGGCAAGGAAAACAACTCTGTCGATCCGATCAAAAGAGGAGCGGATTGCTTGTGCTGTACGTAAGGTCAAATCGGCATTTGTGATGTCGAGCGGAAAAACTTTATGCTTTCCGCCAAGTTCAGCATTAAGTTTGTCGAGTTCATCCTTGCGGCGGGCGGAAAGCGCGAGGTTTGCACCCCGCGCGTCAAGTTCGCGTGCCAGTGCAGAGCCTATGCCGCTGCTGGCGCCGATGATCCAGACGTTCTGGTTTTTATAGTCCTGCGTGCTCATTTCTTTTGCTTCTGCATGAAGATGGTGAGTTCAGAGACTGTAATCCCGAATTTCTTAAGATAGGATCGGTTGATGAGCACACCGTCATTCATGACCCACATCCAGTCATTGAAGCTAAGCCGATAAGTTGTGTCGTCTACAGGAACATCCATGACATAGTGCCAGTTAACGGCGCTGCCTTGTTCTTTTCCGACGGCTTTATCGATAATATCGCCAGCCGTGCCTTCGTAAGTACCGTCGGCAAGTTTTTTGATTGTCCAGACCCGTTCCTGCGTCTTGCCATCATAATAAGTGAAGTGTTCTGTAAGCGTTCCTATATCGCCTTCCCATTTGCCGACCATATTCACATCGAATCGACGCACAACACGTCCTCGCCAATCCTGCACGATACCCCACCCTTTTACCGGGCCGTTGAAATATTCTTTGATGTCCGCCTTCGGAGCCGTGTCCTTGTAATAATCCAGCGCATCGCCAGCACAGCCGTTAAGCATGAAAATTGCTCCTATGGTTATAATGAGTTTTGACAGTTTCATATGTGCCTCCTGTGTGAGAACGGATGAGGAAAATATAGAGCAGTGCAGCTGACGCCAGTTTCAGAACGCATGGGATTAGTGCATAAGCTGCAGATAAAGCCAAAAGAGCGTCGGCGGTATTGGCCGCATTCGGCTTGAACCCCGCAGCATCAAGCAGTGGCAGCGTTGCGGCTGATGCCAAAGCAAGACTAGCCTTGGCAAGAAACGACAGGAAAGAGTAATGCATGCCCGAATACGCTATATTTCCGCGAGCGTGAATGTGATCGGCCAGAATGGAGGGGGGTAAGATCAGGTCGGCACCGAGCGCAATACCCGAGACGATGCAGACAGGCGCGTAAAGCCATCCATCGCCTGTTTTTAGAAAGAAAGCACCAATAAATCCGGCCACGGCGAGTGTGTTAGCAAGGGCCCATGCTTTGTACTTGCCTAAGCGAAAGCTCAGTTTTTTCCAAAGCGGCATTCCTGCTGCTCCTGATAAAAAATAAAGCAACAAAAAAAGCCCGGTTAGACGTTCTGCGCCAAGAAGATCGCGCACGAAAAAAAGAACCAGTATGGCCGGTACGCTCGACGCAAGCATGCTCAAAGCATAAACAACAAAAAGCTTTTTGCTTTCAGGCGGCACGGCCTGAAGTCCATCGGCAATCGAAACAAATATCTTCTTTGGGGGGATTTCGGTTTTCGGTGCGCTGGCAAGAAATTGCCGGAAAGCCAGAATGCCTGCCGCCATAAGCAAGAGCAGAATTGATGCATACCAAAGGTAAACATGGCCTGGGCCAGCCGAGCGAGAAAGAACTGTAGGTAATGAAACGGCAGTGATGACGCCAAGTAGACCGAAAGCCTCCCGCGTTCCAGCAATCCTCGTCTGATCACTCTTATCATTATTCCATAAGGTCGCCAGAGCACCAAGCGTAATTGTCAAAACACTATAAGATCCAACGGCAAAGAACGTGCAGATCACAAACCATATGGCGGGTGTAATAAAGTCGAAATTAAAAAGCCCAAAGATCGAAAGGCAGATGATACCGGCTGCACTAACCGTGACGGTCAGAAATCGCCCCTGAAGTCTGTCGATCAACCAGCCTATGAACGGATCGAGTATGGCGTCGAACAAGCGAAGCGACAGCAACAGACTGCCGAGCAAGGTCAAAGAAAGTCCACGATGCGTGGCATAAAAATCCGGCGCGAGGATATAAAGCGGAAATCCCGCGAAAGCGATTGGTACCGCGATGAGGCCGTACTGAAAGAGACTTTTAGTGGTTACAGACTTTTCTTTCATGAGATGCCCAGCAAGGCGCGGCGTAGATCAGGCTCGGAAGTTTTTTCACTGAGCCAAATACCGAAAAAGAGCTTACCGAAATCATCGCCCTTAATCGCTCCTATGACCTTGTCTCCGTCATAAAAGACCGTTTGTTTGCCAGGAATATAAATCGCCGAAAGAACCGTCCCATTTTTTACATCGGGGAAAATGGATTTCATCTGCCCGTCCCATGTTGCAAGCTTGATCTCGTTCGAGAATCCCTGATTGCGCATTTCCGCGATCGCGCGGTCGGCGATCTCTTTGCCGTCGATGTCACAATGATATTCTATCGACAAAGCAAAAGACTTATCAGGATTCCATTTTCCGCGGGGTGCATAGAGGGTGGCATCATAAATATCCCAAAAAATATAATTTAGTTCCCCATGACCAACGACCGCAGCATCGGGAACTGATGCGTAAATCGCCTCTGCCGCATAGAGTTTCCCGGAAGAAAGAAGAAAAAATATCAACGCTAGAACGCAGCTATGCCGCATGGCGGAGCTCCCATTGCATGACATCGATGCGACCGTGCTTAAACGCAGCAATGCAACAAGTCAGGTAAAAGCGCCATATGCGGACAAATTTGTCATCGAAGCCAAAAGCCTTGACTTGATCGATTTTGCTGTCGAAATTTCTGAGCCAGTGGATGAGTGTGAGGGCGTAATCTTGTCCAAAAGCAAAGTCATCACCAATACTGAGACCAGCTTTGGTGGCTTCTTCGCGGAAGCGAAGGGGCGAGGGAAGCATACCGCCCGGAAAGACAAAAGTGCGTATCGCATCGCCGCCCATACGGTAATTTTCGAATACGTTATCAGCAATAGTTATGGTTTGGACCATAGCTTTGCCTTTGTTGGCCAACAGCGACTTCAGTTTTGAAAAATAAACTGGCCAGTATTTCTCACCCACAGCTTCGAACATCTCGATCGATACGATCTGGTCATAAAGACCTTTCTGATTGCGGTAGTCATCCAAAGCGATAGTCGCGTTTTTCCCCAAGCGTTTTGCTGCATATTCATGCTGTGCGTCAGAAATAGTTAGGCCTTTGATCCCATAATCGCCTTTCTGTAAAGCACGTTCGGCAAAACCACCCCAGCCGCAACCGATTTCCAGAAGGCTTCCGGATGAATGGATGCTATCCAATATCCTGTCATATTTCCTGTTCTGTGCGACCTGCAGCGGCTCTTTTTGCTCGCCGAAGATCGCCGATGAATAGGTCATACTGGGATCGAGCCACAGCGCGTAAAAATCGTTACCAAGGTCATAATGGGCGTGAATGTTCTTTTTGCTCCCCCGCATCGTATTGCGGGTAAAAAGATAAGCGACACGCGAGGCCAGCCTGCCAAAAGCGCTTCCATTAATGTACCGATCAAGAGCTGATTGGTTTTGCAGGCCAAAAAGAAATAATTGCGTCGGATCGGGCGAGTCCCATCCACCGTCACGGTAGGTTTCGGCAAGACCTATATCGCCATTTCTGATCATGGACGAAATGACACGCCAGTCATGAATGTGAAGATTGGCGTTGGCTCCATGATTGCGTCCCTGAAACGAATGCGTCTTATCATCGGGCGTCGTAACGCTTATCGAGCCATATTCGATATGGTCAAGCGAGGTCAGAAAACGGTTAGTGATTTGACGATCAAACATACGAATTACCTTTTAAGCCCTGAATATATGGCCTCACCTTCCTGTCCCTCGACTTTCCCTTACCTTACATTTTGTTAAGGTTACGGCTGACAGTAACTTTTTGAGGGAGTTGGATCGGTTTGACAAAGTAACGAATGCCTTTCATCACCAGTTTAAGTGCTTGGAAATGAATAAGGATGATGGATTTAAGGGTTACCAGCGGATGCCGCCAAAAAGCGCGCCTGAGACTGTCGGGGGTAAGCTGTTCTAAGCTGCCGACAAGAGACGTAATAAGCTGTTTGTGCTGTGAGGCGTCGTAATAATCAATCCAGATACCAAGTCGATTGTCTTCGAGATCAAATCGAAACTTGTATTCGCCGCTACGATCAAGGAAAGGCGAGACATGAAACACTTTTTCAGATTCCAGCCATTGATCTGACTTAATTGGACTGTGATCCGGGTTGGCGCAGAGATAGCTATGCTGCTCGCCAAAGGTGTTATGAACCTCGCAGAGCACAGACCTTAAAGCCTTGGCTTCATCAAGACATAAGTAGAAACTGACTGGATTAAAAACATAACCCAGCACGCGCGGCATGGTGATGAGGATGATATTTTTTGTTTTCTCGTTAAGGTCGTAATCGGCCAATAGGCCTCTGACCCACGGTTCCGGATCACTTCCATCACGCCGACCAATATCTTTGGCATAAAAGCTTGCTAACATCCCGGGCATGGGCGTCACCGGAAGCGGCAGCGCCAGATAATAAACGCCGTAATGAAAGCTATTTTCTTTGGGAAAAAGCCTTTTGTGCATGACCCGCGCGTTATAGATACGAGGCGCGATCACCATGGCGGATCTATGCCCATGCGCTGCGTCAACTTGACCGCGCTTCCAAGACCATCTTCATGAAATCCGTAACGCTGATAAGCACCGCAGAACCATAGCCTATTATAACCTTGGATGTCGTCTATCTTGTGCTGATTGTTGATGGCGGCCGCATCAAATACCGGATGCTCGAACATGTAATCATTGTAAACGAGGCTTGGATCAGGTTCACGCCCCGGGTTAAGCGTGACGATGAGAGGCTGTTCGGTCTCAAGTGGTTGCAAGTTATTCATCCAGTAGCTGAGAGAAACGCACGGGCTTTTATCTGACCTTTCTTCGGACAAATAAACCCAGCTCGCCCAGGCTTGCCGCTTTTTCGGCATAAAACTAATATCGCTGTGCAAAACTGCACGGTTGGGTTGATAGCGGAAGGCGGAGAGTATCTTTTTTTCATCAGAGCTTGCATCCGCGATCATCGCCAGCGCCTGATCGGCATGGCAGGCGAAGACAACATCGTCATATAGTTGCTTTTCCCCGCGCAAATCTTCAATAATTACGCCGTTCCCGTCGCGTATGGTTTTTTTAACGCCGCAATTCAGTAGCACGCGGTTCTTGAAAGGCTCTGTAAGACGGCGGACATATTCACGGCTGCCGCCGCGTACAGTGTACCATTGGGGGTGATCGTTAACGGTCAACAGGCCGTGATTTTCAAAGAAACGAATGAAGGTGCAGGCGGGGAATTTCAACATCTCGCTGACCGGCGTGCTCCATATCGCGCCCCCCATAGCCAGAAGAAAATAGTCCCTAAACCACGGCCCCAACTCCAGATCGTCAAGGCAGTCTCCCAAAGTAAATGACGGATCTTTGGAAAGATAAACTCCCGCTAATGAATTGAACTTCAAAATGTCACTGACCATGCCCCAGAATGAAGGCCTTAGCAGGTTTCTTTTCTGTGCGAATATGTTGCTGAGCTTCTGGGTGCCGTATTCCAGCCAGCCGCCATCGATACTGGCTCCGAAAGACATATCGCTTTCGACGACAGGAACCTGAAAATGCTCGAACAACCTTGTGAGCAAGGGATAATTACGCTTATTAAATACGATAAAACCGGTATCAACCGGGATCGTGCCGTCTTTTGTACTGACTTCGATTGTTCGGCTATGGCCGCCGATATAATCGTTTTTTTCATAAACAGTGATCTCATGATGCGGATGTAAAATCGACGCAGCGGCAAGACCGGAAATACCCGCACCTATGATGGCTATTTTTTTGCGTGATTGATCGTTCATTTCTACGGATTGCCTTTAAATATTTTTTCTAATGATGACTGGATGGTCGGATAGAAAAAAGTGAAGCCGCTTTCCTCCGCTTTGCGTGGAACGACTTTCTGTCCTTCAAGCATAATCTCATCGGCCATATCTCCGAATGCCGCGCGAAGAGCAAATGCGGGCGTAGAAAGCAGGCATGGACGGCGTAAAACATCTGCTAAAGCTTCAGAAAACTCGCGGTTCGACACTGGATTGGGCGCCGTGGCATTGACGGGGCCATTAATCGAAGGGGCTTGAAGTGTATGCAGTATTAACCGGATCAAATCATCGCGGTCGATCCAAGAAAGCCATTGACGCCCATGCCCTATTGGGCCGCCCAGCCCAAGCCTAAAGGGGGGCAAAAGTTTCGCAAGCATGCCGCCGCTCTTTTCCAGAACCGCACCAATCCGCAAAATAACCGTCTTCACCCCATATTTTTCTGCCTTTAAGGCCTCGGCTTCCCACGCGCTGCACAGTTCGCGTGAAAAAAGAGCGGTGTTCTTGGGGGGCGTATTCTCATTAAATTCCGTATTTTGGTCGGTACCGTAATATCCGATGGCTGAAGCGCTTATGAAAATTGAAGGCTTCACTGAGGATGATTTGATAAAACCGACCAGCGACGACGTCGTTTCTATACGGCTATTTCTTATTTTTTGCTTAGCCGCCGGAGTCCATCTTTGCGCGATCGGCTCTCCTGCGAAATTGATAATAATGTCTATTTTCTTATCGCTAATCTCGGCAAGTGAAGAAATATAACTGATGTTTTTCGATGATACACGAGAAGAACGAGTTAAGACTAGAATCTGTGCACCACGATCAGCAAGTGCACGGCTCAAGGGCCTGCCGATAAAACCGGTGCCACCCGTTAAAAGGATCGTCTTTTGACGCAGATATTCCAAATTGTCCCTCTTTTAGCTTTTTATGATTTGTACAGTTTATGTCTTTGAGCAAAGCTTTCTCAATTCTAAACTATTGGTAAGGTTGAAAAGTGACGCGTACTCGAAGACCTGGATCAGCATTTTCAAGACTGATATGCGCCTGATGATGCTCGGCTACGGCACGCACAAGGCTCAAGCCCAAACCATTGCCGGGAGTGCTGCGACTGGCGTCGCCACGATAAAAATGTTTGAAGACTTTCTCTTTTTCCTCATCCGGTACGCCCGGCCCCTGATCTTCAATTGCTACGGTTATGCATTCTCTGCTTTTAGATGTATGCAAGCGAATGATTGAACCTTCCGGAGAAAATTTGATCGCGTTATCAATCAGGTTTGTAAAAAGTTGAAAAAGAAGATCGCTGTCCCCCCTGATTTTGGCATTAGAAACTGCATTAATATTAATTTTCATGCCTTTTTCTTCAGCTACAGGTTCGTAAAGATCAACGACATCGCCCAAGATTTTGCCCAAATCAACATCGCGCATAGATTGGCTGCGCTTGCCTTTTTCAATGTTGGTGATGCGCAACAGCGCGTGAAATATGGCAAGGATACGATCTGCCTCGGCCAACAGCCTATCGACATCACCATTACTGACGGCGCGTCCTTTCATGGACTCGATATCGCTGCGCAGCCCGCTTAGCGGCGTACGGAGGTCATGGGCGATGTTATTGCTGATTTCACGCACGCCATTCATTAAATCCTCAATTTTTGTCAAAAATCCGTTTAACACTTCGGCAAGATTGCTGAGATCGTCCCAACGGCTGTCGATGGCGAGGCGTTGCGAAAGATCCCCTGTCTCAACGATGTTCTGGGCGGTTGCCGCAATGCGGTTAATACGGCTAACCACAAAGTGACTGATGCCGAAACTGGCCAGCACGACGGCGGACATCAATGACATGATAAGCCAGCTGAGCTGTTTAAGCCTCTCATAGTTGGCGATGATTTCATGAATGTTTCTGGCGACGACGATCCGCGATCCGTCTTGAAAAGTATGAATTTTGGCTGCAAATGTTTCTTGGCCTCGTTTTGTGTCAAGATCGAAACGCAAAATGCCTTCGGCGATTTTATCGACCTTCTGTGGCATTGGGTCAATCGTGCCTGCGATAAGCTTGCCGTTTTCGCTTTCATAACGAAAACGGACAATTTGATCGTCCTTAGTCCGTTGCTCGATATAGGGAACGACACTTTCAGTTTGAGAGGTTTTAAGGCTGGAAATCATACGAATTTCAGTGTCGATGGCCGCTTCAGTTGCGCCCAAAAAATCTTGTTTGCCGAAATCGACAAGAGAATAAAATAAAATTCCAGCGGACACGGCAAGCAAGACCGTAAACAACAGCGCCATTTTGAAGCTGGAGCTTTCGAGATAGCGCCTAGAAACTGTCTTCGATGATGTATCCCGCACCGCGTACCGTCTTTATAAGAGTGTTATTGGAATCGCCCAGCTTTTTGCGCAGGCGGCTTATGTGAACATCGATCACGCTGGTTTGCGGATCAAAATGATAATCCCAGACGCCTTCAAGAAGCATCGTACGCGTCACCAGTTGACCTTTGAATTTCAGCAGATATTCGAGAAGTCTGAATTCACGAGCCTGTAACTCTATAATCTTGCCACCGCGTCGAACTTTTCGAGCCAACAAATCCATCTCCAGATTACCCGCTTTCAAGATCGTCGATTGCACTGAAGATGGAGATGTGGCCCGTTTGCCAAGCGCCTCAACGCGAGCAAGAAGCTCGATGAAGGCAAACGGTTTAACGAGATAATCGTCTCCACCGGAGCGTAAACCCGTCACCCGATCATCGACATCGCCAAGCGAGCTTAAGATAAGGACACCGGTCAAATTACCGGTGCCGCGCAATGTTTTGATGATGGAAAGGCCGTCAAGCTTTGGCAGCATACGATCAACGATCAACGCGTCATATTTTTCGGTTGAGGCCAAGTGAAGGCCTTTCTCACCGTCTTCGGCAAGATCGACGGTATGTCCGGCTTCGTTGAGACCTTTCTCGACATACGCTCTGATTTTTGAATCGTCTTCGATGATCAGAAGTTTCATGGTGATATTTTCTTACAGGTGCCGTTTTTGATCACATCTTCCATAGCAAAATTGACCAAGACTATCGATAAGATGCTGGACAAGCACCTCATTAATTTTCTCCAGGCTGGCAAAACGCCATACATTTACGGCGTCGTGTTATAATGTAAAAGCTCGCTCTTTTGTACCCAGGACAGACCTTTCGACACGTGCTGTGGCTCTCATTGTAGAGTTTGGCGGGTATTGCTCATCCATTGCTGGATTGACCGCTATTCCGAACGGTCTAAAAAGGCGACGCCTTGTGCCTTCTGTGAGTGCGCCTATTCGTTAGCAGCCCTATCGTCGATTTGTTTGTGGATTGATTTGTCGGTCAAGAAGAGTGACTCGATATAATAAATTGAAAATATTATGTTTTCTGTAAATATTGGCGTGGCGTACAGTTATTTCTGAGTGCGCAATTCATCCAGATAATCCGCCCATTGCTGCATCATCTTGCGGCGTTCGGGTAAATGGGCCGTGCGGTTATAGGCCCGCCCGTTGGGATCACGCACAGCGTGAGCGAGTTGATGCTCTATGTAATCAGGGCGAACCTGCAGGACTTCATCCAGCACCGTTCGCGCCATCGCACGGAATCCATGACCGGTCATTTCCTCTTTGCCAACCCCCATACGGCGCATGGCGCTGAGAACGGCATTATCGCTCATGGGGCGCATATTGGAACGCGGGCTTGGAAACAGGTATTTACTGCGCGCCGTCAGGGGATGCAGCTCCTTCAAAACCGCCAAAGATTGATGGGATAACGGAACCAAATGCGGTTTTGCCATTTTCATACGCTCGGCAGGAATATTCCATTCCGCTTTTTCAAAATCTATTTCCGTCCACTCTGCTTTTCTTAACTCTCCGGGACGGACAAAAGTAAGGGAGGCAAGACGCAAAGCACAACGAACGACGACGCTGCCATGATAAGCGTCCAAAGCCCGCAAGAGAGGCCCTATGGCCTTAGGGTCAGTTATAGCCGCCCGATGCTTTTCTCTGGGCATTGGCTGAAGCGCGCCGCGCAGATCAGCGGCAGGATTTCGCGTCGCCCTGCCCGTCGCGATGGCATAACGGAATATCTGGCCGCAGGTTTGCATGACGCGGTGCGCCGTTCCCACGGCGCCCCTTGTTTCCATACGGCGAAGGCTGGCCAAAATCTCCAACGCCTGAATATCTGCAATTGGCTTTTCCCCAAGCCAGGGAAAAACGTTCAGTTCAAGATGCCGTGTGATTTTCTCGGTATTGGCATCCGACCATATTGTGGCCTGTTTGCCTATCCATTCCCGCGCCACGGCTTCAAAGCTGTTGGCTTGATTGTTCCCCCATACCAGCTTGGCGACTTTTCGATTAAGGGCGGGATCAATTTGATCGGCCAGTTTCTTACGCTCGGCGTCGCGCCGTTCGCGCGCTTCCTTAAGCGAAATATCAGGATATGTGCCGAGCGAAAGCAACTTTTCCTTGTGGTTAAAATGATATTTAAACCGCCACCACTTGCCGCCGGATGGGCTCACCAGAAGGAATAGGCCCCCCTGTGTCAAACAGCTTGTAGGGCTTGTTTTGCGCCTTGGCGCGGCGAACGGCGACGTCTGTAAGGGGCATGGTAGGGGTAACCTCAGACCACGATCTCTTTGTTACCCCAAACTTATCCCAGTATTGCCTCGGATTTCAATAGATTTTACCGGACGGCAATGGACAGAAATAACCGTTAAGCAATTGGTATAAAATGTTATTTTGGATTTTTTTGCACTATCCCGGACTTGGGGATGGCGCGAGTGACGGGACTTGAACCCGCGACCTTCGGCGTGACAGGCCGACGCTCTAACCAACTGAGCTACACCCGCGTATCGGAAGCGGCGAACCGTTCCCGTTAACAGGCGGCAAGGTTTAGGCAAACCGCGCGCGCCTGTCAATGTCGAAATACAAATTTATTGCCCGAACAGCCCTTTAACCAAGGAATTGCCGATATCCTTGATTTTTTCGCCTGCTTTGCCGATGCCGCCAGAGGGCAGAACGCTCGTCGACGATGGGGCTTTGGGATGGTCGAGCGTATAGACGCAGGCATTCTGCCCGGCAGGCGGCACTTCGATATCGGGCACGGCGGTGTTTTGCGTGACGATAACGTTGCCGTTTAGAACATTGTTGAGCACGTTCTTGACCACGCCCGATGCGTTGACCGAATAGCGGGGGTCGGACAGCGTGCCGCCGACCAGCAACGCCGGGACAAGACCGCCGACATCGACCAGTTTCGTTTTGGCGTTGAGCGTCAAATCGACGGTTTCCGCGCCCAGATTGACATTTCCTTTGCCGGCGACGGTCGATGCTGCCGAGTCGATCAGAATGCCGTTGTCGTTCAGCACGCCGTTTTTGGCGATAAAGCGCACGGCAAGGCAGTTGATCGCATTGTCGCCGCCCGCGGGGTTGAAGACCGCCGCCAGCGCCGACGACACGCCCGACAGGGCGTTGCCGATGATTTCGCCTTTTTCGGCGGTGACGGTGATGACGCCGCCAAGGCTGGCGGCAATCGCATGCATGCTGTCGCCCTGCCCTTGCAATTGGATATTCGCGCTGGCCTGTCCCGACATAAAGGGCGCCATATCGCCAAGTTTCTGCAAATCGCCCAGATCGACGGCATCGCCGGTCAGGCCGACGCGCAATTGCGCGGGGCTTTGCGCGGCGTCGAGCCTGACGTCGGCCTCAACTTTTTTATCGCCGATAAAAGCCGTCATCGGCGACAGCGTCAACACGCCGTCCTTGATCGACAAAGTCGCGGCGACATTTTGCAGCGTTCCCTTGCCGACCACCAATTCCTTGACATTGCTTTGCAGCGACAGATCGACGGCTTTAAGCCCTGACAGCGGCAGAGGCGCGTCGCTGAACATGCGTTTGGGGCCGGAAGAGGCCGGCGCCGACGACGACGTTGCCGCAGGTTGCGCCGCGCCGGACGCCGCCATTTTGAAATCCGCCGGATCGATATGGTCGCTGGCGAGTTTGCCTTTGACCACGGGAACCGCGCCGCTCCAATCAACGGATTCGCTGCCCGTCAACGTGCTGTTGCCCGCCGTCAGTTTATACGTATCGACGGTCGCGCGTTTGTGATCGATATCGGCCGTGCCTTGCGCCGTGAAGTGGAACGGGCCATAGGTCAGGTCGGCATCAAAGGGAAACGCGGCGGTGCTGAGCAAATCGGTGATGCCCGTTTTCGCCGTCAACGCGATGGGCGTGCCGTTGGCGCTGCCCTTGAAATCAACCTGCGCGCCCGCGCCCTGCATGCTGAGCGACAGGGATGTGACGCTGTAGGTCGATATTTTGCCGTCGGCGCTGCGCATCGCCAATTGGCTGTCATCGATGGTCAGCCCTTCGATGTCGAGCGCAAGCGGCGGCATCGACGCGCCGCCGGATGCTGTCGGCGGCGTGGTCGGGGCGACAGCGGGTTGCGTGATGGTTTTGCCGAAATCCCAGTTATGCTGGCCGTTTTTGCCGGTTTCCAGCAGGATGTCGGCATGTTCGATGATCAATTTGTTGATCTGCACCCCGCCATGCAGCAACGGCAGCAGGCCGACATCGAGTTCGAATTTCCCCATCGACGCCATGTCGGGCCGGCTGGCCCAGGACGGGTTGGAAATCGACGCGTCCTGCACCTCGACACGCACGCCGCCCAGCCCCAAAGAAAAAGCCAAAGGCCCGCCCAGCGTGACCTTGCGGCCGGTTTTTTCGTCGAGCATCTGCACCAGCTGCGGGCGATATTTATTGGCGTCGAGCGTGCCGATATAAATCGACAGGCCCGTGAAAATCACGGCGACGAGGACGATAAGAGCGGCGGCGATTTTGAGCAGGGTTTTCATATCAGGTCAGGCCTCCGAAAAGTCGGCGTCGGCTTTGGCATCAAAGCCGAACCAGTTCCATGTTTTGCGCATTTCCGGCCCGAGCGGCGCGGAAACATCGATGATTCCCTTGCGCGGGTGGGGGATTATCAACCGCCGCGCGTGCAGATGCAACCCTTTGCCGATGTCGTCGGCCGGCATGCCGTCGGGCATGGGTTTGCCGTACAGCCTGTCGCCCAGTAACGGCGCGCCGATATGGGCCATATGCACGCGTAATTGGTGCGTGCGGCCGGTAATGGGCCACATCGCGACAAAGGCAACCTGGGATTCCGCGCGTTCCATATTTTGGTACACGGTGATGGCGTTTTTGGCGTCTTCGTCTTTTTTGCCCGCGACGATCATCGTTTCGCCGCGTTTGACCAGCGCGGCATCGATGCGGCCTTTTTCCGGTTTGGGCACGCCCAGCGTCACGCCCCAATAGATTTTTTGCGTGGCGCGGTGGCGAAAGGATTCCGTCAGGCGCGTGGCGGCAAAGGGCGTTTTGGCGACCAGCAAAACGCCGCTGGTGTCACGGTCGAGACGATGCACCAGTTTGGGCTTGCCGTGTTTTTCGTGCGTCAGCGCGGCCAGCATATGGTCGATGCTGTCGCGCAGCCCCGTGCCGCCCTGTACCGCCAGACCCGCGGGTTTGTTCAGCACCAGAATGTCGGCGTCTTCGAGCAGGATCAGCTTTTTAATATCGCCGGCGTCGCGCGCCGCCTTTTTGATGATATCAGCCTTGGGCGGTTCGATCGCCTGCGGCGGGACGCGGATTTCCTGACCCGATTCCAGCCGCGTATTGGCGTCGGCTCGTTTGCCGGCCACGCGCACCTGTCCCGTGCGCAGCATTTTCTGCAACTGCCCGTGGGTTACGTCGGGGAAATGCCGTTTGAACCAGCGGTCGAGGCGAATGCCCGCTTCATCTTCTTCGACCGTGCGCGTTTGCAGTTTGGACATCGGAAAACCTGTGATACATAGTTTGCAGTCCTTCGTTACCACTATATGCCCTTTGCGCCAATGCCTTACAATTTTTCCCATCGTCATTTGCTGGATATCGAACGGCTGTCCCGCGCCGATATCGAATGCATTCTCGCCCTTGCCGCGCGTTATGCCGAACAGAACCGCGGGCCGCATAAAAAATCCGACCGGTTGCACGGCAAAACCGTCGTCAATCTGTTTTTTGAAAATTCGACGCGGACGCGGACATCGTTCGAAATCGCCGCCAAACGGTTGGGCGCGGATGTCGTCAATGTGCCGCTGGAACAAAGCTCGGTCAAAAAAGGCGAAACGCTGCTGGATACCGTTCTGACGCTCGACGCCATGTTGATCGACGGGCTGGTGGTGCGCCATAACGAGGACGGCATTCCGCAATTCATCGCGCCGCATGTGCGCGCGCACGTTATCAACGCGGGCGACGGCAAGCATGAACATCCGACGCAAGCCCTGTTAGACGCGCTGACGATAATGCGGCACAAAGGCAGGATCGACGGGCTGACGGTCGCCATATGCGGCGATGTGGCGCACAGCCGCGTGGCGCGGTCGAACGCCCACCTGTTGACCAAACTGGGCGCCAGGGTACGCATGATCGCCCCGCCCGTTTTCGGCATGTCGAATTACGGCAATCTGGGCGTCGAATGCACCGACAATCTGGCCCAAGGTATCGCCGGCGCCGACGCCGTGATGACTTTGCGCATTCAATATGAACGCATCGGCGACGACGAACACAGCATCGACACCAGCGACTATGCGCACGCCTATCGGCTCGACCACAACAGTTTGCGCGCCGCGCGTCCCGACGCCATCGTTTTGCATCCCGGCCCCGCCAATCGCGGCGTCGAGATTTCATCGGAACTGGCCGACGACCCCGCGCGCAGCGTGATCCGCGAACAGGTCGAAATGGGCGTCGCCGTGCGCATGGCGGTGCTGGATTTGTTATTGCATGAGAGTGGGGGATGATTTTCACGAAAAAAGAGATCGTCATTCCGGAAAACGCGCTTTTTCATGCGCTTGCGCAGGAAAATGTGCGTTTATCCGGAATCCAGTTTGCTTTTTCTCGTGTGGCAATTCACACTGGTTTCCGGGTTCGCGCCAAGGCGCGCCCCGGAATGACGGCTCTTTTTTCTGCTTCAACGGCTCTGACATGACCATCTTCGCTATCACGCTTCTGGCCTATCTTCTCGGCAGTATTCCGTTCGGGTTGTTGCTGACGCGCGCGGCGGGGTTGGGCGATATCCGCAGCATCGGGTCGGGCAATATCGGCGCGACCAACGTGTTGCGCACCGGCAATAAAAAAATCGCCGCGGCGACCTTGTTGCTTGACGGGTTCAAAGGCGCGGCCGCCGTTCTGATCGCCGCGCATTTTTACCCCGGATGCGAATCCGTCGCCGCGCTGGCCGCGTTGCTGGGCCATATTTTTCCCGTCTGGCTGCGCTTCAAGGGCGGCAAGGGCGTCGCCACCGGCATCGGCGTCATGCTGGGTTTGTTATGGCCCGCAGGTTTGGTGATGCTGGCAATGTGGGCGGGCATGGCCAAGCGGTTTCATATTTCGTCTTTGTCGGCTTTGGTCGCGTTCGGATTTTTGCCCGTCGATGTCATTATCTTCGGCCGCGCCGATCTGGCCCTGTTCGCGCTGGCAATCGCCGCGATTATTTTCTTCACCCACCGCGCCAATATCCGCCGCCTGTTTCTTCATACCGAACCGAAAATCGGCCACACGCATGAACCCGCCGCGCCAACTCACGGACAATGAACGGCGCGACTGGCTGCGATTAAGCCGCGCCGAAAATGTCGGGCCTATTACCTTTCGCCAGTTGATGCGGCGTTACGGGTCGGCGCGCGCGGCATTGGACGCCCTGCCCCAGCTGGCGCAACGCGGCGGCAAAAAGAATTTCACGCTTCCCCCTGTGGCAGATATCGATCAGGAAATCGCGCGCGCCGGGAAAATCAACGCGCGTTTTATCGCGTGGGGCGAGGCGGATTATCCCGAAGCCCTGTCCGTCATCGAAGACGCGCCGCCGGTCATTACCATACGCGGCCATGCGCCGTTGCTGCACAAGCGCGCCATCGGCATTGTCGGCGCGCGCAACGCGTCGCTGAACGGACGCAAGATGGCCGAAACCTTGGCGCGGGAATTGGGGCAGCAAGGCATCGTGATCGCCTCGGGCCTTGCGCGCGGCATCGACGCGTCCGCGCATGCCGCCAGCCTGACGACGGGAACCATTGCCGTCGTGGCGGGCGGGGTTGATGTCGTTTATCCGCAGGAAAATGCCGCGCTTTATGCCCAGATCGCGGAAACGGGTTGCATCCTGTCCGACATGCCTTTGGGCGTCGAGCCGATAAACAAGCTTTTCCCGCGCCGTAACCGCCTTATTTCAGGTTTGAGTTTAGGTGTTGTCGTCGTCGAGGCCGCGTTGAAATCGGGGTCGTTGATCACCGCGCGGATGGCGTTGGAACAAGGGCGCGAGGTTTTCGCCGTGCCCGGGTCGCCGCTTGACCCGCGCTGCACCGGAACCAATGATTTGATCCGCCAAGGCGCCGTCCTGACCGAACGCGCGGACGATATTCTGACCCATATTCACAGCCTGCCGCAAAGGCTTGCCGAACCGAAAATGGGTAGTTTTGAAGACAAAATGCCCGATATCGACGCCCGCGAGGTCGAGGCGGCAAGGGCAAAAATCCTAGAGAATCTAAGCCCTTCGCCGGTTTCAGTTGACGAACTGATGCGGGAATGCCAAGTGTCGCCTATGGTGCTTTTGTCCGTTTTGCTGGAATTGGAGCTGGCGGGACGGGTGGAACGGCACCCCGGAAACAAGGTTGTTTGGGTAGGCTGACAGCGTGTCACATAAACTCGTCATCGTGGAATCGCCAGCCAAGGCGAAGACCATTAACAAGTATCTGGGCAGCGATTATACGGTGCTGGCATCCTATGGCCATATCCGCGATTTGCCGCCCAAAGACGGTTCCGTGCGCCCGGACGAAGATTTCGCCATGGATTGGGAACTGGGCGACCGTGCCGACCGGCCGGTCAACGAGATCGTCAAGGCCGTCAAAAATGCCGACGCCGTCTATCTGGCGAGCGATCCTGACCGCGAAGGGGAAGCCATTTCGTGGCATATATTGGAAGTGCTGCGCGCCAAGGGGCTGGCTAAATCGGCCGACATCAAACGCGTGACCTTTAACGAAATCACCAAAAAGACCGTGACCGACGCCATCGCGCATCCGCGCGATATCGACCAGAATCTGGTCGATGCCTATATGGCGCGGCGCGCGCTGGATTATCTGGTCGGGTTTTCGCTGTCGCCCGTATTGTGGCGCAAATTGCCGGGGTCGAAATCGGCGGGACGCGTGCAGTCGGTGGCGTTGCGCCTGATCTGCGAGCGTGAATCCGAAATCGAAAAATTCAAGGCGCAGGAATTCTGGACGATCGAAGCCACCTTCCTGACCGGCGGCAACCAGAGCATACCTGCGCATCTGACCCATTTGAACGGCAAGAAGCTGGACAAATTCGCGTTGCAGACCGAAAGCGACGCGCAGGCGGCGTTGAGCCTGTTGAACCAGTTGTCATATAAAGTCGCGGCGATTGAAAAGAAACAATCGCGCCGCAACCCCTACCCGCCCTTTACGACGTCGACCCTGCAACAGGAAGCGTCGCGCAAGCTCGGCATGGGCGCGACGCGCACGATGCGCACCGCCCAGCATTTGTACGAAGGCGTCGATATCGGCGGGGAAACCGTCGGCCTTATCACCTATATGCGTACCGACGGCGTTGCCCTGTCGGGCGAAGCCATCGCCTCGGCGCGCGACGTTATCGCGCAGGATTTCGGCGCGAATTACGTGCCCGACGCGCCGCGCATTTACAAATCCACCGCCAAGAACGCGCAGGAAGCGCATGAAGCCATTCGCCCCACCGATTTGCGCCGCCGCCCCGACCAGATGTCGCGGTATCTGGATGGCGAACAGCTCGCCCTTTACACCCTGATCTGGCAACGCACGATGGCGTCGCAGATGGCCAGCGCGGTTCTGGATCAGGTCGCGGTCGACATTGCCGGAACCGGCAATGCCGGCATGTTCCGCGCCACCGGTTCGGTCGTGGTGTTCGACGGCTGGCTGAAGGTTTATCAGGAAAGCGAAGACGACGACAAAAAACCGGACAGCGACGGTTACGGCAATGTCCGTTTGCCTGCGGTCAATGAAAACGACGCGCTGAATAAAAAAGAGATCAAGCCCGAGCAGCATTTCACCCAGCCGCCGCCGCGCTTCAGCGAAGCCTCGCTGGTCAAACGGCTGGAAGAACTGGGCATCGGCAGGCCTTCGACCTATGCCAGCATCATGCAGGTGCTGCAGGATCGCGATTATGTGCGGCTGGATAAAAAACGCTTTATCCCCGAAGACCGCGGCCGCATCGTCACGACCTTTCTGGAAAATTTCTTCCGGCATTATGTCGAATATGACTTCACCGCCGATCTGGAAGAAAAACTGGACGATATCTCCGGCGGGCAGATCGCGTGGAAAAAAGTCTTGCGCGAATTCTGGCTGGGTTTTTCCGACGCCATCGGCAAGACCAAAGACCTGAAAATCTCCGACGTCATCGACGCGCTCGACGCCACGCTGAGCGACCATTTCTTTCCCGCCAAACCGGACGGCAGCGACCCGCGCGCCTGTCCCGCGTGCCATGCGGGCCGCATGGGGCTGCGGCTGGGCAAATTCGGCGCGTTTCTGGGTTGTTCGAACTATCCGACCTGCCGCAACACGCGGCCTTTATCCGTGTCCGCCGCAGGCGAAGGCCAGCCGCAGATGATCGCCCCGCGCGAATTGGGCGCGGATCCGGCGACGGGCTTGCCGGTGTCGGCGCGCGTCGGGCCGTATGGCGCCTATGTTCAGCTTGGCCCCGCGCCGGTCGCGCCGGAGGCCATTGCCGAGGATGTTGCGGAAGACGGCAAAAAGAAAAAGAAGAAGAAAAAATCCGACGCGCCCAAACCCAAACGCGTGTCGTTGCCCAAGGGCGTCGACCCCAACCTTATCGACCTCGACACCGCGTTGAAATGGATCAGCCTGCCGCGCGATATCGGCAAGCATCCGGAAAGCGGCGAGATGATTTCGGCGGGCGTCGGGCGTTTCGGCCCCTATATCAAGATGGGGTCGCAATATAAAAGCCTTGCCGCCGACGATGATGTGCTGAGCGTCGGGTTGAACCGCGCCGTGGTGCTGCTGGCCGAACCGAGCAAGGGCCGTTTCGGCAAAGGTGGCGCGTCGGCGGGCAAAGTGCTGGGCGAACATCCCGAAGATAAAAAGCCCGTGACCTTGAACAGCGGTCGTTTCGGCCCCTATATCAAGTGGGGCAAGGTCATGGCGACCGTGACCAAAGCCTATGACCCTGAAAATGTGACGCTGGATCAGGCTTTGGAAATCGTCGCCGCCAAACAGGCCAAAATGGCCGACGGCGGCGGCAAGCCCGCGCGGGGCAAAGCCGCCACGGGCAAGGCCGCGAAAGCCAAGGCGGCAAAGGCCGAAAAACCCGCCCCCAAACCGAAGAAGAGCAAAAAATCATCGTGACGCCGGCAGCCCGACAAAATCTCGTCATTCGCCCCATGCGCCGCAAGGACGCGGCGGCAGTGGCGAAGATGATGCGGGGGTTGGCGGCATTTCACGGTGACGTGTCGCGCACGACACCACGGCATTTTATTGACCACTGCCTTGGCGCAAAAAAACTGGGCGATGCTTGGATTGCCTCTGTCGACAAAAAACCGGCCGGGTTTGCCGTCACTTATGACTGGATGAATTTCGTTCGCGTGCGAAAAGGACGGGCGATTGATTTGCTTTATGTCGAAAATGGCCATCGCGGTCGGGGTATTGGCGCGGCGTTGGTCGCGGCCATCGCCAAAGACGCGGTAAAAAAAGGCATTCAACGCGTCAACACCAGCGCCCAGGCCAAAAACAAAAACGCCAACGCGTTTTATAAATCTCTTGGTTTCGAAAGAAGCCACCCATCAAACAGATACGGCATTGACGGCCCCGCCCTCAAACGCCTGTCGGAACAGAAAGACACATGAAACACAAACAACGCAACAAAGATCGCCGCTCCGGCGGCAAGCGTCCGCATCGCGGCGCGTCCGGCTTTTCGAAAGCCGACACGAAAAAAACCTTCGCGCCCGCGCGCGAGGAAGAAACCCGCATCGTCGGCGTCGTCGCCAGACAGGGCAATGGCTGGAAGGTCGAATCCACCAACCGGCGTCAGCGCGGCGAATATACGCTGCACATTAAAACGCGCGACAATCTGGAAGAAGGCATGCTGGTGCTGGCCGAACGCGTCAGATCGAAACATCGTTATGGCCGCGAAGCCAAGCTGGTCGAAATTCTGGGCGACATCAACGCGCCGCGCGCCGTCAGCCTGATCGCCATTGCCACGCACGACATTCCCAGCAGTTTTCCCAAGGAAGCGATCGACGAAGCCAATGCGGCCAAGCCGGTTACGCTCGGCGCGCGCACCGACCTGCGCGGCATTCCCCTTGTCACCATCGACGGGGCGGACGCGCGGGATTTCGATGATGCCGTGTTCGCCGAACCCGACGGCGACGGCTGGCATTTGATCGTCGCTATCGCCGACGTCGCGCATTATGTGCGCGCCGGCGGCATATTGGACAAAACCGCCTATGAACGCGGCAATTCGGTTTATTTCCCCGACCGCGTCGTGCCGATGCTGCCCGAGGCGCTCAGCAACGAACTCTGCTCGCTCAAACCCCATGTCGAACGCGCCTGCATGGCCGCGCATTTGTGGCTGGACAAAACGGGCGAGCTGGTGCGATGGCAATTCGTGCGCGGCCTGATGAAGTCGCATGCGCGCTTGACCTATGAACAGGCGCAGGCCGCGATGGACGGCAGTCCCGACGACACCACGCGCCCGTTGGTGGACAGCGTTTTGAAACCGTTATACGGCGCGTTTCGTTGTTTGCTGGCGGCGCGCGGCAAACGCGGCACGCTGGAACTCGATTTGCCCGAACGCAAGGTCGAGATCGAGGATGGCAAGATCAAAAGAATTACCATTCGCGAAAGGCTGGACAGCCATCGCCTGATCGAAGAATTCATGATCACGGCCAATGTCGCCGCGGCCGCGCAGCTGGAGGGCAAAGGCGGCATTTGCCTTTACCGCATCCATGACAAACCCACCGAAATGAAGCTGGAAGGTTTGCGCGATTTTCTCGACAGTATCGGGATAAGTCTGGTTCCCGAACGGCAATTGCATCCGCGTTTCCTGACGCAAATTCTGGAAAACGCCGCGGGCGGCCCTCATGCCGAAGTCGTCAACGAAATGATGTTGCGCAGCCAGTCGCAGGCGATTTACAGCCCCGAAAATATCGGCCATTTCGGGTTGGCTTTGGCCAAATACGCGCATTTCACCTCGCCCATACGCCGTTATGCCGATCTGGTCGTGCATCGCGGGCTTATCCGCGCCTGCAATCTGGGCGACGACGGATTGACGGAAAAGGAAATCGACAATCTGGACGCCATCGCCGACCATATTTCCAACACCGAACGCCGCGCGTCGGCCGCCGAACGCGACGCCAATGACAGGTTTATCACCTTGTTCATGGCCGACCGTATCGGCGCGGTGTTTGCGGCGCGCATCAGCGGCGTGGCGCGGTTCGGGTTGTTCGCGCGGCTGGACGAAACCGGGGCCGACGGCATCATTCCCATGAACACCCTGCCCGACGATTATTATTTCCACGACGAAAAGCGACAGGCCTTGGTCGGGCGCAAAACCCGCAAAACCTATCAGCTGGCCCAGAAAATAACGGTCAAGCTGGCGCAGGCCGACCGGTTGACCGGCAGCATGGCGTTAACCATCGTCGAGGAAAACGGCGGCGACGATTCGCCGGAAACGCGGCATCCGCCCCGCGGCCGCAAACCGAATCGCCCGCGAAAACGGCAGAAATGACACAGGGAGGGCATACCGGCCCGTTTCTGTATCAGGAGGGCTTGGAATTTTTGCAGCAATCCGTTAGATAGGTAAAGATTCGGAGCAAAGATTCGCCGCTTCGGGTTATCAACGGGCACTTACGCTCACGGGCAATACGCTCAACGGGGTTATAAGCGATGAAAAACAATGACGTTTCTGGTCAGCAGTCGATGCGCATAAAAGTATGGCTGGCCGCCATGCTGGTGGCCGTCGTTCTTGGCGCGGCGCCGGCCTTTGCCAGCGACGACGATACCTCGACCGAAACGATCAGTCAGGCAGCCCCGCCGCCCACGCCCGTGACAACCGACCCTTCGCTGGCCATGGCGACGGCCAGCACCGATTCAGACCCTCTGGCGAATTTCGGCCCTTCGAGCGGCACCGTCGTCGGCAACCGCGCCGCCGCTTTGCGCGACGAAGTTTTGAAATTGCGCTCGTCCGTAAACCTGAATTCCAATGAATTCGCTATCCTGCGCACCAGCGGTGCCGCGGGCGCGGTGCAGTATCACAGCACGGTGGCGGCTATCACCGCCCGTCTGCAAAACGGCACGACCAAGGGCAACCCCATCCTGTTGCGTCAATGGGAAGAAGCCGATGCCAGCCTGGGTGAAGTCAATTCGTCGCTGAACAAGCTGAATTCTTTGGAAGTCGCCGTTGATGCCGACGCGTCGGTCGCATCCTATTTGCTGGATTCGGTTCAGGCCGCATTCGATTTGTCCGGTGCCGTCGATGAAGACCACGACCAGTTGAAATTGCTGCATGACGAAGTCAGCCGTCTGGTTGTCCAGCTTGATTATCTTCGTAACCAGACCACGGCCGATATCGAACGTCAGTCCAACTATCTGACGACCGAACGCGCCAATTTGCAGGCGTTGGCTTTTGCCATCAGCCGCGGCGAATTGCTGGGCAACAGCATTGCCAACCGCCCGGTTATTGTGAATCCGGCGCCGGTCGCTTCGATGCCGGAAGGCGGCCCCGCCGCCGCGCCGGAAATGCCGGTGACGCAGGGCGCGATTGGCCCGGAGCCGATGTCTCCGCGTGATTTGATGCAGGAAAACGGCAGCAACATCGCCACCGGAAATGCCAATGTCGGCGTTGCGCCTTCGCTGGGTCGCCTGCTTGTCCTGATCCGCTATAACCAGCCGCATGTCGATTACGCCCAGCAATTGACGCAAGCCGTCAGCACCGCGATCGAACGCCGCCCGAACGCGCAATTTTCGATTGTCGCGGTGTCGCCGTCCAGCGGCGATCCCGCCGATCTGGCGTCGCAGCAACAATCGGCAAAGATTGATGCTGATGGCGTCAAGCGCGCGCTGGTTCAGATGGGATTGGCCCCCAGCCGCATTACAATGGCGCAGACGCAGACCGACACGGCCCAGACGCCGGAAGTCCACGTCTATATTCGCTGATCTTACCCGCAAAAGATAAAACGCCGCCCCTGTAGCCGGGCGGCGTTTTTTTTGCGCGGTTTCAAACGCGGTCAATTACGGGTAAAAGCGTTGCGCCGGCGGTGCGATCTGCGCGGGCGGCAAGGTGGGCGTGGTGGGAATGAAGGTCGTGGCCGGGGGCGCTGTCGGCGCCGGAGGCAGGACTTCGGGCGTCGGAATAAACCCGACCGGCGGCGCGACATAATTGGGCGGTGGAACGGTTTGCGCCAATGGCAGATTCGGTGGATCGGGAATAAATGTCGGCGCGGGCGCCACTACCGGTGCGGGCGGCAAGACTTCAGGCGTGGGGATAAAGGTTTGCGCCGGTGGCGCAATGGGTGCCTGGGGGTAAAAACGTTGGGCGGTTACGCTGTAATCATCCGCACGGGCGGCCAGCGGCGCGTGCAAGACAGCAGCAAACGCTATCGCACATGTGGCGCGCCCAAAACGGTTCATTGATCGTGGCTCCGGCGTTTGATTCTAAGCGGAAAAAGTGTCGACGAGATAACGGACGGCGCTGTCATACTGGTTGGCGGGAAGGAATTTGGCATTGGGAACATTGAACTGGTTGGCGAGCTGGCGTTCGATGCGATATTCGGTGGCGCCAGATTGGTAGGCAACGTAGGCGATAAGGGCGCTGAGCGACGTTAATTCATTGGCATTGAGAATCTGCTGTTTAACCGCCCCGGGTCGCATCCACCCCTGCACGGGCTGCGGCGCCGCATCGCCCGACGGCGTGCTACCTGTCGAGGTAACGCTAAAGCCTTTATTGGCGACGGCGGGATAAACTTCAATCATCTTGATGTTCCTGTCTGAAAATAATAATGCCCGAAAATACTTACTTTATCTATAACGCCAGTATATATACCAATTTACAGCAAATAAATACCTAATAATGGTTGCGTTGGGTTATTTTATGGTATAGGAAAGGTAAATAAGCAGTTGTGTTCCGGCTTGCGCCGAAGACAGGCCGGAGACATGTCGTCCGCGCGTTCCTGAATTTTTTATTTTTGTGGCATGACGATGAAACTAATCATAGCCTTGCACAAGAACACCGGAAAAAGGTAAGTCTATACCTGAATTGTGGATAAAGTGTTTGTACGTGCCGCCTGCCCCGCCTGTCGATACGGGGCAGAAATCAGGAACGGTTCCGGGATTTGTTTGTGTCCGGAACCTGAAGATAGTTGTTTTGAAAATCGATTGGTGAAAAATGATCACAGCCGCACAGCTACGCGCCGCGAGAGGATTGATGGATTGGACCAGAAGCGATCTGGCCAAAGCCGCCAACGTGTCGCC
>JAGWIK010000073.1 GCA_028866275.1 Alphaproteobacteria bacterium
GTCGGATGCCGCTTTGGCATAGGCGGCGATCAGAACGTCGGCTTCGTAGTTGGGGGATTCGATTGCGGGCAGGCCGTAGGCGCGCGTGGCCTCGCGGATCAGGGCGAATTGCGGGATCAGTTCGGGCGGCGGCGGCGGGCGATGCGCTTTGTATTCGGGGTAGATGTCGTTGCGGAAGGTTTTGCGTCCGGCGTCGAAAATGACGGCGATTTTGTCGTGATTTGTGTCGGCCAGCAGTTTGTTCAGCATGTTGCAATAGCCGTAGACGGCGTTGACATGCGTGCCGTCCGGCCTTGTCATCGGCGGCAGGGCGTGAAAAGCGCGGAAAATAAAGCCGGAACCGTCGATGAGGGTGAGCATGGGTAACCGATTGCTGATTTCTGCTTGTTAACCGGTTATCCGGTGTTTGGCAAGGCAGGGCGGGACGGTCACGAATGATGGCTTATGCTGGCGATCGATCCTGCCTGTTGTTGCGGAAGGTTTTTGCGGCGGCACGATTGACCGGTGTTCCCCCCAGCACCAGCACGGGGGATGTCCGTGGCGCAAGGCCGGGGTCGAGTTCATCGATCAACGATGGGTCGCCTTTCATGGCGGTTGCTTGTTTTATGATTTCCTGGAATTTTTCGCCGAAATATTTGGATAATTTTGGCAACAGGAAGTCATCGGAATCGGCGGCGGCCACATAAAGCGCGGCCGCCGATGCGGTTATCTGGATGTGCAAGGCGGCATAGGCCGCCCGACGCGCCAATTCCCGTTTGTGCTGAAGCAGCGCGCCTTTTGCGACTACGGTAAGATAGACGGCGTCGTCTTTTCCTGCTGACCTTGTTTCGACAAAAAGTTTGTTGAAGTCTTCATAGCGTTGCTGATGAAGATAAAAATTGCCAAGAACGTTGATGGTATACAAGTCATCCGGATTGATACGGCGGCCTTCGGTAAGGACGCGTTCGGCATCGGCGTTGCGGCCCATTGCGGCGTAGAGGCTGCCGAGAGTGTTGATGATGTGTATGTCATTCGGATCGATGCGGCGGCCTTCGGTAAGGACGCGTTCGGCATCGGCGTTGCGGCCCATTGCGGCGTAGAGGCTGCCGAGAGTGTTGATGATGTGCATGTTGTTCGGATCGATGTGGCGGCCTTC
>JAGWIK010000026.1 GCA_028866275.1 Alphaproteobacteria bacterium
TAGGCGGAAGAACCGGTCTGGATGCCAAAGGTCATGGCGGGGCTGTAGACGCCGGTGCCGGTGGTGGAGACAGCGCCGATATAGGCACGTTGTTTATTACCGCTGGCGTTGGTGGCGGCGAGGTCTAGATAGGACGCGCTGCTGTCGGTCGCCGAAGTATTATAGATTTGGCCAACCGCACCCGAACCCGTTGTCCAGGGTTGGGCCTTCGTGGTCGATATGCTGACATAGGCCGTGCTGTCGGCCTTGGCCACGGTCAGGGCATCGAGCGCCGAGGCCGTACCGATACCAAGGCCGGTGGATGACCAATCCGCCACCTGTGTGCCCTGCGACGTAATATCGACATGGCCGGTGCCGGATGTATACAGGCCCGTGGTGGTGTCGCTGGCACTGGCCGCAGGGTTCGGGGTCGTCGCCGACGCGCCGAGATAGAGGCCTGAACTCGCCCCGCTGTTTTCCAACGAAACCCATGTCGTGCCGTTCCAGTATTCCACCGCCGACGTGCCGGAGTTGTAACGGATTTCCCCGTTGGCCAATGCCGTGCCGGTGGGGCGCGTGCTGCTCGCCCCGTTCGGCAAGGCCAGCGCGTCGGTCTTTTGCGACAGGTCGAGCGACACGACGGGCGCGGTTGACCCGATGCCGACATTGCCATTTGGTTGAATAACCAAAGGAATAGCATTTGTATCCGTGCGCGAAATCTCAAAGTTGCCAACTTGGCCTGTGGCTGATTGCCCCATCGTTTCAAGGAGCCACGGAATTCCCCCTGTCGAGTCATTTGCAATACGAAGACCGGTTGAAGACCAATAGCCACTCCACACATCAAGCGAATAGGAAGGACTCGTTGTGCCTATGCCAACATTCCCGTTGGTAAATACCGCTACAGGGCCCGCCGATTCTTGACGAGCATATATAATTGGCACGATGGAACCAGCGTCTAATGATATGGGGCGTGTAATGTTTATTTGTGTGCCGTCAAAACTAAGAGTTCCATTGATATTATTCGTACTATTGAACAATGCCAGAGCGTTGCCGGAACGCACTGCCATATTGCCGTACAAATCAAGAGAATAAGCAGGCGAGGTCGTACCAATGCCAACACTGCCCGCCACAATCATGCCGTTGGTCGGGGCGACTGTGGAACCGGCATAGCCGCTGGCGCTGCCGATCGCGACGCCGCCATAGACATCGAGATTGTTGACAGGGGTTTTGGTGCCGATGCCGACCAGACCGGAACCGTTGTCGAGCACGCTGTTATAGGTCGTAATTTTATTGGTATCATAGACCGTAAGGGCCGTGTGGCCGACGCCGTTCTGATTTTGTGTGGAGGTTAAAACACCGAATATCGGATTGCCCGCATTGTTCGTGGTGCCCCCAATCCCCAAACCATTATAATATCCCCCCATCGCTGCAACGCCTGCGGGCGCCGGCAATTGAGCCGAAACGCCGTAATAGGTAGCATTGGAAACGTCGTACACGCCGATGAAAGCGTTATTACAATAATTATTCGTGGAGTTGGGCGTGCTGCACCCGGTCAGCGGCGCGGTCGGATTATACAAAAAGGCACCAACGCCGGTTGCACTGCTGCCCATGACAACCGATCCGTTGCTGCCAATGCGCATATATTCGTTGTAGGCGGAAGAACCGGTCTGAACGCCGAAGGTCATAGCGGGGCTGTAAACGCCGCTGCCCGTCGTCGACACCGCGCCGATATAGGCGCGTTGCTTATCACCCGCAGCATTGGTGGCGGCAAGGTCTAGATAGGACGCGCTGCTGTCAGTCGCCGAAGTGTTATAGATCTGGCCAACCGCGCCCGAACCCGTCGTCCAGGGTTGGGCTTTCGTGGTCGATATGCTGACATAGGCCGTGCTGTCGGCCTTGGCTACCGTCAGGGCGTCGAGTGCCGAGGCCGTACCGACACCAAGACCGGTGGATGACCAATCCGCCACCTGTGTGCCCTGCGACGTAATATCGACATGGCCGGTACCCGACGTATAAAGGCCCGTGGTGGTGTCGCTGGCGCTGGCCGCCGGGTTCGGGGTCGTTGCCGATGCACCGAGATAGAGGCCCGAACTCGCGCCGCTGTTTTCCAACGAAACCCATGTCGTGCCATTCCAGTATTCCACCGCCGAGGTGCCGGAGTTGTAACGGATTTCGCCGTTGGCCAGCGCCGTGCCGGTGGGACGCGTGCTGCTGGCCCCGTTCGGTAAGGCCAGCGCGTCGGTTTTCTGCGACAGGTCGAGCGAGACGACAGGCGCGGTTGACCCAATGCCGATTTTGCCATTGTAAAACCACAACGAACCGCCGGCGCCTACCGTGCCGTCGACGTCATAGCTCAGCCCAAACGCGGCGTTATTCCATGTTGACGATGTACCAATTTGCCGCAGATGGGCGTGCAGGTAACACGCATTACCGCAAGAAGCAAAAAAACCGCCGAAATTGATGTCATTGCCTGCGGTTGTCCCCAAACTGCTTGCATCAACCTGAAAACCGCTTGTTCCGGCCGTCGGCGCGCCGCCTGTCGCGCCTGTCGACACGGTCAATGCCTGCCCCGGACTTGTCGTGCCGATGCCCACGTCGCCGCCTGTACCGTTTATATAGCTATTGCCTCCGTTTGTGCTTAGCAAAGCCGTCGTCGTGCCATTCACCGTCGGCCTGATGTAAATCCCTAGTGGTGCGCTAAGTACAAGCACCTGCCCTGATGTATTATCGGCAGCAAGATGCGCCCACCCATCGTTATACAGTTGGCCGTATCCGTATGAGGTCGAATTAGCAAAAAAGATTTGCCCGCCAACAACATGCAGCGTCGATTGCGGCGCCGTCGTCCCGATGCCGACCCTGCCGCTGTTATCGATGGTCATCCTGACATCCGCCATCATTTGAGCGTCGGTTAAAGTCTGATTTGCTGTTGGCGTACCCGCATTAGGAACCGTAGCAAAATAAAAATCGCCGTTTATGTTGCCCCACGTCGCAACACCGCCATCATGAGCACCGTCAGTTGCTATAGTCCAGGCGCTGCTGCTTCTAATAGAATTAAACCCTAGATAACCAGTCGCATATCCCAGCGCCGAAGCCCCGTTGCCTGTTCCAATAAACGTCTGGTTCTGGGCATTCCCACTCCCGGCCTGAACAGTTCCTTGCACTTGCAGCGCAGTCGTCGGCGACGTCGTCCCAATCCCGACACTCCCCGCCACAATCATGCCATTGGTCGGGGCGACTGTGGAACCGGCATAACCGCTGGCGCTGCCAATCGCGACGCCGCCATAGACATCGAGTTTGTTGACGGGCGTGGTGGTGCCGATGCCGACGCTACCTACGCCTACAGTGCCGATATTCGTGCCGAAAATGGTGTTGCCGATATTCAGGTAATTGGATGTACTGGATGTCGGCGTGTCGACCGATGAACCCGTGCCGATCAGGATGTTGTTGGAACCGGTTTGCAGAGTGGTGGCAGCGACGCCGGAGCCGAGGATGGTGTTGGCTGCGCCGGTCGTGACTGCTGCGCCTGCCCACCCCCCAACGCCGGTGTTATGAGAACCCGTAGTTACAGCCTGCAACGCGCGCGTGCCAAGGCCGGTGTTGAGCAAGCCCGTCGTGTTGACGATCAATGCTGCCTGGCCAAAGGCTGCGTTGCTGCCACCTGATGTTGCCGCGCGAAGTGCGGCGCCCCCCACGGCGGTGTTGTAACTGGCCGTAGTGTTTGAAGACAAGGCGTTTAATCCAATCGCCGTGTCTTGATAGGCCGAGGTACCCAATGCCGTGGCTGCCAGCGCCTGATAGCCGATGGCGGTATTGCCCTGAGTGGTAGTACCGATAGCCTGGTATTTCAACGCGCCGCTGCCAATCGCGATGCTGGCGCCGGTGGTGTAGTCGGGCGGGAAGCTGAGACCGTTTTGCCCGCCGATGAGCAAAGAGCCGGTGCCGATATTGATGCCGCTGCTGTTAAAGGCTGCGACCTGCGTGCCGTTTTCGGCGACATCGACTTCGGATGTGCTGGCGGAATAAAGGCCGGTTCCGGCGTTGCTGCTGTTTTGCGGATTTGTCGCCGACGCCGACGCGCCGAGATAGATGCCCGAACCCGAACCGCTGTTCAAAATGGTCTGCCACGCCGTGCCGTTGCAATATTGCAGATAGGTTCCCGTCCACTGCACCGCGCCGGCGGTGGTCGACGAACAGGTCATGGCCGTGCCGCCCGCGCCGAGGCTGCCGATGATATAAGACGGGTATTGCCATGTCAGGCTGCCGTTACAGATCAGGTTGTTGGCGGTGCCGTCTGCGCCTTCGGTGATGCCCTGGGTGCTGCATGTGGTGTTGTAATCCGACGACGGGCCGGTATGCGCCGGGCCGGCATGGGCGGCGGTAGGGGCAAGGGCAGGGGCAAGAGACGCCAGCATCGCCGTGTAAAGCGCGCGCCGCGCGATGACGGTGACAAGCGGGGCGATGCGGGCGGAAAACATGGGCATTTAAGGGCGGTGTTCGAGTAAAGCGGTGTTTAAGTAAAGCGGTATTTGGTGTGCGCGTGCAGGACGAAAACCCGCGCGGACGATTCGCGCAGACTTTCACGGCATAGTGCAAAAGAATCCCGTTTCGGGCAACCGGATTCGCCGGTTTCGCGGGCGCAACATCGCGGTTGGCAGGGCGGGTGAAGCGGATTATAGTCGCCGCCTCACCATAAGGAGTCGTTTCCATGACAAAACCTGCCAAACGCGTCACCGTCACCGGCGCCGCCGGACAAATCTGTTACGCCTTGCTGTTCCGCATCGCCAATGGCGATCTGCTGGGCAAGGACCAGCCCGTCATTCTGCAATTGCTCGATCTGCCGCAGGCGCAAACCGCGCTGGGCGGGGTGGTGATGGAATTGGATGATTGCGCGTTTCCGTTGCTGCGCGACATTGTCGTGACCGACGACCCCAAAACCGCGTTTCGCGACACCGATTACGGCCTTCTGGTCGGCGCGCGTCCGCGCAGCAAGGGCATGGAACGCCGCGATTTGCTGAGCGCCAATGCCGAAATTTTCAAGGTGCAGGGCGCGGCGATCAACGAAGCCGCCAGCCGCGACGTTAAAATTCTGGTCGTCGGCAATCCCGCCAACACCAACGCCTTGATCGCGCAATCCTGCGCGCCCGACATCAATCCCGGCAATTTCAGCGCGATGTTGCGGCTCGATCATAACCGGTCGCTGACGATGCTGGCGAAAAAGGCCGGATGTCTGGTCGAGGATATCGAAAATATGGTGGTATGGGGCAACCATTCGCCGACCATGGTCGCCGATTACGCCCATGCCACGGTCAAGGGCAAGAAAATCGCCGACATCATCAACGATGAAACATGGTATCGCGAAACCTTCATGCCTGCGGTTGGCAAGCGCGGCGCGGCGGTGATCGAAGCGCGCGGCGCGTCGTCCGCGGCATCGGCCGCCAACGCCGCCATCGACCATATGCGCGACTGGGCCTTGGGCTCGAACGGCAAATGGGTGTCGATGGGGCTGCGTTCCGACGGCGACTATGGCATTCCCGAAGGCATTTATTCGGGCGTGCCCGTCACCTGCGCCAACGGCAAATATGAACGCGTCAAAGGGCTGGAATTGACGGCCTATGCCAAGGAACGCATTGCCATTACGGTTAAGGAACTGGAAGAAGAACGCGAAGCGGTCAAGGCGTTGATTTCGGCCTAAGGCTTGGTTCCAGTTTTTGTGCGACAAATCAACCGGCGGTTTTGCCCTTATGCGGGTGAAATCGCCGGTTTTTTATTGTGTTTCAGGTTGTCGTTTGCGGTGGGTCTAATGCTGCGACGCACAATAAATTTATTATATTTCAATCATATAATGGGCATTCATGATGTGGGGCAATAAGTGTTTTTTAACCGCCGCGGGTATACAAAGAAGGCTCGACATGGATGAAAGACATGCAGCCTTGCTTCTCCTTATGGTTGAAATATAGCCGTCATATCGGCAAAGCGGCGCTGGGTTTCATTCAGGTTTTCTTATCCCCCTGCCATGGAGCCCGTGATGAAAAAGCCCCTGTGTTTGGCCTTGATCTCGATTCTGGCGTTGTCGGCTGCGACGGCAAATGCCGAAGAATTATGGAATCCATCCTTGCGCGGCGTGGATGAAGGGCTGACGCCGGGGGCGTTGCCGCCCAAAGGCGTGTATTTCGTGAACAACGCCTATTTCGGCCAATGGAAAGCCTATGACGGTAGCGGTAAGGCCACGGGGCAGAAGCTGGACGTTGCCGTCGATATTCCTGTCCTGTTGTGGAATCCGGGCGTCAAGGTTTGGGGGGCGGATTATGCCGTCGCCCTTGCGCAGCCGTTCGACTATACCAGCGTTTATTCCAATTCGACGGCGTCTGCCGGCAACGGACATGTCGGCACGTACAACACTGTCCTGGTTCCCGGCATGTTGTCGTGGGCGCTGCCCTACGATTTCCACGTCAAGACGGGGCTGGCGATTTATGTCGATGATCCCAGCTCGTCTCCGGCGCACCCGGCGCCCGCGGGCGGCGCGGGCGCGGGCAACAGCTTCTGGACTTTCGAACCCGATGCGGCGCTCAGCTGGCTGCACAACGGCTGGAATCTGAGCGCCGATATGCGTTACGATTATAACCTGAAGGACGAAAGCACGGGGTATAATTCCGGCAATATGATCGCCATCAACTACACTGCCACCAAAACCATCGGCAAATGGACGGTCGGCGCCGGGGCCTATCAGGAAAACCAGCTGGAAAAAGATACGCTGAATGGCGCGACGGTGGCCAACAGCACGCGCGAAGCCTATGGCGCGGGGCCGATTGTCGGGTATGATTTCGGGCCTGTCAGCCTGCAGGGAACCTATAATGCCAATATCATGACGCACCATGATTTCGGCGGCGATTTCTTCAATCTTCGCCTGATCGCGCCGTTGTTTTGAGGGGGCAAATGCTGCGGCGCGGCATGTTTTGCCGGTGTCCGGCAGTGGAAAGGCGGTTCTCGAATCGGCCGGTTTATGAGATGCTGTTGAAAGATTTTTCTTAAAACCAAGTTTCTAAAAACAAAGGCCGTTATTTTGTCGCCAATTCTTGAATCGCGCCGTTTCAAGAACGACCCCGCCCAAATGGCGGGATACCGCGATGCCGGAAACGAAGTTTCAAGGCGCCGCGGGGGAATGTGGGCGCGGGCGTCCGTTCCGGTTTTGAACTTCAACGACGCCCCGCCATCGCCTTACATCCGTTCGGCCTATGGGTTGCAGCCCCGGATTGACTTTATCGACCGCGGGGATGGCATCAAGCTCCGCCACATGTCCGTGGCGCCCGCCACCAGGCCGGTTGCCGATCTTTTGATCGTCCCGGGACTGAATAGCCCGATTGAAAATTTTCAGCGGCTGATTTTTCCTTTGGCGCATCTTGGATTTCGAACGAGCATATTCGACCTGCGCAGCCAGGGATATTCGGGACGGCCGCGGGACATGCAACGCAACCATGTTGACAGTTTTGACCAGTATGGCGGCGATCTTCGATGCGTATACGATAAAACAAGGAGCAGCGGCCTGCCTCTTATCGTTATGGCTTTTTCGATGGGGGCGCATATCCTTGTCCGCGAATTGATGTGGAAAAATATGACGGCCGACCATGTCGTTCTGGTGTCGCCCGCGATCAGGGCGCGCGAACTTCCGGACGGCACGGCTTTTCATCGGCTTGTCCTGCGCAGCCTTGCGAAAGTCTGGGATGTCGCCAAGCCCGGGGATCCGTTTTTTGCGCCACGCGGATGGGATTTCAGCCGGCGCGATGATTTGTCGGTCCTCTTCGGCATGAACCCCTATACGTCGGATTGGCGGCAATATCAGGCTGCCGTTACGCGCATGAAAGAAAACCCGATGCTGCGCATCGGGTGGCCGACCGGGCAGTGGGTGAAAAGCCATTGCGACAGCCGCGGAATTCTGGACTCGGAAAGCAGCCCGATCATGGAAAGCGGAACCGTCATTTTTGCCGAATACGACACCGTCGTGTGCAATCGAACCGCCAAAGAATTCTTTCGCCGCACGGCCCCGAATGTCGAACTGCAGCAGGTGCAGGCAAAACATGCGCTTGAACTTGGCGGGCCGGCGGTTATCTCTCGCCTTATCAAGGCGGCGACGACGCTGTCTCGTCCCTCGCGCGTCGCCTGCCGGGTGCCGTGGGTTCAACCGGTTGCGGCGGCTATGGCGTAGCTTGCCATTTCTGCAGCCATGCCGCCGCGCCCGCGCATTTGATGCCGGCGGCGTCGACCAATTCGCCGACGCCGTCCCATATATTTTGCCGTCCCAGCATTTCAATTTTTTTACAATCTTCCGCCAGCGCGACCGCGCCGATTTGCAGCGCGACGGATTTCAACGCGTGGGCGTTCTGCCATAAGGCGTCGGCGTCGCGGGCCGTCGCCGCGTCGCGGATTTTGGGCGCGTAATCGTCGATTCCCTTGATCGCCAGGGCGGTGATCTCGTCGATTTTGTCCGGCATTTCGCGCAGCCATTGCGTTAAAACCTGATCGTCGAATCCGGATGCGGGCGGCGGCGCGAGCGGCGATGCGGCGGCGGACGCGGCCGGCGCGGAAATCGGGGGTGTTTCGTCATTCTTGCGGGCGACCCATTTGGCGATTTTGAGAGCCAGATCTTTTTTGCTGACCGGCTTGGCCAGATAATCATTCATGCCGGCGTCGAGACAGCTTTGCACTTCTTCGACCAGCGCGTGCGCCGATACGGCGATGATGGGGGTGGCGGTGCCATTGGCGCGAATGCGGCGCGTGGCGTCGAACCCGTTCATGACCGGCATGCTGCAATCCATCAGGATGATGTCGAAGGGCTGGGCCGCCGCGCGTTCCGTCGCGTCCAGCCCGTTGACCGCCGTTTCGACGGCGCAGCCGAGGCCGGTCAGCATTTTGGCGATCAGCATCCGGTTGACGTCGACATCTTCGACCAGCAGGACGCGGCAACCGTCCAGTGACGGCGTTTGGGCCAGCGGGTTTGCCGCGTCCGTGTCCATCTGCGCGCCGCGGCGCAACGGGATTTCGAACCAGAAAGTCGATCCGGCGCCGACTGCGCTGTCGACCCCGATCTGGCCGTGCATCATTTCGATCAGCGAATGGCAAATGGCAAGCCCCAGCCCGGTGCCGCTGATGGCCGAGGATTTATGCGCCTGTTCGAATTTTTCGAAGATAAGTTTTTGCGATTCCGGCGGGATGCCTTTGCCGGTGTCGCGGACTTCAAAATAGAAAAATTCGGCATCGTCGCGGGCGACCAGTTTTGCGGCCATGCGGATTTCGCCTTTTTCCGTGTATTTGATGGCGTTGCTGATCAGGTTGGACACGACCTGCTGCACGCGGCTGGGGTCGGCGATGATAAAGCGGGGCAAAGCGGGGTCGATGTGGGCGTAAAAATCCAGCCCCTTGGCGTCGGCAGAGGACCGGAACAGGTCGAACGCCAGTTCCAGTTTGGCGCGGATGTCGAAATTTTCATCGAACAGGCGCAGTTTCTGCGCTTCGATTTTCGACAGATCGAGAATGTCGTTCAAAAGCGTCAGCAATAATTCGCCCGCGTTGCGGATGATGGACAGGTATCTTTTCTGGCCCGCGTCGGGCGTTTGTTCTTCCATGATTTCGGCGGTGGCCAGAATGCTGTTCAACGGGGTGCGGATTTCGTGGCTCATATTGGCCAGAAACAGGCTTTTCGCTTCGTTGGCTTTTTCGGCGGCGACGCGGTTTCTTTCGGCTTCGACGGCCATGTTGCGCGCGACCGACGCGTCATGAAACGCTTTCAGGGCGACGGTCAGTTTGCCGACTTCGTCGTCGTTTTTCTTGGGCGGGATGTCGATCGTCAAATCGCCCGCCGTCAATTTTTCCATCAGGGCCGTGATGCTGATGATGGGGCGGGTGATGGATCGCACCACGGTCGTAGCGACCAGAATTCCGCCCAGAACCGCCAGCAAGGAAATGGCGAGGCGGGCGATCAGATCATTGACGGCTTCGCGGTCGCGCTTGACCAAAAGGAAGGAGATATGCGCATCGCCGCGGTCGCGCGCACGGCGGACGGCCGAGGCGAGGGCGTCGATGGATGATGTGTCGATCATCAGGCCGGTCTGATCGTTGGCGGCCGAGAACCGTTCCAGCGCATTGCTGATCTTAAGCCCGGCGGACGCCGCGAAACGGCGCGTGTCGCCGTCGCGCGTGTCGCCGGCCACTTTGTCGAGATCTTTAAGAATGTCGGTCGCGCCTTCGATGACGTCCTTGTTCAGCAGGGCGAAGGCGACTTTGTTGGCGCCCGGCGGTTGCCGGGCGGACGCGGCGATAAGGTCTTTCAGGGCTTTGGTGGCGGCGAGCGTCGAGGTCGATTGCGTGCCCACGGCGTCGCCCAGAAAATAGGTATCGGCGACGGGGTCGAGAATAATATTGGATTCGTCGATAATCAGGGTACCAATATCCGCCGCCTGTTTCAGCAGGCCGTCCGCGGAGGCGCGTCCCGACTTCACATCGTCGATCAGCATGCCGGCCCGGCTTGATATATGTCCGACGGGGGCGCAAAGCTGCCGGACTTTCGCAAGGGCCGCGAGAACCTCGTCATTATGGGCCGGCACGCCGGCGAGCAGGGCGTCGAAGGCCATATGCATCGGCGGCAGGCAGGCAGCCCCGGTGATTTCCTGACGGGTGAACTGAATCGTCGCTTCTTTTTCCTTGATAAGGAAATAGCTCGACAAAATCGTCGGAAAGACGCACACCGCGATCCCGGCGAGGATCTTTTTATTGATCGAACAGTTGTTAAGACTGAAAAAGGACATGCGCCCCGGCCCGCAAGATACGGCATCCTTTATGGGCATGCGGGGGTTAGAAATTGATTAATGCGGGACCTGCGGGTGCAGGTATATGTCGGCTGCACAAAATTAAGTGGTCAAATTAAGTGGTCGGGACAACAGGATTTGAACCTGCGACCCCCAGTCCCCCAGACTGATGCGCTACCAGGCTGCGCTATGTCCCGACCTTTCAAGAGGGCGGAATATAGGGGCTGTGCCGCGGGAAGGCAATGAAGGAATTGCGCTGCGGCGCGGCTTTTTGGGGACGGGCCCGCCGCGCGGTTTCCGCCTTGCATGCGCGTTAAAAACCGATACAGTTACAATAGGCTGCTATGTACGATTCGCCTGACTATCCGTCGTTTTCCCGTCGTTTTTTGTTGAGAGAACCCCATGGCTGAAGATACCGGCACATCTGCCGACCCTTCGATGGAAGAAATCCTTGCCTCTATCCGCAAGATTATTTCCGATGAAGAGCCCCCGGCCGAGGCGGCGGCGCCCGCCGTTGCGCCTGTTGCCGAGCCTGCGCCTGCCGTCGAACCCACCCCCATTCCGCCGGGGGAAGAAATTATCGAGCTGACCCAGATGGTTCAGAATGACGGTTCTGTGGTTGATTTGGCTGCACCCGCGCCTGTTGCGCCCGCACCCGCCCCCGCGCCAGAGCCGGAAATGGTGTCGCCGCCACCGCCGGCTCCTGTTCGCGCCGCCCCGCCTCAACCCGTGCCGCCCGCGGCGCCTTTGGTGTCGGACCCTGTTGCCGCGACGGCGGCGGGCGCTTTGTCGTCGCTGGCCAGCACGGTCGAAATCGACCGTCTTTCCCATGCCCCGTCCGGCGCGACCTATATCGGCAATGGCGGCCGCACGTTGGAAGACATGACGATGGAATTGATGCGCCCGTTATTGAAGGGGTGGCTGGATCAAAATCTGCCGCAAATCGTCGAACGGCTGGTGCAAAAGGAAATCGAACGTATTTCCAAACGGTCGTAATTCGGCGCTTCGAATAAAAAAGGGGCCGGATGCATTGCATCCGGCCCCTTTATCTTTTTGTCGTTTTATTCGTCTTCGCCCTTGCCGTCTTCCTCCGCGCCCAACATGGCGTCGGCGACAAGACCGGCATTGGCGCGGACTTTCTGTTCGATGGCGTCGGCGACCTGCGGGTTGTCGCGCAGGAATTGCTTGGCGTTTTCGCGGCCCTGACCGATGCGCTGGCCGTCATAGGAAAACCACGCGCCCGATTTTTCGACGACGCCGGCCTGTACGCCCAGATCGACCAATTCGCCGGTTTTCGAAACGCCTTCGCCATACATGATGTCGAATTCCACGGTGCGGAACGGCGGCGCGAGCTTGTTTTTCACGACCTTGACGCGGGTCTGGTTGCCGACCACGGCTTCCCTGTCCTTGATCGCGCCGATGCGGCGGATATCGAGGCGGACGGAGGCGTAGAATTTCAACGCGTTGCCGCCGGTGGTGGTTTCGGGATTGCCGAACATCACGCCGATTTTCATGCGGATCTGGTTGATGAAGATCACCATGCAGCGCGATTTCGAGATCGAGCCGGTCAGTTTGCGCAGGGCCTGGCTCATCAGGCGCGCCTGCAGCCCCATATGGCTGTCGCCCATTTCGCCTTCGAGTTCGGCGCGGGGCACGAGCGCGGCGACCGAGTCGACGACCAGAACGTCGATCGCGCCCGAACGCACCAGCGTGTCGGCGATTTCCAACGCCTGTTCGCCGGCGTCGGGCTGCGAGATCAGCAGATCGTCGATTTTGACGCCCAGCTTGCGGGCATAAACGGGGTCGAGCGCGTGTTCGGCGTCGACAAAGGCGCATGAACCGCCCGATTTTTGCGCCTGCGCGATGACATGGAGGGCCAGCGTCGTCTTGCCTGAACTTTCAGGGCCATAGATTTCAATGATGCGTCCGCGGGGCAGGCCGCCGATGCCCAGCGCGATGTCGAGCCCCAGCGATCCCGTCGATACGGTTTCGATTTCGGCCGCCGCCCCGCCCGCGCCCAGTTTCATGACGGAGCCTTTGCCAAAGGCGCGTTCGATCTGGCTGAGCGCGGCGTCGAGGGCTTTCTGGCGTTCGGTGTTGGTGGCGGGCATGTTTTCTTTCTCGACGACTTGCAGGTTGGGGGTGCGACTCATGTTCGGCTCCTTTGGTTAGCAGGAAAGAAAGAACGGGGGAACGGGAACGAAGCGGGATATCTGTGTTTATGTTTTGTTCTTGTACAGATTCTTTCGGTGCAAAGCAAGTTCTTATTTTGTTCTTTTTAGATTATTTCGCTATCCGGGCTGCCCGGGCTGCGGAATTGTTGGCTTTTTTCCGGTTTTGCGCCGATTGGGGCGTTTAGAGCTTAGAGGGCCGGGTCGAGCAGCCTGACTTGCCCCGTGGCCAGATCCAGCACCGCGCCGACGATGCTTATCTTGCCTTCCTGAACCAGCCCTTCGATCAGGCGGCTGGAATGGGAAAGCTGGCTGACCGAGGCGAGGACATTGGCTTCGACGGCGCGGTTCGCCATGTCTTTGGCCGTCAGGCCCGTTATCCGCGCGATGGGAAAGATGTGCGGTTTGATGCGGCTGACGATATCGTGAATGTTTTCCGAAGATATGGCGTGCGAATGATGGATATGGTCGAGGGTCGCCTGTATCGCGCCGCATTGGGTGTGGCCCATGACCATCACGAGCCTGGTGCCGAAAGTGCTTGCCGCAAATTCGACGCTGCCAACCAGCGACGGGGCAATGATATTGCCCGCGACACGGATCACGAACAGATCGCCTATGTCCTGATCGAATATCGTTTCGACCGGCGCGCGGGAGTCGGAACAACATAGAATGATGGCTTTGGGAAGCTGGCCTTTTTCGGCAAAATCCTTGAGCCGCCGCAAAGACAATGCGGAGGATTTCGTGGATTGGCCTTCCAGAAATCGTTTGTTGCCGGCGACGAGTTCGTCAATAACGTTTTGGGCTTCCGTGACCATCTGCATCTCCTTTTTTCCCAGTTTAAGCGGCTTTTACCGTGAAGACGCCCCACGGGGTGGGGCCGTCGCGGCCTTCCCATCCCAATAGCAGGTGGTCGAACGGGTCGAGCGTCTGTCCGGGGGGAAGCAGGGTTTCAAGATTCGGCAATATGGTGCGGTTGTTGACGATCTCGATATTATGGGTCGGGGCAAAACGCGCCGCGATGGTTTGCGAAATGTCGGGGCGCATCAGGTCGTGCAGTTCGACGACGATGTCGATTTTCCCGAGGGCGGGATAGCGCGCCGGGTCGAGCAGGGCGGTTTCCGCGCCTTCGATATCGACGATGGCCAGCGTTTTTTCGGACGCGTAAGCCGCGAAATCCTCGCCGCGGAATTCGCCCGCGATGCGCACCCGATCCTGTACGCCGTTCAGGGCCGCCATGTCGGCGCATTTGCGCCGCGCGTCGGGGTCGATATCGAAGGCGTCGATCGTGATGTGCGGCATGCGCCGCGCCAGCCCGACGGCGTAATAGCCGAACGAACAGCCGATATTCAAAATGCGCGTGTAAGGGCCGGCGATCACTTTTTCAAAGGCGGGATGCAATTCATGTTCATAGGTACCGAGCAGGTGGCAAGGATAGTGCGCCGAGGCTTCGGCGGTCATGCGCATGCCTTTGAAAGGGCCGGCGACGACCGTGTCGCCGACCATGTTGCGCACGGCGCCGGCCAGCATGCGGACGCGGGTGGCCAGAAGCGACATCCACATTTTGCGCAGGCGCAATGACGCAGGGTCGTTGGGGGTCTGATTGTCGGCGATATATTTCAGAACGATTTCAGCCTGTTCGTCGGTGTAACGCATAAGGAGCCTTTCGATAATCAGCTATGGCACAATGTCGGCTTCGTGCTATCTTGTCCACCCTGTCTTTTTCCGGAGGCCACATGAAAATTTTATCCGCTTTGCTGGTTGCCGCGCTGGCGTTCGCCGCGACGCCCGCTTTTGCCGCCCGCGCATGCTATACGCCCGACCAGATGCGCGCCGAACAATTGCTGCGCCTGCATTCCGAATTGATGGTCGTCGCCATTACGTGCCGTCAGGGGTCGCGGGGGCAGGATCTGCCCGCCGCCTATGTCGATTTCACCAAGCATAATATCGGCATTCTGCACGGCGCCGAACAGACGATGATCGGGTATTACAGGACGCATGACCGCGGCGACCCGACATCGCATCTCGACCGGTTGCGCACATTGCTGGGCAATGAATTCGGGCAGGAATCCGCCGACATGTCGGCCCCGGCTTTTTGCGCCGCCTTTCGCGACGATGTCGTGAAATATGACGCGGCGTCGCGCGCCGATATCGACAACGCGGTCACGCATATGGAAGTCGCCGACCGTTCCTATGAACCTTTGTGCGGTTCGAAAGCGACCGAAGTGGCGAAAAGGTAGCAAAAGGTAACAGGCGTTGGCGTATTTTTTACAGCAATTGATCAATGGGCTGACGCTGGGCGCGGTTTATGGCCTGATCGCCATCGGGTACACGATGGTGTACGGCATTATCGGCATGATCAATTTCGCCCACGGCGAAATTTACATGATCGGCGCGTTTATCACTGTTATCGGCTATACGGTTCTGACGGCGGCGGGCGTCGGGTCGGCGGGCGTGGCTTTGTCGATTATGCTGGTGGTCAGCATTCTGGTCACCAGCCTTTATGGCTGGAGCGTCGAGCGCGTCGCCTATCGCCCCTTGCGCCACGCGTCGCGCCTCGCGCCGTTGATATCGGCTATTGGCATGTCGGTGCTGTTGCAGAATTATGTCCAGTTGTTGCAGGGCGCGCGGGTCAAGACGATGCAGCCGGTTTTCCCGGGCGACATTATTTTGTGGCGGCGCGCCGACGGGTTCACGGTGTCGATTTCCTATCTGCAGATTGCCATTCTGGTTTTGACCGTCGTTCTGATGGCGGGGGTCAGCTTGCTGGTCGGGCGCACCGGCTTGGGCCGCGCGCAGCGCGCCTGCGAACAGGATAAAACAATGGCCGCCCTTGTCGGCATTAATGTCGATCGCACGATATCGACGACTTTTATTATCGGCGCGGCCCTTGCCGCCGTCGCCGGATTCATGGTCACGCTTTATTACGGCGTGGTCGATTTTTTTATGGGGTTTATGGCGGGCATGAAGGCTTTTGCCGCCGCCGTTCTGGGCGGTATCGGGTCGTTGCCGGGGGCGATGATCGGCGGGATTATGATCGGGCTTATCGAATCTTTCTGGGGCGGGTATCTGAACGCCAGTTATAAGGATGTCGCCGTGTTCGGCGTGTTGATGCTGGTTCTGCTGATACGGCCCAACGGGCTGTTCGGCCGGCCGGAAATCGAAAAGGTGTAATGGTGCGCGGGCGTATCAGGGACGCATTGATGACCGCCGCGATTGTCGCGGTTCTGGCTTTGCCGCTGGCGGGCGTGCGCACCGAGGACGGGCTGGACGGCACCTTGATCGAATGGCGGCTGGGCGCGGTGGCTGTTGCCGCGTTTCTGGTTTTTTGCGGGCGATTGCTGTGGGGATGGATTGACGAGGATCGCCGTCTGGGCTTTGTCGCGCTGACCGGCGGGGTGGCGGCGTTGGTCGCGCCGTTTCCGACGGAATTTTTGCGCGTCGCCGCCGTGGGGATCGGTTTTTTATCGGCAGGCAAAGCCTTGTTTCTGGCCGCGCGCGGGCAGGGACGGCATCGCATCGTCATGCCGCCGCGGGTTGCGCATCTTGCCGCGCGTGGCATTGCGAAATGGCGCAAACCCGCGCCGGCGTCGTGGCTGTTGATCGCCGCCGCGTTGATATTCCCGTTGACGCCGCTGGCCAGCCGTTACGCGCTCGATGTGTCGATTATGGCCTTGACCTATGTGATGCTGGGCTGGGGGTTGAATATCACCGTCGGCTTCGCCGGATTGCTGGATCTGGGCTATGCCGGTTTTTACGCGCTGGGCGCATATTGTTATGCCCTTCTGGCGCAGGATATGGGGCTTGGTTTCTGGCAATGTCTGCCTTTGGCGGGATTGCTGGCGGCGGGCGCGGCGTTGATTCTGGGGTTTCCGGTATTGCGGTTGCGCGGCGATTATTTCGCCGTGGTGACTTTGGGGTTCGGCGAGGTGGTACGGCTGGTTCTGATCAACTGGGTCGATTTGACCAACGGCCCCAACGGCGTCGCGGGCGTGCCGCGGCCGACTTTGTTCGGATTGGAATTTGCGCGCCACGCGCGCGACGGGCATCAGACTTTTTCCGGTTTTTTCGGCGTGCCGTTCGACCCGGCGCAGCGCGTGGTGTTTTTATATTACGTGATCCTGTTTCTGGCTTTGGCGGTCGGGTTTTTGACCGCGCGGTTGCGCCGCCTGCCTTTGGGGCGCGCGTGGGAAAGTTTCCGCGAAGACGAAATCGCCTGCGCGTCGCTGGGCATCAACAGCACCGGCATTAAACTGGCGGCCTATGGGCTGGCCGCGCTGGTCGCCGGCATGGCGGGCGCGTTTTTCGCCGCCAGCCAGGGATTTGTCAGCCCCGAAAGTTTCACCTTCACCGAATCCGCGACCATTCTGGCGATTGTCATTCTGGGCGGCGTCGGGCATCCGCTGGGCATCGCGCTGGCCAGCATTTTCATCATCGGCATGCCGGAATTGTTCCGCGGCTTCGCGCAATATCGCATGCTGGCTTTCGGCATGGGCATGGTTCTGATTATGGTGTGGCGTCCCGGCGGGTTGATGTCGGCGCGGGATGCGACGGTAAGGTTGCCGCCTGAAAAAACGGGGGGCGCGTGACATCTTTTACCGATATCCCCGCGGCGGGGTGGGTTGACGCGCTGCCGGAACGGGCGCGGCCCTATGCGCGGCTGATGCGGCTCGACCGGCCTATCGGCACGTGGCTTTTGCTGTTGCCGTGCTGGTGGGGCGTGGCGTTGGCGTGTCCGTTGTTTCCGAATTTGTGGTACATGGTTTTGTTCGCGCTCGGGGCCGTCGTGATGCGCGGCGCGGGGTGCGTGATCAACGACATCTGGGATCGCAATCTCGACAAACAGGTGGAACGCACGCGCGTGCGGCCGCTGGCCAGCGGCGAGGTTTCGCTGGTTCAGGCTTTGGCTTTTCTGGTTCTGTTGCTGATGGCCGGTTTCGGCATTTTGCTGTTGTTCAATCGCGCCACGATTGTCACCGGCGTTTTGTCGTTGCTGCTGGTCGCGGCCTATCCGGCGATGAAGCGCGTGACGTGGTGGCCGCAATTTTTTCTGGGGCTGGCTTTTAACTGGGGCGTGTTGCTGGGCGGCGTGGCCGTGACCGGCGGCATCGATGCCGTGCATGTCATCGCCTATGCCGCCGGTGTGGCGTGGACTTTGGGATATGACACGATTTATGCCCATCAGGATATTCGCGACGATGAAGCGGTAGGCATCAAATCGACGGCGCGGTTGTTCGGCGGCGCGTCGGCGCGGTGGGTGGCCGGATTTTATGCGCTGGCGATTGCGCTGCTCGCGCTGGCGGGGTGGGTCGCCGGGTTGGGGCGCGTTTACGGATGGGGGCTTGTTGTCGCGGCGTGCTTTGCCGCCGTGCAGCTGGCCCTGTGGCGCATGGACGACCCCGCCGATTGTCTGAAGCGGTTCAGGGCCAATCGCGATTTCGGGTTGATTGTTTTGGCGGCGATCATTCTGGGCCGGCTGGCATGACCGAAATCGATCCTGTCGCCTTTATCCGCGCGCAGACGCGGTTGATGCCGCCATCCGCCGTGCCTGAAATCATGTTGCATCTGGCCGACGAGGTCACGCCCTTATGGAAAATGACCGAAGAGGCGTTGCGCACCGCCAATATGCCGCCGCCTTATTGGGCCTTTGCCTGGCCGGGCGGGCAGGGGATGGCGCGGTATATTCTGGACAACCCCGATATCGTGCGCGGCAAGCGCGTGGTCGATTTCGCCTCGGGCAGCGGTATCGGCGGCATCGCCGCGATGAAAGCCGGCGCCAAAAGCGTCGTCGCGGTCGATATCGACCGGCTGGCATTATATGCGATTGATTTGAATGCCGTGCAAAATCAAGTGGATATCGTAATTTCTGAAGGCGTTGATTTAAGCATTCCCTATAAGAAGGCCAATATCATCATCGCGGGGGATATCTGTTACCAGCAGGGAACCAGCACCGCCGTGACGCGGTGGCTCCGGCTATGTGCCGAGGCCGGAAAAACCGTCTATCTGGCCGACCCGGGGCGCGCCTATGTGCCGCAGGAAGGCATGGAAAAATGCGCGGTTTATGAGGTTCCGACCTCGCGCGACCTTGAAGACAGCGACAGCCGCACGGTGACGGTGTGGCGGATGGGCGTCGTCGAATAGGTTTGACTCCTATCCCCCTTTTTGGTAACGACAGCCATCCCGCCATCAAAGGCGCGGCACTGCCTTTGATTATAGGCCAGCCGCGAGAGGATACGTCCTGTGATTATAGGGCGTAAGGTCAGTCCACACGTTGTGTGCACTGGCCCGATGGCGTTTGGGCGCAACTTTGCGCCGTGGCGTTTGGGCGCGCTTCGCCGCGTGTGGTGTTTTGCGCGCTTCGCCGCGCGGGATGTTTGGGTATAGGGAACAAGGGACAGAAATGTTCGACAGTTTGAGCAGCAAATTGACCGGCGTGTTCGACCGGCTGAGGGGACGGGGGGCTTTGACCGAAGCCGACGTCACCGAGGCTATGCGCGACGTGCGCGTGGCCTTGCTGGAAGCCGATGTCGCTTTGCCCGTCGTCAAGGATTTCATCGCGCGGGTCAAGGAACGCGCGGTCGGGCAGGATGTGTTGCGGTCGGTGACGCCGGGGCAGCAGGTCGTCAAGATCGTGCATGACAGCCTGGTCGATTTGCTGGGCCGCGAGGCCGAGCCGTTGAATATCAATGTCGCGCCGCCCGCCGTTATCATGATGCTGGGGCTGCAAGGGTCGGGCAAGACCACGACGGCGGCCAAGCTGGGCAAATTCCTGACCGACAAGCAGGGCAAGAAAGTTTTGCTGGCCTCGCTCGACGTGCAACGGCCCGCCGCGCAGGAACAGCTGGCCGTTCTGGGCGCGCAGACCGGCGTGGCGACGTTGCCGATTCTGGGCGGCGAAACGCCGGTGCAGATCGCGCGCCGCGCGCTTTATACCGGCAGCCGCGAAGGCTATGACGTTGTTGTTCTCGACACCGCCGGACGGTTGTCGATCGACGATGAATTGATGCGCGAAGCCGCCGAAATCCGCGACGCCGCGGCGCAGAATAACAACGGCCCGCATGAAAGCCTGTTGGTCGTCGACGCCATGACGGGGCAGGACGCCGTGGCGACGGCGCAGCATTTCAATGAAAAAATCGGCGTCACCGGCATCGTGCTGACGCGCATCGACGGCGACGCGCGCGGCGGGGCCGCGCTTTCGATGCGCGCTGTGACGGGCAAGCCGATCAAATTCCTTGGCACCGGCGAAAAAACCGACGCTTTGGAAATCTATCATCCCGATCGTTTGGCGGGCCGCATCCTCGATATGGGCGATGTCGTGTCGCTGGTCGAAAAAGCCGCCGCCGCCATCGACGAAAAAGAAGCGCAGGCGATGGCCGACAAGATGATGTCGGGCAAGGGCTTCGATTTCGACGATCTGGCCGGCCAGCTGCGCCAGATGCGCAAGATGGGCGGCATGGGCGGGTTGATGAATCTGTTGCCGGGGATGGGCAAGGTCAAGGAGCAGATCAAGTCCGCCAATATCGACGACAGGATTATCAAGCGTCAGGAAGCCATCATCTCGTCGATGACAAAAGCCGAACGCAAGAATGTCGATCTGTTGCAGGCGTCGCGCAAACGGCGCATCGCGGCGGGGGCGGGGGTCGATGTGTCGGACGTCAACCGGTTGATCAAGCAATATCTGGAAATGCAAAAAATCATGAAGCAGGTGCAGAAACTGGGGCAATCCGGTTTCATGCGCGCGATGATGCCGCGCTTTGGCGGCGGTGGGTTCAAGGGCCAATAATTAACTGTTAACCTAGCAAAAGAAGGAAAGACTATGCTGACTTTACGTATGACACGCCACGGCGCGAAAAAACGCCCGTTTTACCACATCGTGGTTGCCGACAGCCGCAGCCCGCGCGACGGCCGCTTTATCGAAAAGGTCGGGACGTACAACCCGATGCTGCCCAAGGACGACGCCAAGCGCGTGACCCTGATCGCGGAACGCATCACGCATTGGCTGAAGAATGGCGCGCAACCGTCGGATCGCGTTGCACGTTTTCTGGCCGACGCCAAGCTGGGGCCCAAGGTCGAATGGCGCGACGCGCCCAAGAAATCGGCCCCCAAGGCCAAGGCGCAGGAACGCATGAAGGCCGCCGAGGACGCCGCCAAGGCCGCGGCTGAAGCTGCCGCCGCGCCTGCTGAAGAAGCGCCTGCTGAAGAAGCACCGGCGGCGTAAGGCCGATCAGGGAAGAGAAACAGACCGTCATTCCGGCTTGCGCCGGGATGACGGTGGTTCTCAAAGAAAGAGCTGGGGAGTTAATGACAATCGGTCGTGACGCCGAAAACAACAGAACCGGTTCCGCGCGGCAACGAAAAATCTGCGTCGGGCAATTTGCGGGCGCGCATGGTGTGCGCGGATTGGCCAAATTGCGCAGCTTTACGGAAGACCCGGAAGCGATTTTTGATTACAAGCCTTTGTCGTTTGAAGACGGGCGGACGGTCAAGGTCGGTTTCAAATCGGCGGTGAAAGATTGTTTTCTGGTCAGCGTCGACGGCGTCGATACCAAGGAACAGGCCGATCTGTTGCGCGGCGACAAATTATATGTGCCGCGCGCCGCATTGCCGAAAACCCGCAAGGGCGAATATTACGAAGCGGATCTTGTCGGATTGACGGTGACGGATGCGGCAGGCCATTCATACGGGCGCATTATGGCCTTGCACGACCATGGCGCGGGCGCGTTTATCGAAATCGGCACGCATAAGAAAGACAGCTTTATGTTGCCGTTCAAGGATGCATTCGTGCCGGATATCGATGTCGTCAACGGCACGGCGCGCGTTGTTATTCCCGACGGCTGGCTGTCGAAGGACAAGGAATGAGCTGGCGCGCCACCGTTCTGACCCTGTTTCCCGAGGCGTTTCCGGGGTTGCTGGGCGTTTCGCTGCCGGGCAAGGCGTTGAAGGACGGGGTGTGGTCGCTGGATGCCGTCGATATCCGGTCGTTTGCGCAAGACAAACATGCGACCGTCGACGATACGCCCTATGGCGGCGGGGCGGGGATGGTGATGCGGGCCGATGTGATCGATGCGGCCATTGCGGGGGCCGGCGCGCAGTTCGGGAAACCGGCGCGCAAGATTTACCTGTCGCCGCGCGGGCGGGTTCTTGACCAGAGTTTGGTTAAGGAACTGGCGGCCGAACCGTCGGTTCTTTTGCTGTGCGGACGGTATGAAGGCGTCGACCAGCGCGTGATCGACGCGCAGGGGCTGGAGGAAGTCAGCCTCGGCGATTTCGTGCTGGCAGGCGGCGAGGCGGCGGCCATGGCCTTGATCGAGGCCTGCGTGCGGTTATTGCCCGGCGTTTTGGGCAATGAGGCCACGTTGGGCGAGGAAAGCTTCGAGGCCGGGTTGCTGGAATATCCGCATTATACGCGGCCCGCGACGTGGAACGGGCAGGGGGTTCCGGAGGTGTTGCTGTCGGGGCATCACGAAAAAATTAACGAATGGCGGCGTGAACAGGCGGAAAAAATAACGCAAAGGCGCAGACCGGACTTGTATCAACGCTATATTATGGGTAAAAGGGCGGCGAAAGAGGAGTAAATAAGATGAACTTGTTGCAACAAATCGAACAGAAACAAATCGACAAGCTGAAGGAAACGGCCAAGCTGGCCGATTTCGGCATCGGCGATACCGTGCGCGTCAACGTCAAGGTTGTCGAAGGCACGCGCGAACGTATTCAGGCTTATGAAGGCATCTGCATCGCCAAGCGCAATGCCGGATTGAACTCGGCCTTTACCGTGCGCAAGATCAGCTATGGCGAAGGCGTCGAACGTGTGTTCCCGCTGTACAGCCCGCGCGTCGAGTCGATCCAGCGCATTCGCCGCGGCGATGTGCGTCGCGCCAAGCTGTATTACCTGCGCAACCTGCGCGGCAAAGCGGCGCGCGTGACCGAACGCACCGATTACGACACGTCCGCGCCGTCGGCCGAAGCCAAGAAGAGCGCGTAAGGTTTCAACGCGATAGAATAAAAGGCCGGTGGTTTTTCCACCGGCCTTTTTTTGTGAATTCTAGCAAAGATAACTGAGGGACGATGGAGAAATTGAAATATATGGATCCCGAAAGTGCTATTCGGGACTTAAGGGCGAAATTTCAACTTCCTAGAGAGCACTACAAAAAAAGCGAGCGAGATCAGGACGCAGAAATACAAAAAAGAAAAGAATTCCATATTTTAATCAACTATCTTGAAACTCATGACCCATGCATCAAATATCCTATAGAAATTACTCATTGTGGGGGCAAGGAGGGGTTCCCTGATTTTCTGTTTGTAACTGATAATGTTCCAAGGTTTATAGAAATTTCTGGCATTACAGACCAATGTAGCCAAGTTTCTTTTCAGAATTGCAAGGAAACTGAAGTTTTAAGTGTGATGGGAGAAGTCGATTTAACACCAGATGTTAAAAAAGTCGTTGAGAAAAAAAATAAGAAAATCCAATCATATAAAAATGCTACGGGACTTCAGCGGTCTACTTTAGTTTTGTACTACGATAAATTAGCATCGTTTTATTTCGGTGCCCCAGGAGACGTTCTTAATATTTCTGAGATCAAAAGCTCGTTTGACGAAACAATACTCCTCGTTCCTGTTTATGAAACAGATGAGACTTATATAAAGTTGTGATGAATTATGCCGCCTGTGCGCCGAACTGGAGCTTGGCGAGGCGGGCATAGAGGCCGCCCTGGGCGATCAGTTCGCTGTGCGTGCCGGTCGCGACGACGCGGCCGTCTTCCATGACCAGAATGCGGTCGGCATTGACGACGGTGGCGAGGCGGTGCGCGATGATGAGCGTGGTGCGGTCCCGCATCAATTGATCCAGCGCGGCCTGAATGAGGCGTTCGCTTTCGGCGTCGAGCGCGGAGGTCGCTTCGTCCAGCAACAAAAGCGGCGCGTTGCGCAAAATCGCGCGGGCGATGACGATGCGCTGTTTTTGTCCGCCCGACAAGCGCACGCCTTTTTCGCCGAGGAACGTGTCATAGCCGTCGGGCAGGGCCGACAGAAATTCGTCGGCATGCGCCGCGCGGGCGGCGGCGAGGATGTCTTCCTTGCTGGCGTCGGGGCGGCCATAGGCGATGTTCTGCCACGCGTCGGTGGAAAAGATGACGGGGTCTTGCGGCACGATGGCGATGCGCGCGCGCGCGTCATGCGGGTCGGCGGCCTTGATATCGACGCCGTCGAGGATAACCGCGCCCTGTTGCGGGTCGTAAAAACGCAGCGCGAGCTGGAACAAGGTCGTTTTGCCCGCGCCGCTGGGGCCGACGATGGCGACGCGTTCGCCGGGCTTGACGTCGAACGAGACGTCGTCGAGCGCGGCGATGCCGGGGCGCGCGGGATAATGGAAGGTTACGCCCGCAAAGGACAACGCGCCGCGCGGCGCGGGCAGGGCGATGGGCGTCGCCGGCGCCGCGATGGCCGGTTGTACCGCCAGAAGATCAAAAATGCGTTCCGCCGCGCCCGCCGCGCGTTGGATGTCGCCGCTGGCCTCGGACAGGGCGCCGGTCGAAGCCGCCGCGATGCCCGCGTAAAACAGGAAGGCGGTCAATTGGCCGCTGGTGATTTTGCCGGCCAGCAGATCGTGCCCGCCGACCCACAGGATGACGCAAATCGACGACAGCACGAAAAAGATGATCAGCGCGACTAGAAAACCGCGCATGCGGATGTAGCCCCGTGCCGCGCGCAAGGTGGTGTCGACCGTGCCGTTGAACAGATCGCGGCTGATGGTTTCATGGCCGAACGCCTGCACGGTGCGGATGCCGTAGACGGTTTCTTCGGTGCTGGCGCTGATATCGGCGACTTTTTCCTGATAGGTTTTCGACAGCACGCGCACTTTGCGCCCGAACACGATAATGGGGATAACGACGGCGGGAATGACCAGCAACACCATGCCTGTCAGTTTCGCGCTGGTCGTCAGCATCATGACGATGCCGCCGACCAAAAGGACGCAGTTGCGCAACGCCACCGAAATCGACGATCCGACCAGCGATTGCAGAATGCCGGTATCGGCGGACAGGCGCGACAGGATGTCGCCGCTGCGCGTGATTTCGAAAAAGGCGGGGCTGAGCGTCAGGATATGGGCATAGACGGCGCGGCGCATATCGGCCACCACCCGTTCGCCCAGCCACGATACCAGACCGTAACGGGCATAGGTCGCCCCCGCCATGACCAGCGCCGTGACCAGCCCCGCGACAAGGATTTTGTCCAGAACCCGTTCGTTATGGGTTTGGAAACCATAGTCGATGGCATACCGGAATATGGCCGGTATGACCAAAAAAGCCGACCCCGCGACCAGCAACGCCACCCCCGTGCCCAGCATGATGAGGCGATAGGGCAGCAGGAAAGCCCACAGCCGTCGCAAGGGTTTGAGGCCTGTTTTGGAACGGGGGGCGGAAATGTCTTTGTCGCGCATGGGGGACTCCGTTGCAAAAAGAATCGAACAGGGTGTGTCCGGCGTAACACGGAAGAGATGAAAAGCAAGCTTTTTCACAGCATTAGCCCGAAATGTGGCAATTTCTTGTTTTCCGTCTGGACAAGCCGCGTTTCACAGAATAGAGAGAACCGTTCGGGCGCGTGCCGATTCTAGGGGCGCAACCCTATCGATAACAACAGAAGGCTTTGTAGCAATGAGTGATATCGCAGAACGCGTAAAGAAGATCGTCGTTGAACATCTGGGCGTCGATGCCGCCAAGGTCACCGACAATGCGAGCTTCATCGATGATTTGGGCGCGGACAGCCTCGATACCGTCGAACTCGTCATGGCCTTTGAAGAAGAATTCAGCGTCGAAATCCCCGATGACGCCGCCGAAAAGATCGCCACCGTCAAGGACGCGATCGACTTCATCAGCAGCAAAAAAGAAGCTGCCTGATTTCTGTTCCGGCTGCCGGATGTCGCGGAGGCTGGCGTCCGGCGGCTGTGGCCAGATATTGGGAGGGAGTGAATGATGCGTCGCGTCGTTGTCACGGGTATGGGGATGGTGTCGCCGCTGGGCGTCGGCGTCGGCCTGAATTGGGCGCGTCTGACGGCGGGCCGCAGCGGCATAGGCCGCATTACCCATTTCGATCCTTCCGACATGACCTGTCAGGTCGCGGGGCAGGTGCCGCGCGGCGACGGGGACGGCGAACTTAATCTCGATAACTATATCGAGCCTAAAGAACAAAAAAAGATGGATACCTTCATTCATTTCGCGATGGCCGCGGCGAATGAAGCGATCAAGGACGGCGGTTATGTGCCGCAGACCGACGAACAACGCGACCGCATCGGCGTGATGATCGGGTCGGGCATCGGCGGCCTTAACGAAATTTATGAAACGTCCATTGTCCTGCATGAGCGCGGGCCAAAGCGCGTGTCGCCTTTCTTTATCCCGCGCAGCCTTATCAATCTGGCGTCGGGGCAGGTGTCGATTCAGCATGGCTATCGCGGGCCCAACCATTCCGTGGTGACGGCCTGCGCCACCGGCGCGCATGCTATCGGCGACGCCGCGCGGCTGATCGCGCTGGACGATGCCGATGTGATGGTCGCGGGCGGGGCGGAAGCCGCCATTTGCCGCGTCGGCATCGCCGGTTTTTGCGCGCTGCGCGCCATGTCGACGGCGTATAACGACACGCCGGAAAAAGCGTCGCGCCCCTATGACAAGGGCCGCGACGGTTTCGTGATGGGCGAAGGCGCGGGCGTCGTCATTCTGGAAGAATATGAACACGCCAAAAAACGCGGCGCGAAAATTTATGCCGAACTGGCGGGGTATGGCCTGTCGGGCGACGCCTATCACATGACCGCGCCCGCCGAAGACGGCAATGGCGGCTATCGCGCCATGCAGATGGCGTTGAAACGGTCGGGCCTGTCGGTCGATGCCATTGATTATGTCAACGCGCACGGCACGTCGACGCCGCTGGGCGACGAAATCGAAGTGCGCGCGGTGCGCCGTTTGTTGGGCGCGCATGCCGAAAAGACGATGATGTCCTCGACCAAATCGGCCACCGGCCATTTGCTGGGCGCGGCGGGCGCGATCGAGGCGATTTATTCGATCAAGGCCGTGACCGACGGGATTATTCCGCCGACTTTGAATTTGGAAGACCCGTCCGAAGGGCTGGACGGCATGGATCTGGTGCCGATCAAGGCGCGCGAGAAGAAAATCAGCGTCGCGTTGTCGAATTCGTTCGGGTTCGGCGGCACCAATGCGTGTTTGATTTTCAAGGCGGTGTGATTCAGGCCGGATTGGGGTCGTTGTCCGGTTTGCCGCGCGGCGGATTGGGGCGGGTTTGGGCCCGCCTGACCGTGTCGAGGATGTCGACCGCGACCGGGAAAACCACATTGTCCCCGTTTCTGAACATGACGCTTGTGCAATCGACAATGGTTTTGTCGTCTTCCCTGATAAAGCGCGGACGCTTGCTGTCGCCCGTCAGGCTGCCCGCTTCGACGTCACGAATGGCTGAGTCAAAGGGCAGTTTTTTGTAAGGAAGTAAAGTCGTCGCCAGCACATTGAAAAAATTAACGGCAAAGCCACGGTTGTCATCGTCGAGAAATGGAACGAGATCAAATTGATCGGCGAGTTCAATCAGGGGGCGAGGGGATTTTATTTCGATAAGCCGGCCGTCGCGCATCACATGCACAATGGTGTCGCCGCGGTCGGTTTCCATGTAAAATATCTCGTCGCGTGTAATATCGTCTGTCATGATAGCGTTTCCTTTTCTTTGCGCGGCATTCTAAGGCCTGAAGATGAAAGTAAAGAGCCATTTATGTATGGTTAATGCGTTTAATGCGGGTGAATCTGCGTCTGTTGGAGCAACATGTCTGAACGATTGAAAGACCTTATCTTTTCCGCC
>JAGWIK010000046.1 GCA_028866275.1 Alphaproteobacteria bacterium
CGTCAACACAGGCTATGTAACTTTTGCAACATCCGAAACCGCGTCTGGATCGCTTTTTCCCGCAAAAACAAGCGTTAAACTGGAAAAAATCCACCACCGATTCCGTAAAGGCTCGCGGGTTTTAAGGCTTTTCCCCGTTTCCGTCAAGGAGATAATTTGGTTTCGCGGCGGTTTTAGCGGCTTATGGCTGGCGGCCGGCGCGCGCGGTCTTTTTCCCGACTCCACACAACCGAAATCTCGGCTATAACCCCCATTCCAGCCCCTGCCCCCAAATCCCAGACATGCTCACCCTCATCGACGGTTCCGGCTTTATTTTCCGCGCTTTTCACGCCCTGCCGCCGATGACGCGGCCGGACGGCACCCATGTCAACGCCGTCTACGGCTATTGCAACATGCTGAACAAACTGCTGGCCGACACAAATCACGACAAAATTGCCGTTATCTTCGACGCCGGACGCAAAACCTTCCGCAACGACATCTACCCCGAATACAAAGCGCATCGCCCGCCGCCGCCGCCCGAACTGATCCCGCAATTCGCCCTGATCCGCGAGGCCACGCGCGCCTATGGCCTGCCCGCAATCGAATCCCCCAACTACGAAGCCGACGATCTGATCGCCGCTTATGCCAAAGCGGCAGCCGACAAAGGCGAACCGGTGCGCATCGTCTCGTCCGACAAAGACCTGATGCAGCTGATCCGCGACAAAGTCGCGCTATACGACCCGCTGAAATCCACGCCCATCGGCGCGGATGAAGTCTTCAAAAAATTCGGCGTGACGCCGGACAAAGTCATCGATGTGCAGGCGCTGGCGGGCGACAGCACCGACAATGTGCCGGGCGTCCCCGGCATCGGCGTCAAAACCGCGGCGGAACTTATCAACCATTACGGCTCGCTGGAAAATCTGCTGGCCGACGCGGCGAATATCAAACAACCCAAACGCCGCGAAGCGCTCGTCAACAACGCCGAACTGGCGCGCATTTCCATGCGGCTCGTCACGCTCGACGCCGACGCGCCGCTGCCCGTGCCGCTCGACAAACTCCACCGCGCCCCCGACCATCGCAGCGACCTCGCCGCTTTTTTGCAAGCGCAGGGATTCAAATCACTGCTGGCCAAGATGGGCGCAGAACCGTCATTCCGGCGCAAACCGGAATCCGACCCCGAAACGTCTTCCTTCGAACAAACGGAACCGGATTCCGGCCCGCGCCGCAATAACGACATTCTTGCGACAACTTACGAATTGGTTCAAACCGAAACCCGCCTGAAACACTGGGTCGACGCCGCGCGCGAAAAAGGCATCCTCGCCATCGACACCGAAACCGACTCGCTGACCGCCTGCACCGCCACGCTGGTCGGCATCTCGCTGGCCATCGAACCGGGCAAGGCCTGCTATATCCCCGTCAACCACGTCTCGCCGGATGCCGCGACGGATGGCGGTTTTTCCTTCGGCGATACCGCGCGGCCACAACAAATCCCCCTCCACACAATCGTCGATCATCTGCGCGACATCCTGCGCGACACCGCCGTCCTGAAAATCGCGCATAACCTTAAATACGACCTGCAAGTCCTTGGCCAACATGGGTTAATTGTCGAACCCTATGACGACACCATGTTGCTGTCCTACGCGCTGGCGGCGGGGCTGCACGGCCACGGGCTGGATGAATTGGCCATGCGCCATTTCCAGCATAAAATGATCGCCTATGACGACGTCACCGGCACGGGAAAAAACAGAATAACCTTCGACCGCGTCGCGCTCGACAAGGCCGTCGACTACGCCGCCGAAGACGCCGATTTCACGCTGCGCCTGTGGCATCTGCTTAAACCTCAAATCGCGCAGCAACATGTCACGACGGTCTACGAACGCATCGAACGCCCGCTGGTTCCCGTCGTCGCGGCGATGGAAACCATCGGCGTGCGCATCGACCCCGATATTTTGCGCGCGCAAAGCCACGGCTTCGCGCAACGCATGCAAAGTCTGGAATCGGAAATCCACACGCTGGCCGGACATCCCTTCAACGTCGCGTCCCCCAAACAATTGGGCGAAGTCCTGTTCGCCGAAATGGGTCTGCCCGGCGGCGTCAAAGGCAAAACCGGCGCCTATTCCACCGCGTCCGACGTGCTGGAACCGCTGGCCGAAGCGGGCCACGACATCGTGGCGAAACTGCTCGACTATCGCAGCGTGGCGAAACTCAAATCGACCTATACCGACGCGCTGCCCGAACAGATCAGCGCGAAAACCGGCCGCATCCACACATCCTTTTCGCTGGTCGGCGCCTCGACGGGCCGCCTGTCCTCCACCGACCCCAATCTGCAAAATATCCCCATCCGCACCGAAGACGGCCGCGCCATCCGCCGCGCTTTCGTCGCCGCCGACGGCTATACCTTGCTGTCGGTCGATTATTCGCAAATCGAATTGCGGCTGGCGGCGGCCACGGCCAACATCTCCGCGCTTATTCAGGCCTTCCATGACGGCGTCGACATCCACGCCCTGACCGCCAGTCAAGTGATGGGCATCCCGTTGCAGGACGTCACCCCCGACAAACGCCGCGCCGCCAAAGCCATCAATTTCGGCATCATCTACGGCATCAGCGGTTTCGGTTTGTCGAAACAGATCGGCATCACACCGGGCGAAGCGACGGAATTTATCCGCCAATATCTGAACCGCTTCCACGAATTGCGCGACTGGATGGAAGAAACCAAGGCATTCGCCCGCGCCCACGGCTATGTCGAAACTCTGTTCGGCCGCCGTATCCATATCGCGGGCATCAACGATAAAGGCCCGCGGCGCGGCGGCGCGGAACGGCAGGCCATCAACGCGCCATTGCAAGGCACGGCGGCCGACATCATGAAACGCGCGATGATCCGAATGCCCGCCGCGCTGCGCGACGCCAAACTCGGCGCGCGTTTGTTGTTGCAAGTGCATGACGAACTGGTGTTCGAAGTGCCCGCCGGCGAATTGGATGCGACAATTTCATTGGTCAAACAGGTGATGGAAAACGCCCCGGCTCCGGCGGTCAAACTGGCCGTGCCGCTGGTCGCCGAATCCGGCCACGCCGCCAACTGGGCCGAAGCGCACTAATTCAAAGAACAGCCTCGCCAAAAAGAACCGTCATCCCGGCCAAAACCGAGTTCCAGACCCTCATCAACCATCGTCATCCCGGCCAAAACCGAGTTCCAGACCCTCATCAACCATCGTCATCCCGGCGAAAGCCGGGATCCAGACTTTCCAGACTTTCGTTTTTACGCCAAACCAACCCACAACCAAAATATGGGAAATTTCCCTTGACACCACCCCGCCCTTCTGCTACACAGATCAAGCCTCGCAAGAGGTGCTTTAAAGACCGTCAGCCCGCCAAGGGCTGCGCAGCTTGATGGAGAAAAGCTGACGGAACGCAAAGCAGGTCGCATGCCGCCGCCCTGTACTCAGGGTTTCGGGAAGCGCGCGCTTCTTTTTTTGTCTGAGTGAGAGCAATAAGAAATAGCAATGAAGGAATGAATGAAAGAATGAAGGAAGGAACGAAAAAATAAATTACGGCAAAAAATGATTTTAAAAACCGCGCCTAATGCAACAGTACCGGCTGATACGGGCTGTCCAAAGAAAAAGCCGGTATTTCCACGTCGAACTGCTCGCCGCGTTCGTTTTCCATCTGGTACGTGCCCGTCATAATGCCCGACGGCGTGGCCAAAGGCGTGCCGCTGGTATAACTGTAACTGTCGCCGGGCTCCAGCGTCGGCTGCTCGCCGATCACGCCGGGGCCGCGCACTTCATGCAATTCGCCGCGCGCGTCGGTAATCTTCCAATGGCGGCTCAACAACTGCACGGTTTCCGCGCCCATATTTTCAATCGTGACCTCATAGGCCCAGACGAAATGCCCGTCCTGCGGCGCGGAACGGTCGTCAAGATAGGTCGGAACCACGGTTACGCGGATCTGGCGCGTCGTGGCGGCATAAGGCTGTGGGCGATGTTCAATAGGCATGAATAAGACACTAGCAGAAGCGACAGCCTTAGGCTATCTTTCCGCGCATTCGCCCCGGTCGAAAAAACGGCCCGGCCCGTGCGGGTGTAGCTCAATGGTAGAGCAGAAGCTTCCCAAGCTTACGACGAGGGTTCGATTCCCTTCACCCGCTCCAGCACAGAAACTTATCCTTCCGCGCCAAAATCAGGCCGTGTTTACGGCATATGCTGCTGCGGCAACGCGTTCGCCGCACCTGCCGGCGGGCAGTCAATCGCGCCTGCTATGCAATCGGGCTTGACGCAATTCTGTTTGCATAAATCATAGGTCTGGCCGTTATGCAGGCACTGGCTCAAACAGGCGTAATCGGTGTCCGGCTGCAACGGCGCGGATGGAGAGGATGGCGAAGCCGGCGGCGGCAAAACAATTTTGCCATCCGCGGGAACCGGGGACGACAAAATACGGTGCGACGACAATGTATCGGCGTCGGGCTGAACGCCGCCCTGCCCCTGCCCGCCGGTTTTCGCATCGGCGTCATAACTGCATTGCGTCAGGCACGCGCTTTGATGCCCGCCATCGGCGACGCACTGCCTTAAACAGGCATAATCGATGTCGGCGCGCGCGGGGGACGCCGCGCCCGCAACAAAAACCGCGCCCAAAAACGCCGCAACCGCCAATGTGGCGCACCGCTTCATGAAGCCTCCCGCGCGACAACGATGTTGGCCATCTCTGCTTCCAGCTCGGCCTTCAGCACGGGCAACGACAAAATATCGGGCACATTGACAAAGGCGTTGAGACCGGAACGGCTGCGTTCATGCGCAACTTCGGCTATGGTGGCAAAGGTTATGCGCGGCGTCTCCTCGGCATAACCGTAAACCAGCGCCTGATCGCACAACAGATTAATCAGACGCGGCACGCCGCCGCTGAAACGATGCGCCGCGGCGCAGGCCATGTTGTCGAACAAGTCCGCACGCCCTCCCGCCTTGACCAGACGATGCCGGATATAAGCCGTCGTTTCGCCGGCGTCCAAGGGCGTCAAATGACAATGCACGGCGACACGCTGCACGAACTGGCGCAAATCGGGGCGGTTGAGCGTGCCGAGCAACTCGGGCTGCCCCACAAGAACGATCTGCAGCAACAGATCGCGTTCATTGTTCACGTTGGACAGCATGCGCAATTCTTCCAGCATGTCGGGCGTCAGGTTTTGCGCCTCGTCGATAATCAAACAGGCGCGCTTGCCGCGGCCATATTGGTCAAGCAGGAACGCAACGAAATTATCGTACAAGGTCGTGGCATCGCCGTCGCGCGCTTTAAGATCGAACGCCAACGCCACCCACTTCATCAAGGAGCCCAGCGCCGGACTTGGGTTGGTAATAAGCCCGATAGTGGCCCCCGTTCCCGCTTTCTTCAAAAAATGGCGAATGGTCGTCGTTTTTCCCGCGCCGACTTCGCCGCTGATGACGACAAACCCCGCTTCGGACATAACGCCATATTCCAGCAAATTGACAACCCGGCGATGCCGCTTGCTCAAAAACAAAAAATCGGCATCGGGAAGAAGCGAAAAAGGCTTTGCCGTCAATCCATAGAATTGTTCGTACATGACAACGCCCCCACGCCCCCAAAGAAAAAGGGGGAAGCCGACAACTGGCTTCCCCGCTTACATCTTACCAACCAGCGGCCGGTTTATGCCACGCTGCGCGCCTTCTGGCGATAGGCAAAGCCAAACAGGGCCACAAGAGCCGCCGCGAACAAAACCATCGAACCGGGAAGCGGAAC
>JAGWIK010000001.1 GCA_028866275.1 Alphaproteobacteria bacterium
GTTTCAGACATAACCTGCACTCCACAAATGAAATTGACGGGAAAGGTTGAAGCGGAAACGCGGGGACGGGATGGTGTCCTGCGGGTCGGGTTGGAATCAGTTTTGAAGCGTAGGCTTGGATGTGAACAAAATAGAAACGACGCCAGAATTCGGCGCCGCTGGCTGTTCGACATTTATGGCGGTTTTACGGGCTGCGCAAGCGCATTTTGCTTTTATAAATCAAATAGTTCCGCGACTTTCCATGACTGGTAATAACTTATTGTTTTGTGGTATTCTGCGGTGCCAGACAGGGGCGCGCAGGCTCGTAATTCCCGACTTGCTGTACTGTATTTCCAACATGGAAAGTTACGCCGAAAGTTGCGCTCGGCAGGGAAAAGCTCTAATCATGAACGCCCGTTGGATTCTCCATTCAACGCGCCCTCTTTTCGCAACGTCAGGCTCAACATCAAGGCAGGTACCATGAAACTCTCGCGCCGCGTCCGTGACATTCTCGATGGGTATGAAGGCGAAACGCCGGGAACCAAGGCCAATCTGGCGCGCATGCTGATGGCGGGCCGTCTGGGCGGCACGGGGCGGATGGTTATCCTGCCGGTCGATCAGGGATTCGAACATGGCCCCGCGCGCAGCTTTGCCGTCAACCCGCCCGCCTATGACCCGCATTACCATTACCAGCTGGCGATCGATGCCGGGTTGAACGCCTATGCCGCGCCTTTGGGGCCGCTGGCCGCAGGGGCCGACACGTTCGCGGGCGCTATCCCGACGATTTTAAAGATGAACAGCGCCAACAGCCTGTCGCGCCAGAAGGAAAATGCCGATCAGGCTGTGACCGCCAGCATCGACGACGCGCTGCGTCTCGGCTGTTCGGCCATTGGTTTTACCATCTATCCGGGATCGGATGCGATGTACAACCAATACGAAGAATTCCGCGATTTGTCCGCCGAAGCCAAGGCCAAAGGTTTGGCTGTCGTGCTGTGGTCATATCCGCGCGGCGGCGACGTGTCCAAGGAAGGCGAGCTGGCTGTCGACGTCATCGCTTATGGCGCGCATATGGCGGCTTTGCTGGGGGCGAATATCATCAAGGTCAAATTGCCGTCCGATTTCCTCGAACAAAAAGAAGCCAAAAAAGTATACGAGGATAAAAAGATACCGGTCGCGACCTTGCCCGACCGCGTGCGCCATATCATGCAATGCTGTTTCGGCGGCAAACGCATCGTGGTGTTTTCCGGCGGCGCGGCCAAGGGCGAAGACAGCGTGTTGGACGATGCGCGCGCCATTCACGCGGGCGGCGGCAACGGGTCGATCATCGGGCGCAACTGTTTTCAGCGGCCGCGCGAAGACGCGATGAAACTGCTCGATCAGCTGGTCGATATTTATAAAGGAAAATAACCCCCATGTTTATCCAGACCGAAGAAACGCCCAACCCCGCGACGATGAAATTTTTGCCCGGCCGCGCGGTGATGGCATCCGGCACGCTTGATGTCGGTTCGGCGGGTGATGCTGCAACGTCGCCTCTGGCGCAGGCATTGTTCGCCGTTGACGGCGTGCGCGGCGTGTTTTTGGGGTCGGATTTTATTACCGTGACCAAGGATGACGGTAAAAACTGGGCTGCGATGAAACCGCCCGTGCTGACGGTTATCATGGATCATTTCGCGTCGGGCAAACCCGTCGTCGCGGCGGGCGATGAAACCCCTGTTGCCGCAAACGGGGACGAAGGCCCCATCGTGGCGAAAATCCGCGATCTGCTCGACCATAAAATCCGGCCTGCCGTGGCGCAGGACGGCGGCGATATCACGTTCCAAAGCTATGAAGACGGCGTGGTGTATTTGAATCTGAAAGGGTCGTGCGCCGGTTGCCCCAGTTCCAGCATGACGCTGAAGGCCGGCGTCGAAAACATGCTGCGCCATTACGTGCCCGAAGTGCGCGAAGTGCGGCAAGTCAGGCCGTGATCGTTCTGTCCATCGATTGTGCGGGGTCGGGCTGCGGCGTGTGCGTCTGGCAGGACGGGCGCATTGTCGCCGTTGCGCGCGAAAAGATGGCGCGCGGGCAGGATGCGCGGTTGATGCCCATGATCGTCGATGTTATGGCGCAGGCGGGCTTGGATTTCGCGCAGATCGACCGCATCGCGGTCACGCGTGGCCCCGGCAGCTTTACCGGCCTGCGCGTCGGTTTGGCGGCGGCGCGGGGCGTCGGTCTGGCGGCGGGCAAGCCGGTTATCGGTATCGACCGGTTCGCGATTTATCGCGCGGCGCGGGCGCAGGGCGATGTACTGGTCGTGATCGATTCCAAACGAGCCGACCTGTTCTGTCAATTTTTTCCCGCCGCCGGCACCGCAGATGAACCACGCCTGATGACGCAAAAAGATATCGACATTTTTGCGGCCGCGCATCCCGGCGTGGCAATCGTCGGCGATATCGCGACGCCTGATATCGATGAAGCCGCACTGTGCGCCGCGCTGGCGGTGCGGGCGGAAACAGGCCATGCGGATTTTCTGCCGCGCCCGCTTTATTTGCGCGCGCCGGATGTCACGTTACCGGGGGCTTGATCTTAGATTCCTGCACCAGCTGCTGAAGCGGTCGAGATAGAGATAGACGACGGGTGTTGTAAAAAGCGTCAAGGCTTGCGACACCAAAAGCCCGCCGACGATGGCGATCCCCAAAGGCCGGCGCAGATCCGCGCCTTCGCCCCAGCCCAGCGCCAGCGGCAATGCGCCGAGCAGCGCGGCCGCCGTCGTCATCATAATAGGGCGGAAACGCAGAAGACAGGCGCGATAAATGGCGTCGCGCGCGGGGATGTTCTGGGTGCGCCGCGTTTCGACCGCGACGTCGATCATCATAATGGCGTTTTTCTTGACGATGCCGATCAGCAAAATAACGCCGATCAACCCCATGATGTCGAACTGCACGTGGCAGACCATCAACGCGGCGACCGCGCCGACGCCTGCGGAAGGCAGGGTCGACAAAATCGTCAGGGGATGCACCAAACTCTCGTACAGAATGCCCAGCACGATATAGACGGCCAGAATGGCGGCCAGAATCAAAATAGGTTCGTTGGCCAGCGATTGCTGGAATACCTGCGCCGTGCCTTGGAACGCGCCATGAATGGTGGCGGGCATATGAATGCGCGCTGATGCGTCGGCGATGGCTTTTTGCGCGTCGCTCAGCGATTTGCCGGGCGCGAGGTTGAATGAAATCGTGGTTGCGGCGAAATGGCCCTGATGATTGACCGACAAAGGGGTGGCGTCTGTCGCCACATGGGCGATAGCGGCCAGCGGAATCATGGTCTCCGCCGTTGTGCTGATCGCCGCACCGGTCGATGTGACGCCTTTGCCGGCCGCGGCAATGGCGTTGGTCGCGGCGTTGCGTGCGGCTGCGCTGCCTGTCGTGCCGCCGCTCGAAGCTTCGGTGCCGCTCAGGCTGCCGCCGGATGTGCTGATGTAAATCTGTTTCAGGCTGTCGGGGTTCTGCAGATATTGCGGCGCGACTTCCATCACGACATGATATTGGTTAAGAGGATTATAAATCGTAGACACCTGGCGTTGGCCGAAGGCGTCATAGAGCGTGTTGTCGATTTGAGCGACATTGAGGCCGAGGCGCGCCGCAGTGTCGCGGTCGATGGTCAGGTTGCTTTCATATCCCGCGTCCTGCTGATCGGAATTGGCGTCGGTGATGACGCTTTCCTGTTTCAGGGCATCGGTCAGTTTCGGGGCCCATGCGCGGAGTTCATCAAGATTGTCGGATTGCAACGTGTATTGGTATTCGCCGTTGCCGGCCCGGCCGCCCATATGAATGTCCTGTCCGGCTTGCAAAAACAGCGCCGCGCCCGCGACATGCGATAAAGGTTTCCGCAGCCGGTTGATGACGTCCTGCGACGATACGCCGCGTTCGGCCAGCGGTTTCAGCTCCATGAAGATAAATCCGCTGTTGGTCGCGCCGCCGCCGGTGAAACCCGCAACGCTGGCGACCGCAGGGTCGCGGCGCAGGATGTTCACGAACTCGATCATTTTCTGTTTCATGGCCTGGAACGAAATATCCTGATCGCCCATGACGCCACCCATGATCTGGCCCGTATCTTCCTCGGGGAAAAACCCTTTGGGCGTGGCGGCGAACAGCCAGACATTCAGCCCGACCGCCGCCAGCAGCACCAGCAAAACCAGCCGCCGGTGCCGTAACGCGCGCATTAACGTCAGATCGTAAGACCGGCGTAGCCGCGTGAACAGCCCTTCGCTGATATCGTAAAGCCGGTGCAGAAAGGATGGGCGGGCATGGCCATGGCGTTGCCCGCGTTCCAGCCAGCGCGCGCACAGCATCGGCGTGGTCGACAAAGACACCGCCAGCGACACCAGAATGGCGACGGACAATGTGACCGCGAATTCGCGGAACAACCGGCCGACAATGCCGCCCATCAGCAGGATCGGGGTGAAGACCGCGATCAGCGACAGGCTCATCGACAAAACGGTGAAGGTGACTTCGCGCGCGCCCAGCACAGCGGCTTTGAAACGCGGCACACCCGCTTCGATATGGCGCGTGATGTTTTCAAGAACGACGATAGCGTCGTCAACGACGAATCCTGTCGCCACCGTCATTGCCATCAAAGACAGATTGTCGAGGCTATAGCCCAGCAGATACATGACGCCGAACGTGCCGATCAGCGAAACCGGCACGGCGATGCTGGGGATAATGGCGGCGCGCGCGTTGCGCAGGAATAAAAACACCACCATGATGACAAGAAAGACGGAAAGCACCATCGTGCGTTCGACATCGTGCAGCGACGCGCGAATGGCGGGCGACCGGTCCAGCGCGATGGACAGGTTGATGGCGGCGGGGATAGAGGCGCGCAGCGCGGGCAGCGCCGCCTTGATGGCGTCGATGGTGGCGATGATGTTGGCGCCGGGTTCCTTGGTGATGATCAGGACGATCGACGGTTTGCCGTCGAACAGCCCTTGATGGCGCAAATCCTCGACCGAATCCGTCACATTGGCGACGTCGCGCAAAAACACGGGCGCATTGTTGCGGTAGGCCACGATCAGGTTTTTGTAGTCGTCGGCATGTCTGGCTTGATCATCGGTATAAAGCTGGAAATGCCGGCCCTGTTCTTCCAGCGCACCCTTGGGGCTGTTGGCATTGGCGGCGGCCAAGGCTGCGCGGATGTCCTCAAGGCCGATGCCGTAATTGAACAAGGCGTTGGGGTTTAAATCCACGCGCACGGCGGGCAGGGAACTGCCGCCGACTTCGACCTGTCCCACGCCGTCGATCTGCGACAGTTTTTGCGCCAACACGCTGGAGGCGGAATCGTAAACCTGTCCGGGTGTCAGGGTGTCCGACGTCATCGCCAGCACGATAATGGGCGCATCGGCCGGGTTCATTTTGCGATAGGTCGGATTGGATTTCAGGCTGGCCGGTAAATCGGCGCGCGCGGCGTTGATGGCGGCCTGAACGTCCCGGGCCGCCCCGTCGATGTCGCGGTCAAGCCCGAATTGCAAGGTGATGCGCGTATTGCCGACCGTGCTTTGCGACGTCATTTCGGTGACGTCGGCAATCTCGCCCAGATGCCGTTCCAACGGCGTGGCCACCGATGTCGCCATGGTTTCCGGCGACGCGCCCGCCATGCTGGCCTGCACCATAACCGTGGGGAAATCGACTTGCGGCAAAGGCGCGACGGGCAGCAAGGCGAAAGCCACCGCGCCCGCCAACGCCACGCCTAAAGTCAATAATGTGGTGGCGACGGGACGCCGGATGAACAACGCGGCGGGGTTCATGCCGTGGGTTCCGTCGCGGGTTCGGGTTTGCGCCACCGCCGCGCCAGATTATCGAATGCCAGATAAATCACCGGCGTGGTGAACAAAGTCAGGGCCTGCGACACGATAAGCCCGCCGACAATGGCGATGCCCAAGGGACGGCGCAATTCCGCGCCCATGCCGGTGCCCAGCATCAACGGCAACGCCGCCAGCAACGCCGCCATCGTCGTCATGATGATGGGGCGGAAGCGCAGCAAACAGGCTTGGTGAATGGCGGCGCGCGGCGGTTTGCCTTCGACGCGTTCGGCTTCCAGCGCGAAATCGATCATCATAATCGCGTTTTTCTTGACGATGCCGATTAACAAAACAATGCCGATAATGGCGATAATATCCAGATCATGCCCCGATATCATCAGGGCCAGCAAGGCGCCCACTCCCGCCGACGGCAGGGTGGAAATAATGGTGATGGGGTGGATATAGCTTTCGTACAGCACGCCCAGAACGATATAGACGGTAACGATGGCCGCCAGAATCAACAGTAACTCGTTCCCCAGCGATTTGGAAAAAGCCAGCGCCGCGCCCTGAAAGCTCGTCATGACGCTGTCCGGCAGGCCAATTTTTTTTTCGGCCTGCGTAATGGCATCGACCGCCGCGCCCAGAGACGTGCCGGCGGCAAGGTTGAAGGAAATCTGCGCGGCCGGAAACTGTCCCAGATGGTTGATCTGCAACGGCGCGGTTTCCTGCTTGATGCTGGCAATGGCCGACAGCGGAACCTGTCCGCCGCCCGACGACGGCAGGTAAATGGATTGCAGCGACGCCATCGTGGCGGGGGTGTTCAAAATGACGCGATACTGGTTCGACTGGGTAAAGATGGTGGAGATAATGCGTTGGCCGAACGCGTCATACAGCGCGTTGTCGACGGTGGCCAGCGTGATGCCGAGCCGCCCCGCCGTGTCGCGATCGACATCGACGTAATCCGACAGCCCGTCGGCCTGCAAATTGTCGTCGACATCCTGCAATTGCGGCAGGGTACGCAATTTGTCGACAAGGACGGGAACCCATTTGTTCAATTCGTCGGTATCGGCGTCCTGCACCATGAACTGATACTGCGTGCTGCTGACCGATGTGTCGAGGGTCAGATCCTGCACCGGCTGCATATAAAGTGTAATGCCGGGGACGGACGCGGTTTCTTTTGTCAGGCGGCGGATAATGTCGGACGCGCTGTCCGAACGCTCGTCCAGCGGTTTCAGCGCGATCTGAAAGCGCCCGCTGTTCAGCGTCAGATTCGTGCCGTCGACGCCGATAAAGGACGACAGGCTTTGCACGTCGCGGTCGCGCAGGATAACGGCGGCGAGCTGTTGTTGTTTTTCCGCCATCGCGGCATAGGAAATGCTGCCCGCCGCGCGGCTTATCCCCTGAATAAGGCCGGTGTCCTGTATCGGGAAAAACCCCTTGGGCACATAGATATAAAGAACGACGGTCAAGGCCAGCGTGCCTAGCGCGACCAGCAATGTCAAACCGGCGTGGTCCAGAACCCAATTCAACATGCGGTCATAACCAGCGATCACGCGATCGAACCCGCGCTGCGTCGCGCGCAGGAACGCGCCTTCGTCTTCGGGTTTGTGGTGTCGCAGCATGCGTGCGCACATCATCGGCACGAGGGTCAGGGAAACGACGGCGGAAATCAGAATGGTGACGGCCAGCGTAATGGCAAATTCGCGGAACAATCGCCCGACGACATCGCCCATGAACAGCAAGGGTATCAAAACGGCGATCAGCGATATGGTCAGCGATACGATGGTAAAGCCGATCTCGCCCGCGCCTTTCAACGCCGCCTCCATCGGTTTCATGCCCTGTTCGATATAGCGCGAAATGTTTTCGATCATCACGATGGCGTCGTCGACGACAAAACCCGTGGCGATGGTCAGTGCCATCAACGACAGGTTGTTCAGGCTGAAGCCGGCCAGATACATAATGGCAAATGTGCCGATCAACGACAAAGGCACCGACAGGCTGGGAATGATCGTGGCCGGAACGTTGCGCAGGAAAATGAACATGACCGCGACGACCAGCGCGACAGACAGCATTAATTCAAACGCGACATCCATCACCGACGCGCGGATGGTGACGGTGCGGTCGGTCAGAACGGTGACCTTGGCGGCGGCAGGCAAGGTCGATTCCAGCGAAGGCAAAAGTTTTTTGATGGTATCGACGACGGCGATAACATTGGCACCCGGCTGACGCTGGATATTGACGATAATGGCGGGCGTGACCGAACCGGTGTGAACGGCTTGCGCGCCGGTGACGCCCATCCATGCGCCAAGCTTGGTGTTTTCCGCGCTGTTTTCAATCGTGGCCACGTCTTTCAGACGTATGGGCGCGCCGTTATTATAGGCCAGAATAATGTCGCCATATTGCGCGGCGTCGGTCAATTGATCGTTGGCGTTGATGGTGGTGGCGCGCAACGGCCCGTCGAAACTGCCTTTGGGCGCATTGGCGTTGGCGTTGGCGATGGTGGACCGCAGATCGTCGATATTCAGCCCGTGTCCGGCCAATGCCTGAATATTGGCGATAACGCGCACGGCGGGGCGCTGCCCGCCCGACAGGCTGACAAGGCCGACGCCGGGCAGTTGCGATATTTTCTGCGCCAACCGCGTGTCCGCGAAGTCTTCAAGCTGCGTCAACGGCAATGTATCCGATGTCACCGCCAGCGTCATGACGGGGGCGTCTGCCGGATTGACCTTGGCATAGATGGGGGGCGCGGGCAGGTCGGACGGCAACAGATTGCCCGCCGCGTTGATGGCGGCCTGCACTTCCTGTTCCGCGATGTCGAGGCTCAACGATAAATCGAATTGCAATGTCAGCACGGACGCGCCCGCCGCGCTGACCGACGACATTTGATTAAGTCCCGGCATTTGTCCGAATTGTTTTTCCAACGGCGCGGTGATGGCCGATGTCATGACGTCGGGACTGGCGCCGGGGTAGAAAGTCTGCACCTGTATCGTCGGATAATCGACTTCGGGCAGGGCGGATAAAGGCAGGAAATGCAGCGCGACAAGACCGACCAGCATGATGGCCGCCATCAGCAGCGACGTCGCAACTGGGCGCAGGATGAAAGGGCGTGATGGAATCATGACCGCACAACAAAAGCCAGGCTGATTTATATCAGCTTGTTGTCTTTATGAAACGGGGAAAGTAGGGCTTTATTACGGCATCAACCCATCATTTATGATGGCCGCAACAACTCGGAACCGCGGCGGCGGGCTGGCGTTTGGACAGCCATGCGAAATAAAGGCCTACAATGCCGAAAACGAGATTAAGCCAGAATGTGTAGTCGACCGAGAACGATGCCATATCGGCGCGCAGCATCGCGGCAGGTTTGACGGCGGGAACAAGGTGTAAGGTTTCGAATGCCACATGCATGATGTAACCCGTCACAGCCATCGTGATATAAAAAACCACGCCGATATAAGCGGCCATCTTCCATCCAAAAGCGCGGCGATAAACGTCCAGCAATGGCAAGGCAATCAGGTCGCCGTACAGGAACGCCAGCACGCCGCCGAAGCTCGCGCCACCCGCCCATAAAATGGCGGCCAGCGGCACATTGCCGACCGAACAGACAAAACTGGCGGCGGCAACCAATGGCCCGATCAACGCGTCAAGCGGCGCGCGCGTCGCGTCGGGCGTATGGGCTGCGAACAATCCTTGCCAAAATCCGGCGGGCACGAATACGGCCAATATGCCTGCCACGGCAAAACCGATGATGATGTCGCGGCCCAGCATCGACCAGTCCATCATGAAATGGCGCGCAATGGCCATGCGCGCGTCGCGGTTTTGTGGCGCAGGGGCGTGGTGCGGCGCGTCGTGATGTTGATGCGCGTGGCCGTGTTCATGGCCATGCGCCGCGTTGTTGCCCGCGGCCCTGCGGCGCGCGTCCTCAAGCAAAGCGGCGGGGCAGGTAAGTTTGACGATAATGCTCATGATGACGACAAGCACGATGCCGCCGACCCATTCCGCCACCATAAATTGCCAGCCCATCAGCAGGTATAAAACCACCCCCAGCTCGGCGACAAGGTTGGTCGAGGCGAACATGAAAGCCAGCGCCGCGGCAAAGCCCGACCCTTTGGATATAAGCGTGCGCGCGATCGAAACGGCGGCATAGGAACAGCTGGAACTTGCCGCGCCGAACCCCGTGGCCAGCGCGATTTCACGCGCGCCGTCGCGGCCCAGCAACGCGGCGATGCGATCCTTGGATACGAAAGCCTGCAGCGCGGCGGAAATCAACAGGCCAAGCACGAGGCTCCAGCCGACATGCCACAACATGCCGGCGGACATCATCAACGCCTCGCCGAGGCGGTCAAGAAAATCGGGCATAAGAAAATCCCCAGCTTGGAATGGCGGGCGGCGGAATTATCAGCCTGTAAAAGGCAAATGTCGAGATATTCTCGCGCAGGCTTAATGCACGCTGGCAGGTTCCATTTCGTGCTGGCGCACGGTGGCAAAGGCGACATCGCGTCCCGCGACCATGGCCAAAGGCGTGCCGTCGGCCGCGTGCACGGCATGCATGGCTTTGCCTTCGATTATGACCGGCTTGATATAGGCCATGGTTTCGAGCCCATAGGCGCCAAAGCCGGTGGCCGCGCCCTGTTCCGGGCCTGATTGCGAATCGCTTGAATAACGCATATGGGCATTTCATCATAAATTCGATAAGCAATTGTTAATTGCCGGGTTTGGGCGGCATTTGATGTAATCTTTACCCAATGGGGGCTTCCATGCGTGTCGGCGTGCCGTCGGAAATCAAAATTCATGAATATCGCGTCGGTTTGACGGCGGAATCGGCGCGCGCGCTGGTCGCGGCGGGACATCGCGTGTCGGTGCAGGCGGGCGCGGGTGTGGGCGCGGGCATTGCGGATGATGATTACCGCGCGGTGGGGGCGGATATCGCGCCCGATGCGGCGACAATTTTCGCCACTGCCGACATGATTGTAAAGGTCAAGGAACCGCAATTGCCCGAATGCGCGATGCTGCGGCCCGGGCAGATTTTATTTACCTATCTGCATCTGGCGCCGGATCCTGCGCAGGCGCAGGCTTTGATGCAATCGGGTTGCGTCGCCATCGCTTATGAAACGGTGACGGATGCCGCGGGGCGGTTGCCTTTGCTGACGCCGATGTCCGAAGTCGCAGGCCGCATGGCGGTGCAGGCGGGCGCGCATTATCTGGAAAAAAATCAGGGCGGGCGCGGCGTGCTGCTCGGCGGCGTGCCGGGTGTGGCCGCCGGCAAAGTCGCGATTATCGGCGGCGGCGTTGCGGGCACGAATGCGGCGTTTGTCGCGGCGGGCATGGGCGCGGATGTGACCGTTCTGGACAAATCGTCCGAACGGCTGGCCGACATCGACCGGCAATTCGCGGGCCGCGTGCGCACGGTTGAATCTGTCGGCGGCGCGATCGAAGCCTGCGTTATCGACGCGGATCTTGTCATTGGCGCGGTTCTGGTGGCGGGCGCGGCGGCGCCGAAACTGGTGACGCGGACGATGATATCGCGCATGAAAAAAGGCGCGGTCATCGTCGATATCGCCATTGACCAAGGCGGCTGCGTCGAAGGCGCGCACCCCACAACGCATACCGACCCGGTTTTCATGATCGACGATGTCGTGATGTATTGCGTCGCCAACATGCCGGGCGCGGTGGCCCGCACGTCAACCTTTGCCCTGAACAACGCCACGCTGCCTTATGTGCTGGCGCTGGCGAATAAAGGCTGGAAACAGGCTTTGGCCGACGATACCGGTTTCCGCAACGGCTTGAATGTCGCGGACGGCAAAATAACGCATCCGGCGGTCGCGGCGGCGTTGGGGATGACGGCTGCGGATATTTTATAGGCCTGCCAACATCACATATTTCAATTCGACGTAATCGTCGATGCCATAGCGCGATCCTTCGCGGCCCAGGCCCGATTGCTTGACCCCGCCGAACGGAACGGTGGCGTCGGAAATCAGGCCGGTATTGACGCCGACAATGCCGACCTCCAACGCCTCGGCCACGCGCCAGACGCGCGCCATATCGCGGGCGTAGAAATAACCGGCCAGCCCGAATTCGGTGCTGTTGGCCATGGCGATAACTTCATCTTCGCCGCGGAATTTGATCAACGGCGCGACGGGGCCGAATGTTTCCTCGTGCATGACCAGCATGTCCTTGGTCACGCCGGTCAATATTGTGGGTTCAAAGAATGTACCGCCCTGTGCATGCGGCTTGCCGCCCGTGATGATGCGCGCGCCTTTGGCTGTTGCATCCTTGATATGGGCTTCGACTTTTGCCAAAGCCTGCGCGTTGATCAACGGGCCTTGTTCGACGCCTGTTTCCATTCCGTTACCGGTTTTTAATTTTCGCGCTGCCACGGCCAGTTTCTCGGCAAACGCGTCATAAACCCTTTCCTGCACGAAAATGCGGTTGGCGCAGACGCAGGTTTGGCCGGCATTGCGGAATTTGGCGATCATCGCGCCTGCCACGGCGGCGTCAATATCGGCATCGTCGAACACGATAAAGGGCGCGTTGCCGCCCAGTTCCAATGCGACTTTCTTAATCGTGCCGGCGGCTTGCTGCATCAACAGGCGGCCCACGGCGGTCGAACCGGTAAAGGCCAGCGCGCGCACATCCGGATGCGTGGCCAGTTCCGTGCCCACGGGGGCGGGGTTCGATGTCGTGACGATGTTCAATACGCCGCGCGGAAATCCCGCCTGTTCCGCCAAGGCCGCCAAAGCCAGCGCGGATAAGGGCGTATCTTCGGCCGGTTTGCACACAACCGTACATCCCGCCGCCAGCGCGGGCGCGATTTTACGCGTGATCATCGCATTCGGGAAATTCCACGGCGTGACCGCGGCCACCACGCCGATGGGCTGTTTTAAAACCAGAATACGCGCGTCGGGCCGGAAAGACGGAATGATGTCGCCGTAAATGCGCGTGGCTTCTTCGGCGAAAAACGCGATGAATCCCGCGCCATAGGCGATCTCGCCACGCGCTTCGGCCAACGGCTTGCCCTGTTCAAGGGTTAATAATTCGGCCAAAGCGTCGATATTCTCCATAATCAACGCGTGCCAGCGGCGCAGAATGGCGGCGCGGTCGCGGGCCAGCAGCTTGGCCCACGCCAGAAAGGCGGTTTTGGCCGCCATGATCGCCTGCCGCGCTTCCGTCGCGCCCATATCGGCCACGCGCGCGATTTCCGCGCCTGTGGCGGGGTTGGTGACGGCGAATGTGGCTTTGGCATCCACCCACGCGCCGTCGATGAAGCCTTGTGTTCTTATCATGGGGTTTGCGGGCATGTTCGGCCTTTACGTTGGGGAGGCGATGCGGGTAAATTACACCCGAATATCGGGTTTATCCAGAGCAGGTCGGAACATGTCATATATTCAAGGTCAAACGGGCGAATGGGAAATGGTCATCGGGCTGGAAGTCCACGCTCAGGTCGTTTCCAATTCCAAGCTGTTTTCCGGCGCGGCCACCGCCTTCGGCGCGGCCCCCAATGAACAAGTCAGCCTCGTCGACGCCGCGTTCCCCGGCATGCTGCCCGTGTTGAACGAAAAATGCGTCGAACAGGCGGTGCGCACCGGTTTGGGGCTGAAGGCCGAAATCAACATGACATCGGTATTCGACCGCAAGAATTATTTCTATGCCGATCTGCCCGCCGGCTATCAGATCAGCCAGTTCACCCAGCCCATCGTCGGCAAGGGCGAGATTCTGCTCGATATGGCCGACGGCGAAACGCGCAAGGTCGGCATCACGCGCCTGCATCTGGAACAGGACGCCGGCAAAAGCATGCATGACCAAAGCCCGACGGAAACCTTTGTCGATTTAAACCGCGCAGGCGTGGCCTTGATGGAAATCGTGTCCGAACCCGACATGCGGTCGGGCGAGGAAGCGGGCGCGTATCTGAAAAAACTGCGCGCCATTTTGCGTTATCTGGGTACCTGCGACGGCAATATGGAAGAAGGGTCGATGCGGTGCGACGTCAACCTGTCGATGCGGCGCAAGGGCGACACGAAACTCGGCACACGGTGCGAGATCAAGAACGTCAATTCCATCCGTTTTGTCCAGCAGGCGATTGATTATGAAGCCGCGCGGCAGGTCGACGTGCTGGAATCCGGCGGTGAAATCAAACAGGAAACGCGGTTATGGGACACCGCCAAGGGCGAAACGCGCAGCATGCGGTCGAAGGAAGACGCGCATGACTACCGCTATTTCCCCGACCCCGATCTGTTGCCGCTGGTGCTCGATCCGGCGATGGTCGAACGCGTTAAATCGACTCTGCCCGAATTGCCGGATGAAAAGAAAGCGCGGTTCATCAGCGACTATGGGCTGAAACCCTATGACGCGTCGGTGCTGGTGGCGGAAAAAGCCTCGGCCGATTTTTTTGAACAGGTCGCCAAGGGCAGGGACGGCAAATTGGCCGCCAACTGGGTCACCGGCGAATTGTTCGGCGCGTTGAACAAAATGGGTAAATCCATCGACGAAAGCCCCGTTTCCGCCGCCGCGCTGGGCGAACTGGTCGGGCTTATCAGCGACCAAACCATATCGGGCCGTATCGCCAAGGACGTGTTCGAAGACATGCTGGCAACCGGCAAGGGCGCGGCGGCCATCGTCGAAGAAAAAGGCCTGAAACAGGTTACCGACACGGGCGCGATTGAAAAATCCATCGACGATATTCTGGCGGCCAATGCGGACAAGGTCGCGGAATATAAATCGGGCAAGGACAAGCTGTTCGGTTTCTTCGTCGGTCAGGTGATGAAGGCGACGGGCGGCAAAGCCAATCCCGCGATGTTGAATGATTTGTTGAAAAAGAAACTGTCCTAGCCCAGTGGCGGGGTTTAAAAGCAAGCGTCATCCCGGCGCAAGCCGGGATCCAGTTTCTCGCTTGTGCCAACGCGGTGATGTAAGAAAAAGTTTCGATCTGGGTCCCGGCTTGCGCCGGGATGACAACTAACCGAAAGAGTGTTTGATATGACGGTATCCGCCAAACTTATCTCCGCCGAAACCGGCATGCCCGACACCACCGTGTCTGTGCGCAAGGTTTTCGACATCGACAGCGATTGGGAAGTGCCCGCTTTTTCGCAAGGCACGGAACATGTGCCGGTGGCCGATCCGGCCTATCGTTTCGACCCTGACACCACGCTGGCCATTCTGGCGGGCTTTGCCTTCAATCGCCGCGTGATGGTGCAGGGCTATCACGGCACGGGTAAATCGACCCATATCGAACAGGTGGCGTCGCGCCTCAACTGGCCGTGCATCCGCATCAATCTGGACAGCCATGTCAGCCGCATCGATCTGATCGGCAAGGATGCCATTGTCTTGAAAGACGGCAAGCAGGTTACCGAATATCGCGAAGGCTTGCTGCCCTGGGCGTTGCAACGCGCCTGCGCTCTGGTGTTCGACGAATATGACGCGGGCCGTCCCGACGTGATGTTCGTGATCCAGCGCGTGTTGGAAGTCGAAGGCAAATTGACGCTTCTTGACCAGAACCGCGTCATTCATCCGCATCCCGCCTTTCGTTTGTTTGCCACCTCGAACACGGTGGGGCTTGGCGACACCACGGGGCTTTATCATGGCACGCATGCGCTCAATCAGGGCCAGCTCGACCGCTGGAACATTGTGGCGACGCTGAATTACCTGCCCGCCGAAGAAGAAGAAGCGATCATCGCGGCCAAAGTCCCCGCCTTCGCCGCCGCTAAAAAAGACGCGCTGCACGGCATGGTGGCCTTGGCGAATTTGACGCGGCAAAGCTTTATGCATGGCGATATTTCAACCGTGATGTCGCCGCGCACCGTGATTTCATGGGCCGAAAACGCCCAGATTTTCGGCAATCTGGAATCCGCCTTCCGGCTGACTTTCCTCAACAAATGCGACGAAAACGAACGGCCCGTGATTGCCGAGCTTTATCAACGCTGCATGGGCGTCGAATTGCCGTTATGAAACCCGCCGCCATCGACGAATTTTTTCGCCGCCTTGCCGCCCTCAATCCGGAACCGCAAACGGAACTGAATTACGTCAATGCCTATACGTTGTTGGTCGCGGTGGTGTTGTCGGCACAGGCGACGGATGCGGGGGTTAATCGCGCCACGGCGGCATTATTCAAAAAAATAAAAACGCCGCAGGCGATGCTGAAACTCGGCGAGGCGGGGTTGAAGGAATATGTCAAAACCATCGGCCTGTTCAACGCCAAGGCAAAAAATATCATCGCTTTGTCGCAAATACTGGTCGATAAATATGGCGGCGAAGTCCCCGGCACGCGTGACGCGTTGCAGGAATTGCCCGGCGTCGGGCGCAAGACCGCCAATGTCATTCTGAACGTTTTTTTTGGCGAACCGACCATGGCGGTCGACACCCATGTGTTCCGGCTTGCCAACCGTACCGGCATGGCGCGCGGCACAACGCCGGAACAGGTCGAAGAAAAACTGGTGAAGGCGATACCGGCCACATGGATGCGGCATGCGCATCACTGGCTGATTTTGCACGGGCGCTATGTCTGCAAGGCGCGCGCGCCACGGTGCGATTTATGCGTGGTGCGCGATCTATGCGCGTTCAAGGACAAAACGGGCTAAAAATTTAAACCGCGCCGTGGCAATGTTTGTATTTCTTGCCCGACCCGCAGGGGCACGGCGCGTTGCGTTGCGTGCCCGCATAAGGGTCGGCCTGAATGGCGACCACCGGCGCGGCTGCCGGCCCGGCGTCACGCGCGTTGCCGCCGGAGGCGGGGGGTATGCGCACCACCATGCCTTCGGGCAGCGGGTCCGTGCCCAATACGGCGCCGGCTTCGGCGCCGGTCAGTTCGCGCATATGGTTTTGCTGCATCGCCGCGCGGTTGCGTTCCAGAAGTTCGTCAAGCGACGGCAAGCTCATGCCTGCATGCATGATGGTTCTGGTGACTTCCTCGCGCACGCTTTCCAGCATCATCTGGAACAGGCCAAAAGCCTCGCGGCTATATTCGTTGAACGGGTCGCGCTGGCCATATCCGCGCAAATGGATGCCCTGCCGCACATGGTCGAGCGCCAGCAAATGGTCTTTCCACGCCTGATCGAGCGTGCCGAGAAGCGCTGCCTTTTCGGCGTGGCGCAGCGCGGCGGGTTCGATGATCGCGGTTTTTTCCGCCAGTTTTTCCTCGGCGGCTTTCTGGATACGTTGCTCGATCTCCGTTTCGGCAATGCCGTTTTCCGCAGCCCACGCCGCGATGGGCAGGTCGACCGACAGAATGTCGCGCACCCGCTCCGTCAATCCGGCGATGTCCCATTGTTCGGCATAGGAATGCGGCGGGATGGCCGCAGTCACGAGGTCGTGAATGACGTCGGCGCGCAAATCATGCACGACGTCGGACACATCCGCCGCGGCCATAATCTCGCGGCGTTGTTCGTACACGACCTTGCGCTGGTCGTTCATGACATTGTCGAATTTCAACAGATTTTTGCGCATGTCGAAATTGCGCGATTCGACCTTTTCCTGCGCCTTGGCCAACGCGCCCGTGATCCACGGATGGGCGATTTTTTCGCCGTCGCGCAGGCCAAGCTTGGCCAGAATGTTCTGCGTCTGGTTGTGCGCGCCGAAAATACGCATCAGATCGTCTTCCAAAGACAGGAAGAAAATCGACGCGCCGGGGTCGCCCTGACGGCCCGAACGGCCGCGCAATTGGTTGTCGATACGGCGGGATTCGTGGCGTTCGGTGCCGATGACGAACAGGCCGCCCGCGGCCTTGACCTGTTCGCGCGCGACGGCAATTTCGGCCTTGATCTGGTCGATGCGGCGGGCGCGTTCGCCTTCATCCGCGACATCGTGCAATTCCTGTTCGACGCGCATGTCGAAATTGCCGCCCAGCTGGATATCCGTGCCGCGGCCCGCCATATTGGTGGCGATGGTGACGGCGCCGGGGCGGCCCGCCTGGGCGATGATGCTGGCTTCCTGATCGTGGAAACGGGCATTCAGCACGTTGTGGGGAACGCCGCGTTTTTTCAGAAGCGCCGACAGGCTTTCCGATTTTTCGATCGACACCGTGCCGACCAGAACGGGTTGCATGCGGGCGCGGCATTCTTCGATACGCTTGATGATGGCGTCGTTCTTTTCCGCCATCGTGCCGTAAACTTCGTCATTCATGTCTTTGCGCGCGACCGGCAGGTTGGTCGGCATTTCGACGACATCCAGATTATAGATTTCCGCGAATTCCGCCGCTTCGGTCAACGCGGTGCCGGTCATGCCCGAAAGTTTGGGATAAAGGCGGAAATAATTCTGGAACGTGATGCTGGCCAGCGTCTGGTTTTCGCGCTGGATGGCGACATGTTCCTTGGCTTCCAACGCCTGATGCAGCCCGTCGGAATAACGGCGGCCTTCCATCATGCGGCCGGTGAATTCGTCGATGATGACAACCTTGTTGTCGCGGACGATGTAATCGACGTCGCGCGCGAACATTTTGTGGGCGCGCAGCGCCTGATTGACGTGATGCACGATATTGACGTTGGCGGCGTCATATAATCCGCCGGGGGCCAGCAGCGCCGCTTCGCCCAGCAATGTTTCGATTTTTTCGTTGCCGGCCTCGGTCAGGGAAATGGTGCGGCCTTTTTCATCCTTTTCGTAATCGTCGGCGGTCAGGCGCGGAATCAGCGCGTCGACTTTCATATACAGCTCGGACGAATCCTCGGCGGGGCCGGAAATAATCAACGGCGTGCGCGCCTCGTCGATCAGGATGCTGTCGACTTCGTCGACGATGGCGAAATTGAACGGACGTTGAACCAGATCGCCTTGCGTGAATTTCATGTTATCGCGCAGATAGTCAAACCCGAACTCGTTGTTGGTGCCATAGGTGACATCCGACGCATAGGCGGCGCGCCGTTCGGCGTCGTCCAGCCCGTGGACGATGCATCCGGTGGACAGGCCCATGAAATTATGCACACGGCCCATCCATCCGCTGTCGCGCCGCGCCAGATAGTCGTTGACGGTGACGACATGTACGCCCTTGCCCGACAGGGCGTTTAAATAAGTGGGCAACACGGCGACCAGCGTTTTGCCTTCACCCGTGCGCATTTCGGCGATGCGGCCCTGATGCAGCACGATGCCGCCGCGCAGCTGCACGTCAAACGGGCGCTGGCCCAGCACGCGCCAGGCCGCTTCGCGGACGGCGGCAAAGGCTTCGGGCAACAGCTCGTCCAGCGTTTCGCCTTTCGCCAGACGGGCGCGGAATTCCGCCGTTTTGGCGCGCAACGCCTCGTCGCTCAACGCCTTGAACTGCGGTTCCAATTCGTTAATGCGCGCGACAAGCGCATCCTGCCCGCGCAACAGGCGGTCATTGTGGGAACCGAAGAATTTGCGGGCGAGCGAAGTGATCATGGAAAGCCTTTACCGGAAAATCGAACCATTTACATGGCCATTCCGCACCAGAAATGCAAGGGAATCGGGCGGATTTATGGGGCTTTTTGCCGCTTTTATCGCATCGCGGCGCAAAACCGTTAATTTTGCGTCGCGGTCGCGCCATAACGGCGGTCGCGGCGGCGGAATTCGTCGATGGCGGCGGCCAGATGTTCGGCGGCGAAATCGGGCCACAGAACGTCCATAAACACATATTCGGCATAGGCCGACTGCCATAACAGGAAATTCGATATGCGTTTTTCGCCGCTGGTGCGAATGACCAGATCAGGATCGGGCATACCGCCGGTGAACAGAAACGACTGAAACACATGTTCGTCGATGGCGTCGGGTTGCAATTGGCCGCGTTCGACGGCCTTGGCCAGACTGCGCGCCGCGGCGGTGATTTCCTGCCGCCCGCCGTAATTCAATGCCAGCGTCAGCGTCAGCGCGCGGTTATCCTGCGTCAAATCTTCGGCATGGTCGATCATTTCGACGATGTCGGCGGGTAATTTGCGGCGATCGCCGACGATGCGAACGCGAATATGTTCCTTGTGCAGGCCGGCCAATTCGCTGCGCAGGTAAAAACGCAGCAACCCCATCAATTCGCCGATTTCATCGGCGGGTCGCCGCCAGTTTTCCGATGAAAAACTGTACAAGGTCAAATGTCCGACGCCCATTTTGCCCGCCGCCGCGATGGTGCGGCGCACGGCCTCGATACCGGCGCGATGGCCCATCGGGCGCGGTAAACCGCGCGCCTTGGCCCAACGCCCGTTGCCATCCATGATGATGGCGACGTGAAGGGGGTGGCCGCTGTTATCTTCGCAGCCTGTTTTTTTGGGGTCGTTCATGGGCAATCCCCCGGGTGTGCCGGCGACACCCTAAACCTGCATGATTTCTTTTTCCTTGGCCGCCAGCAGATCGTCGATTTTCTTGATCGCCTCGTCGGTCAGCTTCTGGATTTTATCATTCTGTGTTTTGGTTTCGTCTTCCGACAGTTTTTCTTTCTTCACCGCATCCATGGCGTCGCGGCGCACATTGCGCACGGCGACGCGCGCGCTTTCCGTATATTTGCCCGCGATTTTCGCCAGTTCCTGACGGCGTTCCTGGCTCAATTCGGGCAGCGGCACGCGCACGATCTGGCCGTCGGGTTGCGGGTTCAGCCCCAGCCCCGCATCACGAATGGCCTTCTCGACATTCTTGACCAAACCCTTGTCCCACACCTGCACGGTGATCAAACGCGGTTCGGGCACGCCGACCGTGCCGACCTGATTCATCGGCATCATGCTGCCATAGGCGTCGACCTGCACATGGTCCAGAAGGTTGACGGACGCGCGCCCGGTGCGCAGGCCCGCGAATTCCTTGCGCAGCGCGTCTAACGCTCCATCCATTCTTTGTTTCGTCTGTTCCAGATCCATTTCCTGTTTCCTTCTTTTTAGTTGGGGCGCGACTGCTCTGTGACCGCCGCGCCAACTTTGATGAAGACCGGTGATTCACCGATTGGATAGAACCGCACAGTGGTTCTATCCAATCGGATCGCGGTCTGGCGCGTCGCTCACAACCGCGACTGCGCCCGCGCTCCATCCATTCTTTGTTTGGTTTGATCGAGATTCATGTCGTTTTCCTTGCCTATTCGATAATCGTAAACTTGCCCTTGCCCTGCATCACATCGGCGAACATGCCGTGGGTGAAGATGGAAAAGACCAGAATGGGAATATGGCTCTGCCGCGCCAATGAAATGGCCGATGTGTCCATGACTTGCAAGTCTTGCGACAAAACGTCGAGATAGCTGAGTTTATCATAGCGCGTGGCGTTCTTGTCCTTGGCCGGATCGGCGCTGTACACGCCATCAACCTTGGTGGCTTTCAACAAGGCGTCGCACTGCATTTCCGACGCGCGCAGGGCCGCCGCGCTGTCGGTGGTAAAAAACGGGTTGCCGGTGCCGGCGGCGAACAATACCACGCGGCCTTTTTCCATATGCCGTTGCGCCTTGCGGCGGATATAGGGTTCGCATACCGACGCCATCGGGATGGCCGACAACACGCGGGTGTCGACCCCGGCCTTTTCCAACGCGTTCTGCATCGCCAGCGCGTTGATGACGGTGGCCAGCATGCCCATGTAATCGGCCGCGGCGCGATCCATGCCTTGCGCCGCGCCCGACACGCCGCGAAAGATGTTGCCGCCGCCGATGACGCCGCAAACCTCGACGCCCATATCGACGACCGATTTGATTTCACCCGCCACGCGGTTGACGATTTCGGGATCAAGCCCGTAATCGCGCCCGCCCATCAGGGCCTCGCCCGACAGTTTCAACAGAACGCGTTTGTATTTGGTCTTGGCGGCCATGGCGGCTTCTTGGGCTAAAGGGGGCATGATTTGTCCATAAAAACAGTCTGTCGCTGCTATGATTAGCCCATATAGACTTGCCTTTCAATGCGTTAGAAAAAGCTTGATTATAAAGGGGGTAAAGACGTTACCATAGCCCCCTGTTTGTATAAAAAGAGGGGATAAAATTGAGTTACATTCTTTATATGGAAGATGACGGGCTGCTTGCCCTTGTGCGGCTGGATCAATGGGAAGAAGACGACCACAGCAGTGACGAAATCAGGCATGCTGCCAATCTCCCCTCGGCTTTGGCGATAATTGAAGAACATGGCCCGCCAAGCCTGATTATTTCGGATTTCGAATTTCCCGGAAAAACACCGCGTTCGGGCGGGATAGATCTTTTGGCCCATGTGACCAGACATTATCCCGACATACCGTTCTTTTTCCAGTCCAGCCACGATGTGTTGCCTATTCTTTCGGCGGTGCAGGCCCAAGGCCTGCACCTGCGCGCGGATCATGTTTATCAAAAAAGCGTGCCGCTATCGCAAATCGTGTTGTATGCGAATTATCTGGCCGCGCTGCAGCAGGGCAGAGATGTCCCGGTGCCGGACCGACGGCCGCGCGGGCTACGCCTTGCCTGAGACGGCGGCACGAGAGATAAAGGGGGCCGCAAAGTCCCCCCCCCTTTTTTTGTCCCCGGGTGTTTAATTTTCCCGCGCGTCATTTTTTGAACAAAAAGACGTGGCATAAAACCGGCCATGGGTGCGGAGGACGCCGCATGCCAGAGGCCGCTTTTCTGACGGATGGATCGGACGCGATGATGGAAGCAATCCCCGCCATTGAAACAAGACGGAGGTTGACGCGGCCTCGTAAAAGCGCGCGCGGCCCCACGGTTCTTGTGTTCCAGAGCAATGCCGATTTCGTCAGCGAAAAAATAGATGAATTTTATGATGACCCGGCGACGATGAATGAAAACGTCATTTATACGACGTCTCTGGACGCCGCGTTTGAGACGCTGTCGACAGAAAAGAACGTCGTTCTGGTTATCTCCGAATTCGGGCCGCCTTTGGGTCCCGAAAATGACGTTCTCTCCAGTCCGGGCACGGAATTGCTGCAAAAAATCAGAAAAAGCGGGCTGGAAACGGAATTTGCCTTTCTGTCCCTGCGGCCGCCCGAAATCATCCACGCCCACGTCTCCGGGCTGGGGGTTGCCATGGCCAAAGACCGCATTTTCGGCCCGAAATCGTCGTTACAGGATATTATCCGCCACACATTGCCTCGGAATGTCGCCATCGGCGTCGGTTTGACCCCGCAAGCGCTCTGGCCTGTAGCCGCGGGGCCAAGCGGGTAAAACAAAAGGGGGCCATCCGGCCCCCTTCGTCTCCTGTTTTATAAATTTTCTTACGACGCCATCTTGGCGACTTCGGCGGCGAAATCGTCCGCCGCTTTTTCGATGCCTTCGCCGAGCTGGTAACGGACAAAACCGGTCAGCTTGACGGGCGCGCCGAAATCCTTGGCTGCCTTTTCGATCACTTGCGCGATGCGGCTTTCGCCGTCGACGACATAGACCTGTTCCAGCAACACGACTTCTTCGTAATATTTACGCAAACGGCCTTCGACCATTTTGGCGATGATCTCCTCGGGCTTGCCCGACGCGCGCGCCTGATCGGCCAGCACGTTGCGTTCGCGGTCCAAGGCCTTGGTGTCGACATCGGCGACGGTAAGCGCTTCGGGGCGCGCGGCGGCGACATGCATCGCGATCTGCTTGCCCAGTTCCTGCAATTTGGCGGCGTCAGCCGTCGATTCCAGCGCGACCAGAACGCCGATCTTGCCGATATTCGGCGCCAGCGCGTTATGGACATAGGAGGCGACGATGCCCTGCGACACCGACAGGCACGCGCTGCGGCGCAGCGTCATGTTTTCGCCGATGGTGGCGACCAGATTGGTCAGGACTTCCTGAACCGTGCCGCCGGCCGGATGCTTGGCCGCGGCCAGGGCTTCGATCGAACCATCGCTTTCCAGCGCGGATTTGGCGGCCTGCAACGCAAAGGATTGGAACTGTTCGTTGCGGGCGACGAAATCGGTTTCGGCGTTGACTTCGACAATCGCGGCCTTGGTGCCTTGCGACGCGACGGCGACCAGACCTTCGGCGGCCACGCGGCCCGCTTTCTTGGCGGCGGCCGACAGGCCTTTTTTACGCAGCCAATCCACCGCGGCTTCCATATCGCCATTGGCTTCGTTCAGGGCTTTCTTGCAATCCATCATGCCGGCGCCGGTTTTGTCGCGCAGGTCTTTGACCATAGTGGCTGTGATTTCGGCCATGTTCGTATCTCCAAATTCCAGATGTTGGGTAAAGGTACCGGCTGCCGGAAACCCGACAGCCGGTAACGCCTAAGCATTAGCCGTTGACGGCGGCTTTCGGTTCGTCGGCGACAATGGTGGTTTCGCTGGCCGGAACGGTTGCCGAAGCACCGACATCCTTGCCGCTCGACGCCATTTCGGCTTCGATGCCGTCAAGGACGGCCTGCGCTACCAGGTCGCAATACAGGTCGATGGCGCGCGACGCGTCGTCATTGCCCGGAACCGGGAAGCTGATATTGTCCGGGTTCGAATTGCTGTCGACAATGGCGACGACGGGAATGCCCAGCTTGGCCGCTTCGGCGATGGCAATGTCTTCCTTGATGGTGTCGATGACAAAGATCATGTCCGGCAAACCGCCCATATCCTTGATGCCGCCCAAAGCCTTTTCCAGCTTGTCGCTGTCGCGCTGCATCTGCAGCGATTCCTTCTTGGTCAGCTGCTTGCCCTGGGTTTCCAGCCGTTCCTGCATGTCGCGCAAACGCTTGATCGACTGCGAAATGGTTTTCCAGTTGGTCAGCATGCCGCCCAACCAGCGGTGATTGACGTAATACTGGCCGCAACGCTTGGCCGCTTCGGCGACCTTTTCCTGCGCCTGACGCTTGGTGCCGACGAACAGGATGCGTCCGCCGCCCGCGGCGGTGTCGCGCATGGCCTGCAGCGCGCGCTGCATCATCGGCACGGTCTGTTCCAGATCGATGATATGCACATTGTTGCGCACACCGAACAGGAAGGCTTGCATTTTGGGGTTCCAGCGGCGCGTGTTATGGCCGAAATGAACGCCGGCTTCAAAAAGCTGGCGCAAAGCAACGATAGGCATCGTCATGGGTATTTCCTTTTCCGGTTAAGCCACCATGTGTTGTTGTAGAAGGGATTTCCCTGCCACCGGACGGCGCATCGCAGGATTTACTGCGCGTGCCAAACACATGTGCGTTTTGTTTCGCCCCGGAAACATTCCGGAACGGCGTTATTCTTAATCTTTTGCGGTGAAAAAGGCAAATTTTTTGACGTTATCTATTAACGCATTGAATTTGATTGTTATTTCCCGATACAGAAATCCCGGAAAATGATGTCGAGCAGATCCTCGACATCGACGCGGCCCGTAATGCGCCCCAGTGCGCGCATGGCCAACCGCACATCTTCGGCCCGCAAATCGGGCTGGGCGGTAGCCAGCGCGCGGTCGAGGCTGGCGACGCAATCTTCCAGCGCGGCGCGGTGGCGGGCGCGGGTCAGAACCGGCGTATCCGCGGCATGAAACCGCGTGTCGATTTCCCGCGCCAGCCTGTCCAGCAAATCGGCAATACCCGCGCCGGTCAGGGCGGAAACGGCCATTACCCGTTCCGCGTACGCAGGTTCTGTGTGCGCAGGGGCGATATCAATTTTATTTGCCACCACAATCGTGTCGGCATCCACCAATGGGCGCAGCGTGTCGTCGATGCCGGGCGCGGCGGCGTCAAGGACAAGCAATTTCAAATCCGCCTGCACGGCGCGGGCGTGGGAACGGCGAATGCCTTCGGCTTCGATGCTATCCGCGCTGTCGCGCAAACCCGCAGTGTCGGCCAGCGTGACGGGATAGTCGCCGATGTCCAGATGCACTTCGATAACATCGCGCGTCGTGCCCGCGACCGGCGAGACAATGGCGGCGTCGCGCTGCGCCAGCGCGTTGAGCAGGGACGATTTGCCCGCATTGGGCGCGCCTAAAATCGCAATATAGAATCCGTCGCGCAACCGTTCGCCGCGCCGGTTGTCGTTCAAATGGGCGGCGATGGCGGCGCGCAGATCGCGCAGATCGGCGCTTTGCTGGTCGATTAAATCGTCGGGCAATTCTTCGTCGGCGAAATCAATCGCCGCTTCCATATAGGCAAGGCCGCGCGACAGCCGCGCGCGCCAGTCTTCGTACAATCGGCCCAGCGCGCCGTCCATCTGGCGCAATGCCTGCTTGCGCTGCGCTTCGGTATCGGCATGGACAAGATCGGCGACGGCCTCGGCCTCGGTCAGATCCATCTTGCCGTTTTCAAAAGCGCGGCGCGTGAATTCGCCCGGCTCGGCCAGACGGAAACCCGGCAATTGCGATAAGGCGCTGGTCACCGCCGCAATCACGGCGCGGCCGCCATGCGTCTGGAATTCGACGACATCCTCGCCGGTAAAACTGTGCGGCGCCTGAAAATACAGAACCAGCGCTTTGTCGATATCGGCGCGGTTTTGCGGATCGCGCAGGGTGCGCATCGCGGCGGCACGCGGCGCGGGCAGGGCGGGTGGCGCGCACAATGTTGTTATTGCTTGCGCGGCATCCGGCCCCGACACGCGAAACACCGCGACGCCGGCGCGCCCCGGCGCGGAAGCCAGCGCGAAAATGGTTTGATTACGGCTGCTCATAAGGCGGCAATTGCAGATGACCGACGCGCCGGCCCTGCTGGATATGCGTGGTCAGGATCTCGTCGATATCGCTTTCGGTTTTCGGGCGATACCACACGCCTTCGGGATAAATCACGATGACCGGCCCCAATTCGCAGCGGCCCAGACAGCCCGCGCCATTGATGCGGGTGGTATCCAGCCCCATTTCCTTGGCTTTTTTCTTCATATAGTTGCGCAGATGTTCGCCGCCCTTGGACGCGCAGCACCCGTCCTTGTGCCCGTCGGGGCGACGGTTGGTGCAGCAAAAAACATGGGATTGATAATAGGGTTTAGACATTGTGCCGTTCCAGCAAGTCGAAAACATAATCGCCCAACGCCAGTGACGCGGTCAGGCCGGGGGATTCGATACCATAAAGGCTGATAAAATGGGCAATTTTATGTGTGCGCATATCCTGTATGACAAAATCGCTGTCATGGGGGCTGGTGCGCGCCAATTTGGGGCGAATGCCGCTGTAATCCGGCGACAACGCGCCGTCGGGCAGGCCAGGCCAGTATTGGCGCACTGTTTGTTCGAACGCCGCGCCGCGCGCCGGATCGACATCATAATCGATATGGTCAACCCATTCGACATCGGGGCCGAACCGCACGCGCCCCGCCATGTCGCAAAACGCATGCAGCCCCGACGATCCCGGCACGGGCAGCGGATAAATCAGCATCGAAAAAGGCTGTTTGCCCGACAGGCTGAAATAATTGCCCTTGGCCAGAACCTGTCCCGGCACGGTGGCCGGATCAAGGCCGCGCAGGTTGCGCGCGAAATGTTGCGCGCCCAGCCCTGCGGCGTTGATCAGGGTTTTGCACATGATCTGCGACGGCGCGTCGCCGGCGATATCCAGAATAAATCCGTCGGGCGTAATCGCGCCGCCCTGCACAGGGGCGCGCAACGCGATCATCGCCCCTGCCTGTTCGGCATCGCCTTCCAGGGCAAGAATATACGGGTGCACGTCGATAATGCCGCTGACCGGCACGTGCAGCGCGGCGGCGCAGGATAGTTCCGGTTCCATCGCGCGGGCTTCGGCGGGCGTCAGCAGCCGCATGCCGGCGACGCCGTTTTGCGCGGCGTTGGCTTTCAGGGCTCGCAGCGCGTCGATCTCATGCTCCGACGTCGCCACGACCAGCTTGCCGCATTGTCTGTGCGGAATGCCCCGCGCCGCCGCATAGCTGTATAACTGGTCGCGTCCGGCGACGCACAGGCGAGCCTTTAAACTGCCCGGCTTATAATAAAGACCGGCGTGAATGACGCCGCTGTTGCGCGAACTGGTGGCGGAACCCGGCATGGATTCGGATTCCAGAACCAGAACCTCGCGCCCGCCCTGCGCCAACCTGCGCGCAATGGCCAAACCCACGACGCCCGCGCCGATAACGATTGTGTCGATAACATCCATGATGACGATACCGCCCTAAACGGCCTCGTTCGTCAAGGCTGGTCAAAGCGGATCGAATAGGCCAGAATAACGCCCGATCCACCCAAGACAGGGACGCAAGATGACATCGACCGACTCCGCTTCCTATACAGCCGTTGCCAAAATCCTGCATTGGCTCATCGCCGCCACGATTATTTTTATGATCATATTGGGTTATTGTTTTGATTATATCCCGCGCGGCGAAACGCGTTTTTATTTTATCCAGCTTCACAAATCGATCGGCATTTCCATCTTGTTGCTCAGCTTTGTGCGGCTGGCGTGGCGGTTGACGCATCATGCGCCGCCGTTGCCGGCGTCGATGCCGGTGTGGGAACAACGCGCCGCGCATATCGGGCATGTGTTTTTATATGTCATGATGATCGGCGTTCCCCTGTCTGGCTGGGCGATGGTGTCGGCCAGCCCGATGCATATCCCCACCATTTTGTTCGGGCTTATGCCGTGGCCCGCGATGCCGGGGGCGGGACAGCTAAATAACTTCATCAATCTTGATGATTTGCACGCCGTGGCGGCCTATACGCTCGGCGCGCTGGCGGTGGGGCATGCGGCGGCCGCGCTGAAACATCATTTTGTATCGCGCGATGATGTGTTGCTGCGCATGATGCCTGCGTGTTTTGCCTCTTGTTTGTCGCGTGCCCGCCAAAAATGAAAGGATGCTTTCCATGAAAAAACCCCTTCTGGCCACGGCCGCGTTTCTGGCGCTCGCTGTGCCAGCCTATGCCGCATCAAAGCCCGCGCCTGCCCCCGTTTCTGCCGCCACCGCGCCCGCCGCGGCGGATTACGCCCGTGAATGGCAGATCGACCCGCTGCACAGCACGCTGACTTTTACAGGCACGCAAAGCGGCCAGAGTTTTTCCGGCGGATTCCAGAAATTTACCGCACATGTTTTGTTGAATCCCGATCATCCCGAAACCGGTAAAATAACCGTGGATGTCGATCCTGCCAGCGCCTATGCCGGCAGCGACGACCGCGACTCCATGCTGCCCGGCAAGGACTGGTTCGATGTCGCCCATTTTCCTCAGGCGCAATTCGTGTCGACCGCCATCCATCAGGTCGGCCCCGGCCAATATCAGGCCGACGCGACCCTGACGATTAAGGGAATTTCCCGTAACGTCACGCTGCCTTTCACGCTTAAGAAAGAAGGCGACCATTGGCGCGCGCAGGGCCATGTCGTACTGTCGCGCGACGCCTTCGGCATCGGTCTTGGCATGTTCGCCAATGAAAACTATGTCAAAAACGCTGTCGATGTGGCGGTGGATTTATCGGCGAAACCTGCGCCATAAATACCAATCCAGAAGATAACGATCCAGAAACAAAAACCCCGCAGCTTGCGCTGCGGGGTTTCGTTTAGCCTTGGCTAACCGTATCGCTTATTGGGCGACGACGGTCACAGCGCGGCGGTTTTGCGCCCAGGCGGCTTCGTTGTCGCCAACGACAGCCGGACGTTCTTTGCCGTAGCTGATGGTGCTGATGCGCGACGCGGGGATACCGGCGGCAACCAGATAGTTCTTGGCCGCGGTGGCGCGACGTTCGCCCAGCGCCAAGTTGTATTCACGCGTGCCGCGTTCGTCGGTGTGGCCTTCGATCGTGACCTTGATGGCCGGGTACTTCTTGAGCCAGGCAGCCTGACGATCAAGCGTCGCCTGGGCTTCGGTGCTCAGATCCGACTTGTTGAACGCGAAGAATACGCGGTCGCCGACATTGACGACCAGATCTTCCTGCGTGCCGGGACGGGCCGCGCCCATCTTGCCGCCGGCGCCGCCGTTCGCGCCGCCTTCACCTTCATCCGAGCCAAGCGTGTCGCAAGCGGACACGAGGACCAGAGCCGCCATCAGGCACATAAGTTTCTTTACCATCTTTATTTCCCCCTTCAGGAACCTCAGGCGGTTCGGTCGAATGCGCGAGGCATTTTCCCGTGCCGAGTTGGTTGAGTTGAAATCATGCAGAACCTGCATGACGGTTTTACCTTCTTCACCCGCGCTTGCGTTTGTCTGTACAACGCGCAAGCTCGAGCGAGGAACGAATCCCGCGCACACGTTAGTCGGGCTATTGCATTGAATCAAGGCCCATTTCGCATGTTTTAAAGTTTGGGGGCTTTGTCCGTCATCAACGTGGCATGATTGCAACTATTGCCTCCGTCTATGACACATAAAAAACATAATTGCCGTCATGCGGGCGAATGACCGTGGAAAAGCCGCCAATAAAAAAACCGCCCCGTTTGCGGCGGGGCGGCGGGGTTACAGGTGTGGCAGGCCACTTATCAGGCAAAGCTGGTTTTGTGAAATGCGGCCATACCGGTGGCGCGCAATGGCGGCGGGTTATGGGACGGTAGGCGCGTAGGATTGATGCCGATGGCCATGCCATAGCCGTGCCCGGCCTTGTTGTGGCCGTCTTCGGTCGCGGCCTGGCGGAAATAACGCATGATAAAAACGCGAATGGCGGCGGTCAGCGAAGTCGCCGCGCGTTTTTGGCCGCTCACCGCGGTGCATATTTGATGCATGTTAACACGCTCGCGGCGGCAGATTTCCTGCAGCCCGTCCCACATTTCGGGTTCCAGCCTTACGCTGGTGCGGTTGCCGGCAACGGTGACGTTGCGGCTGACCAACGTGCTGCGCATAATTTCCGTCTTGGCGGGCCTGACCGCCCGGGCCGTGTTGGCCAAAGGAGAAGGCGCGTGGGGAACATGACCGGTGGAGAAGTTGTTTGTCGATGTATGTGGGGACGGCATAGGCGGGCTCCATGAAAGGGGTGATGATATGCACGTTATTGTGTCGCCGATTCTTTGCAACACTCATAGGTTGTATGTGAACACAGGATAATGACTACCGCAAGTTTTATTTATTCCAATATGCAATCATTAGTTGAGTGTGGGCAAAAAGTCACAAATAAAGGGCATATATTGTTCGCGTCCGTAATCTGGGCTGGCCTTTATCCGTAAAATGAATCACAAGATTGGCATGGAAAATAGAAAAATCGTTATCACAGGCATGGGGGTCGTTTCGGCCCTCGGCAATGATGTTGAAGCTTTCCGCCGGCGGTTGTTCGATGGCGCGGGCGGCATCGGCACGATGACGTTTGACGCCCGCGGACAAAACGTATCGTTTGCCGCCGCCCCCGTGCAGGATTTCGCCATCGACGCCTATATGGACGCGAAGAAGGCGTCGATGCTCGATCGTTTTTCGCAATTCGCCGTGGCCGCCGCCGTGCAGGCGTTCCGCGATTCAGGGCTGACGCTGACCGACGAAGCCGCCGAACGCATGGCCGTTATCACCGGCACGGGCGTGGGCGGGCAGAACACGCTGGAAGAATCTTATTACAAGCTGCTCGACCCGGCGGGGTCGGGGCGCGTGCATCCGTTCACCATTCCGCGCCTGATGGCCAATGCGGGATCGTCGCAGATCAGCATGGCGCTGGGCATCCGCGGCCCCGGTTTTACGGTGGCGAGCGCGTGCGCGTCGGCCGTGCATGCGATGGGCGTGACGTTGTCGATGCTGCGGTCGGGCCTGATCGACAGCGCGGTGACGGGCGGCGCCGAAGCATGCCTGACCTATGGCACGCTCAAAGGCTGGGAGGCGCTACGCGTCATGGCCCCCGATGTTTGCCGCCCTTTTTCCGCCGGCCGTACGGGCATGGTTTTGGGTGAAGGGGCGGCGATGTTCGTGCTGGAAACCGAGGAAAACGCCCGGAAACGCGGCGCAAAAATTTATGCGGAATTTGCGGGCTTCGGCATGTCGTCCGATGCCAGGGACATCACCACGCCCGATGCCGCTGGCGCGGCGCGGGCTATTGTCAATTGCCTGCGCGATGCGCGTTTGTCGCCGGAAGATGTCGATTACATCAATGCCCACGGCACAGGCACGCGCGCGAATGATGCGACCGAAACGGCGGCGGTTAAAATCGCGCTGGGCGACCACGCGCGCCGCGTCGCGCTGTCCTCCAGTAAATCCATGCTTGGCCACGCGCTGGGCGCGGCGGGCGCTTTGGAAATGCTGGCGACCGTTCTGGCGGTGCGCGAAAATATCGCGCCGCCGACGATCAATTATCTGGAGCCGGATCCCGAATGCGATCTCGATTATGTGCCCAATGCGGCGCGCGCCATGCCGGTCGGCGTTGCGTTGAATAATTCGTTTGCGTTCGGCGGATTGAATGCCGTTGTCGCGGTAAGGAAAATGGCATGAACCTGCTTCTGATTTTCGCCGGCGGCGGCGCGGGAGCCGTGGCGCGATATCTGATGATGACGGCGGTGGGCCGTTTCATCGGTACGGAATTTCCGTGGCATACGCTCAGCGTTAATGTGCTGGGCGCGGTTTTCATCGGCGCGCTGACGGAATTCATGGCGTTGCGCGTGTCGGCGATCGAACCCATGCGCTTTTTGCTGGTCACCGGATTCCTCGGCGGCTTTACGACTTTTTCCACTTTTTCCCTTGAAACCGCGATGATGTGGGAAAAAGGTGATTATACGCAGGCCGCGCTCTACGCCGCTGCGTCGGTAATCGGCACCGTGATCGCGGTTTTCGGCGGCACAGCCGCGGCACGCCTTTTTTTATAGAACATCATATGGCGGGTTGGCGGCGGGATTCCGCCGACTGCGTTTCAAGCGCATCAAGCAGACGCAGGACATCAACCGAGGCTGCATTGACTTTTTCGATGTAAGTCATCGCGGTTTCGTTGTCCCCGGCATTGAAAGCCTTAACCGCTTCCAACCCACAGCTATGCACCAGGCGGTGCGGTTCGGCCAGCGGATCGAAGGCGGCGAAATTGCGATAAGGCGCCGAGGCGTCGCTGTAATACCATTTGCCCAGACGGCAGCTGTGATCGCTGGCGACTTCGTCGGCGGCGATTTTCGTGACGCCTGCCGCCATGGTGGCCAAGCGGCGCTTCCATGCGACATGATCCATTTTCGCCAGCATCAGGATTTTATCAGGAACATCTTGTTCGACGAGCTGAGCCAGCATCTTGCCCAGATTGGCTTCGACATTCTGCAAAGCGGTTTCGGTAACCTTGATGCCTTTCAGCGCGGAATCGGTGCTGGCCGAGATATGGGTCATGCTGCGCGCGATTTCGCCCGACGCCGTCGATTGTTCGTTGACGATACGCGCGACTTCGCGCATTCGATCGACAGATTTTCCCGACAAATCGGCGACATTGTCCATCTCCGCGTTGGCATCGGTAATGGCGCTCTGCCCGTCATTGACGGCGTGCGTGCCAGACGCGATGATCTGCACGACTTCGGTCATTTCCTGTTGCAATGTTTCGATGCGGCTGCGGATATCCTCGGTCGCGCGGCCGGTCTGGCTTGACAGGCTTTTGACTTCGTTGGCGACGACGGCAAAACCCTTGCCCGCCTCGCCTGCGCGCGCAGCTTCGATCGTGGCATTCAGCGCCAGCAGATTAGTCTGCGCCGCGATATTGTCGATTGTGGTGATGATTTCGCCGATTTGCTGCGACGCCTTGGCCAGCGCGTCGATGCGCGTGACGGCTTGCCGCACATTCTGCGCCACGGCGTCGAAACTGCGGCTCGATCCCTTGACCTTGTCGCTGCTGCCCATGACGGCCTGCATGGCCTGTTCGGAAATATGCGCGGTTTCATCGCTGCGCGTGCCGATTTCCTGCGCGGTGGCGACCATTTCCTCGGTCGCTGCCGACACCGTTTGCACGCTGCCGACGACGTCATTCATTTCAGCGATCAGCTTGGCATAGCTAATTGCCATATCATTCAGGCTGATGGAAATGCCGACGCTGCTTTCCAAAATGCTGCGTCCCAGCCGGTCGAGGGTCTGCTGTTGCGCACAGGCGTCCTTGATGGTTTCGTTGAACGCGTTCGCATAACGCATGAAATCGCCCGGGAATCCCGTGGTGATGATGACACGGTCGAATCGTTTTTGTGTCATGGCGCGCATGGCGCCGTCCGCCTCGGTGATGAAGGCTTCGACAAGGTCGAGCAGCCGGTTCAATTGCGCCCCCGCCCGTCCGCCCGCGCCTGCGTTCATGACGCGCGTTTCCAAAAAGCCTTTATTGGCGGCGTCAAGGCAGCGCGCCAATTTGCGTTGTTGCGCCGCGTCGGCGCACAGCCACGCCACGGCCGCAGCTTGCGCTGCGGCGGCCGCTATCCATAACGGCGCAGAGGCCGCAGGCACGGCAAAACCCGCGCCGGCCAGCGCCAGCGCGGCGCTTGTGGCGATCAAGGGCCTAGAGACCGAAAACAAACTGTTCATAATTGACCTTTGCGTCTTTGAGAATTTGCGTCAGGGTTGCTGTCGATGCGTTCAATCCCATTTTGCGGTCGGCGGCTTTGCGCTCGATATCGACAAGCCGAGCATAAACAGGGGCAATTTTTTCGATCGCGCCGCGCCGCGGGCAGCGGCGGCTGGAATGGTAGCCTGTTACGGCTCCGCTTTCGTCGAAGCGGGGCGTGATATGAGCGAAAACCCAATAATAATCGGCAGCTTTGGTTCGGTTTATGACGTAGGCGAACACTTCGTTGCCGGTGCTGATGGAGTCCCACACCAGTTTGAATGCGCAACGCGGCATGTCGGGGTGGCGAATGATGTTGTGCGCTTTGCCGATCAACTCGCTTTCACAATACCCTGCAACGCGCATGAAAACGTCGTTGACATAGGTGATGCGCCCTTTGGGGTCGGTTTTACTGACGATAATTTCGTTGTCGCTGAAACGAATTTCTGTGCCGGATGGCATGGATATTTCCTATATTGCCGACGCCGCGTTCTAACGCGTGCCGCAATTGCGGGGGGGCGGGGGGAGGGCAGGAACCTGCTGGCGGGTTCATAGCACCTCTGATTCCACTTGCAAAGGCATTCCATAGTATGCAGGCACGAAATTCGGCGCATTGATTCAGGTCAATGTTCCGCCCCGGCCAGCGCCGTCAGAGCATGGCGCACATCCTCGACCTCCAGCCAGTCGGCCCCTTGCTGCGCGGCCGGCGTATGCTGGTGCCGTACGGGAATTAACGTGCCGCCGACGGTCTTGATGATGTTCAGGCTGTCGTCGCTATGGGTGTCGTCGCCGATGTAAACGGGGGTGCGTCCGGCAAAAGGTGTTTGCGTCATCAATCGCATAATGCCGCTGCCTTTGGATAATCCGGATTGCAGAATTTCATAAGTGCGGCCCGCCTTGCGTATGACATAGGCAATGGGGCTGTTCGCCAAAGCCGTGGCAAAGGCAGGCTTCAAATCCTCGTCGGCGCACGCCAGCGGCAAATGGACGGACAGGCTATAGGCCTTGTCCTCGAAAAGACAACCGTGCCTGTCGGCGACGGCGTGTATGGCCGTGCGATCCCCTAACGGCATCGGGGCGGCCAGCGGTCGGGTGTCGCCGCCTGTTTTGATTTCGGCCCCGTGGCTGCCGACGACAGTCAAGGGTATGTTGCCGATAAAATCGCCAAGCTTGCCGACGGCGCGCCCGGTGACGACGGCAAAGGCGCAATCGGGTTTGGTGGCGATACGGCGCAGATCGTCCAACAAACCGGTGGGCACCCGAATATCGTCGGGATCGGGGGCCAGATCGACCATGGTGCCGTCGAAATCAACCAGAAAAGCGATATCGCGGTAGCGTGTTATGAATGTCTGGAGGGTGTCGTATGGGGCCATGTGATAATTTTTTCTTCCTCGGTCATCGGGTCTTCGTCGGCGGCGGATTCCGCCGGCGGGTTCATCTGGTTCAGCAAGCTGTTTAACTGCCTGCGCCGTTGCAACGTCGACGCGTCGCCCAGAATGTCGGCCGCCCAGGCGAACACGTTATGGACGCGCACCCGTTCGCGCATGCTTTTCATGCGCGCGGCCTGTTCTTCGTCGCCCATTGTCAGGGCGCGCGACAGGCTGTGCGCCATGCCTTCCTCGTCATACGGGTTGACGATCAACGCGTCGATCAGCTCGCGCGACGACCCCGCGAACTGGCTCAGCACCAGAACGCCGCGTTCGTCTTCGCGCGCGGCGATGAATTCCTTGGCGACCAGATTCATGCCGTCATGCAAAGACGACACGATGCAGACATCGGACGCGCGATAGAATTTATAGACGTCGGCCTGGTTGAAATTCTGTTTCAGGATATGGACGGGCTTCCACGACCGGGTGCTGAATTTATCGTTGATTTCCTTGCCGATCGTTTCGATTTCGGCGTCGATGCCGGCATAGGCCGGGATAATGGTGCGCGACGGCGACGCGATCTGCACCAACGCGACCTTGCCGCGCCATTCGGGGTTTTTATCAAGGAAAATGCCGAAGGCGCGCAGCCTTTCGGGAATACCCTTGATATAGTCGAGCCGTTCGACGCCGACGATAAGCTTAAGCGCGGGGTCGAGATGAAACCGTTTGGTGAATTCCCGGCGGCATTCGTCGATGTCGGGCACGGCCAGCCCGGCGAAATCGGGCCAGGCGATCGAAATCGGATAGGGCCGCACCATGCAGAATTCGCCGCCGCGACGAATGGTGTCGTGTTCGCGGTCGATCAGCGCTTCGACATAAGTGTCGACGCAGTCGATGAAATTATTGCACAGGAACTGCGTGTGGAAACCGATGATGTCGGCCGCGATCATGCCGTCGAGGAATTCGCTGCGCCACGGCAAAATGCCGAAAATCTCGCTGTTCGGCCACGGAATGTGCCAGAAACAGATGATGATGGCGTTGGGCAGTTTTTCGCGGATCATCTTGGGCAGAAGCGCGAAATGATAATCCTGAATGAAAATAATCGGCGCGTCCGACTTCGCCTCGGCCAGCACGGCGTCGGCGAATTTGCGGTTGACGGCCTGATAGGCTTCCCAATCCGACGCGCGGAAACGCGGCTTGACATAGGCCATGTTGCACAAAGGCCAAACGCCTTCGTTGGCGAATCCGGCGTAAAAACCCGCGGTTTCGGCGTCGTCGAGCCACAGCCGTTTCAGGCGATAGGACGGGTTGTCGGGCGGCACCATCAACGCGCCGTCGGCATCGGTTACCAGCCTGTCGGCGTCGCTGCTGGCCGCCGCGATCCATGTGCCGCTGCAAGCTTTCATAATCGGTTCGATGGCGGTGACAAGGCCGCTGGCCGGCATCGTCCATTCCACGCCCTTGTCGGTCTTGTTGTGGACATAAGGCTGGCGGTACGACACGGTGATAAGCTGTTCCGACGCCATGTGCTCCTTGACGAACTGGAACAGGGTCGAAGCCGACCATTGCGGGCCGCTGAGCAGGGGTCTTTGTTGTTCGCGTTCGAACTGGCGCAGGCGCTGCTGGATTTCGCGGGTGATGCTGACCATTTCGCGCGGCAGGCCCCGTCCCCGCTTGCCGGTGCGCACATAATCGCGCAGCCCCAGAACCCAGCGGCTGAAGGTCAGCCGCGCGACGATAACGGTGATGAAGGCGGCCAGCACGCTGACGCCAAGGACGAACCACAACACATATTCCCGCGTCTGTTCGCTGCGTCGCACCGCGAACGACATGTCATGCACGATCATGATATAACCGGACCGGGCCGTCGTCGCGGGCGTTGCCGCAGGCGCGCCGGCAGCCGGATTTTCCGTGTCCGCGGGCGTCAGCGGGAACAACGCCACAAGAACAGGGCCGCCTTTGATGATTTTGCGCATAAACTGGGGTTTGTCCGATTTCGGCGTGCCGGGACAGGGCAGGTCGGCCGGGAACGCCTTGTTGCGGTAACGGGGCATGTCGCCTGCGGGTTCGCAATAGCCGATACCGATCAGGCGCTGATCATGCGCCAGCTGGGTAAAGCGTCTGGTCAAAATGGTGGCGCGGTCGGCGTTCAGCAAATCGGGTAAATCATCTTCAATGGACGAAAAAACCAGCTTCGACCGCATTTGCAGGTCGGTTTCCGACCAGTTCAGGAACAACTGATCCGTCCAGGGCAGCATCAGATAGGCGACAAGGCACAGGGCCGCGACCAACGGAAGAAGAAAGCGAATGAAAATCATGCGCGCCTTTCTGTGGTGGGTTATGGGAACTGATACGACAGTTCGCCAAACAGGCTTTGCGCCGGATGATGTGCCCCCCTCTGCGCACCGTTTGAACCGCGAGGGAGATACGTGAATGTTTTTACATCAACGGGATGGCGCCAAGCGACGTCCGTTCCCGATTTCCGCCCGGATGAAGCACCCGATTGCCGCGCAAGTCAACCCTTGCGGCCTGTTTTCGTCAGGCAATTTTATGGATTATTTTTCTAATTATTTGATAAGTAATAAGAAATTTGTGTCAATTTTGTGCTCATCCAACCCTTGATTTTGCCCAGTCCCGCCATCCACGGATGACCGGATTCGGATGCCTGCGCCCAATCCGCCAAACGGGAAACCGTGCCGTTGGTCCAGCCGAAGCCCGTGACATTGTCCTGATAGCCGGCATTGATGGCTTTGACATTGTGATTGCCTTGGTCGGCATTGAATTTTTCGTAAACCGTGCCGTGTTCGCGGAATACGCGCGCGACGGTGTCGATATAATTGCGCCCGATGCGCGCGGCGTCGGCGGCAAAACCGTATTGGCGCAAGCCGGCGACGACAAAATAAACCAAAGGCGCCCACATATAAGGCCCGTCCCATTGGCACCCCGTGACCCGGTCGGTGCTTTTGATGCCATAGGGCGTTTCAAAACGGTTCAGATTCTTGCGGAATGACTGGGCCTGCGCGCGCGTGGCAATGCCTGCCCATAGCGGATAAGCCGATGTCAGATAGGGGAAATCCGACGGACGTTCCGTTACATAATTATAATTCACGAACAGCCCGGCTGTTTCGTTCCATAAATAACGTTGTATCTGGCCGCGCAGCCTTTCGGCTTCCTGCCGCCAGTCTTGCGCCTGCGCGGGGCGTCCCAGCTCGGTATTGATGTCGGCCAGAATTTGGGCCTGCATGTAAAGCAGGGAATTCAGGCAGACGGGATTGAAGTCCAGCGTTTCCAGACCGTAAAAGCCCATATGCATCGACGGGTCGAAACCCGACTCGCGCACGCCGCGATCGCCCGCGAAGGCGTCCCCCGTCAATCCCGCCGAGGCATCGTCGTAAAAACGGCGGCGCAGCGGATCATCGACGGGCAGGGCGCGCAAATGGGCGGCGATGATTTCATAGTGCGACTGCGCTTCGCCGTTGCGTTCGCTGAACACAACTTCCGGACAGGGGCCCAATGCGGCCTGATCGGCATTGCCATAATGGAAAAGCCCGGTTTTTTCTGTATAACGCTGGGCTTTCCAGAATGTCGTGTAATTGACGGCCAGCGCCGCTTCGGCGCGCGTCAAAAAACCGCGCCTGTCCTGGCCGTTCAATCCGGTGGCGGCCTCCATCGCCATCGGGCCCAGAAGCGGGGGCTGCGACCGGGACAGATAATAAGTGCGATTGGCATTAAGGATTTTGCCGCCGTAATTTTCGATCTCATAGCATAAATTCTTGACCATACCGCGGGCCGTGGCGGCGTGCCCGTCGCGCATTAGGCCGATTGCGATCCAATAACTGTCCCAGCCATACATCTCATTGAAGCGTCCGCCCGGCACGACATAGTCATGGGGCAGGTATAAAATGCCGTGTTCCTTGATGTCGCCCGCATCGTCGGGCAGATAACGGACATCGATGGGCGTTTTATCGCCGGTGGCCTGCTTCCGCGCGGTGACGCGGCGTTTGATGTCGTCGATATCTTCGCTGCGCGGGACGTACAAAAAAGCGCGTTTGCCGTCAACCTTGGGATCGGGGGCGATGTCCAGCGGCGACCGGCGCAGAATTTCCCACGATTTTTTGATATAGGTTGCCAGCGTATGATCCATCTATGGAATCTATCCCGCAATTGTTTCGGAAATGTTACCCGCATCGCGCGCGTGCACTTCGATAGTGATGTGCGACAGCGCGGGCATGTCGGCCAAACGCGCTTTATAGGCATCGGGCGCCTGCGGCGCGGTGGCCAGCAGCGAAATAATGGCGCCGTAATGGCCCGGCCCGATTTGCCAGATATGCAGGTCGGTGACCATATCGCCGGCACTTTCAAGGCGGCGGCGAATGTCTTGCGGCAATTCTTTGCGCGGGACCATGTCAAGCAAAACGCGCCCGGCGTCGCGCATCAGCCCGTACGACCAGTTGGCGATAACCGCCGCGCCGACCATGCCCATGACGGCATCCATCCACACCCAGCCGAAAGCCCATCCCGCCCCCAGCCCGGCGATCGCCAGCAATGACGTCGCCGCATCGGCGACAATGTGGATATAAGCGGCGCGCAGGTTGTTGTCGTGGTGATGGTGCCCGTGATGATGATCGTGGTGGTGGTCGTCTTCGTGAGGGTGATCGTCATCATGATGGTGGTCGCTTTCATGGTGGCCGTCATGCAAAAACGCCGCGCTGGCGATATTGACGGCAAGGCCCAAAGCGGCCACCGCAATCGCTTCGCCAAAAGCAATAGGCACGGGATGCAGAAGGCGCGCGACGCTTTGGCCGACGATGAAAAGAGAAATCAGCGCCAGAATGACGGCGCTGGAAAAACCGGCCAGATCGCCCATCTTGCCGGTGCCAAAGGCGAAGGCCGGGTCGTTTTTGTGCCGCCGCGCATAGGCATAGGCGAGGGCCGAGATCAGCAAAGCGCCGGCATGCGTCGACATATGCCAGCCATCGGCGACCAAAGCCATCGATCCGAAAATCGTGCCGCCGGTTATTTCGGCGATCATCATGACGGCCGTCAGGGCGATGACAAAACGCGTCCGCCGTTCGTTGCGGTCATGATGCGCGCCGAGGAAAACATGCGTGTGTTGGTGGGCGGCGGCGGCATGGGGGTGTGTGGAAACAGGCATGTGACACGATGTGAAAGGGGGAATGTGCCGTTAACCATAGCAAATAATTTACACCAATAAAGGGTCTGGATGCCCGTCCCGCCCCCGTCCTGCCCCCGTCTCGCTCTTGAGTTATCGAATAAAGTAGGGCTATAAACCTCCTATTAACTTTCATATGGTCAAAAAGAGAGTTGAACGGATTGTTTTTCTGATTCGGGGATGTCTTTTGCCGTACCAATTGCCTGTGAATAAAAGGAGTTCCTCCTTTTCCCGTTCCTTGCTGCTTGCCGGGGTGCTGGTTCTGGCCGTGTCCGTTGCCGCGCCGGCGCGGGCCGCCGATACCGGCGTTGCCATGCCGACAAGCCTTGGGCCTGTTGCGGCTTCTGCCGCCGGACAGCAGGGACAGGTTGCGTATCCGTCAACAGCCCCCGCGCTGACATCGCCGGCCGCCGCCGCGCCTGTGTCGGCCCCGGCCGCCTCGACAGCGGGGGGGATCAACATCCCGACTCCGCCGCCGGCGTCCTCGCCCGCTTTTACGTCGGATGCCAATCAACTGGCCGCGCAGGCCGAACAGGCTGCATTGCAAGCGCAGACGCAGGCCGATGTCGCCGCCCAAAAGCGCGATCAGGAACATAATATCCAGTCATTCGACAAGGCCGAACAGGGTTTGTTGCCTCTGTCGCCGGATCAGGTGCGCGGCCTGATGCTGCGGCTGGAACAGACGCAAAAGGCTGCGGAATTTCCCTATGCCGGCCCGCCCAAGGGCGAAACGCGGATCTCGACGCTGTCGCTGGATCCCGGCGTGGAGCCTCCGCAAATCAATCTGGCCAGCGGTTACGTCACGACAATTACAATGGTCGATGCGACGGGACAGCCTTGGCCCATCCTGGACGTGGGTGTCGGCGGCAATTTCGAAGTCTCCCCCACCCCGTCGGGCAGCCATATCGTGCGCGTGATGCCGTTAACGCGCGTCGGCACCGGCGATCTGTCGATCCTTCTGAAAGATTTGCCGACGCCGGTGATTTTCCGCCTGTCGGCGGGCGGCCCGACCGTTGATCTGCGTTATGATGCGCGCATCGCCAAGATGGGGCCGGGGGCTAAAATCCCGTTGATCAGCCGTCCGCGGCTCGAGGCGGGCGACCAGACCATGACGCTGATTTTGGAAAATGCGCCGCCGTCGTCGGCCACGGTGATGAAGGTTGCGGGACTCGATGATCGCACCAGGGCGTGGGAGGTCGGCGGCAAGGTTTATGTGCGGACGCCTTTGACCCTGCTGTCGCCGGCATGGAACGCCAGCGAATCTTCCGACGATGGCATGACGGTTTATGAAATCGGCGATGCGCCTGTTCTTTTACTGTCCGACAACGGCGCAATGGTGCGCGCCCAAATTTCGCGGGACGTCCAACATGACAAATGAATTTCACGAACACGATGGCGGCGACGATTTCAACGAACATGAAATCGGCGTGGGCGACGAAGGCGCTGCGCCGGGCGGCGTCACCGGGCGTTTGACGTCGGCGTGGAAGACCCAGCCTGTCTTCAAGCTGATGATGCTGATTTTTGCCGTCTTCGTCGTCGGCATTGCGGCATTTAATTTTCTCGGCGGCAGCAGCAACAGCGGCAACGATATAGCCCATCTGGCGCGCCCCCCCGGCATTAAGGAAGCCCCCGGCGGGGCGGTGTCGCCTTATATGCGCCAACAAACCGAAATGGCCAATCAGGAACGATCGGCCCAAGCCATCGCCAATGGCGGCAGCGCTATTCCCACGCCGATCGGCCAGACGGCGGATGTCGGCAATATGGGCAACGACAAAGACGCCGCGCTGAACGAATTGCGCGCCGAAACCGAGCAGTTGAAGCAGCAGGTGCAGCAACAGCAGGTGCAGCAGGTGCAGCAGCAACAGCAGGTTCAGCAGCAACAGCAGAACCAGAATTTCGACAACACGCTGGCCGAAGCGATGCAACGCCAGATGCAGCAATTGATGGACAGCTGGGCCCCCAAAGGCATGAAGGACGTCACGGTGACGAGCCCCGAACAGGTTAAAGCCGAAGACGCCGCGGCGGCCAAGGCCGAAGCGGCGGCGACGGCCGCGACGCCTGCCGCCGCGACGGCCACCGAACAGAAAAAGATTCTGGTGTCGGCGGGAACGGTCAGCTATGCGCAAATGTTGACCGAAGCCAATTCCGATGTGCCCGGGCCTATTCTCGCGCAAATCGTTTCCGGCCCCTTGTCCGGCGCGCGCGCCATCGGCTCGTTCCAGGTTTCGCAGGGGTATGACGAATATCTGGTGTTAAAGTTCAGCATCGCCGACAAGAATGGCAGGGATTACAAGATCGACGCCATCGCGCTCGATCCCAATACGACGCTGGGCGGCATGGCGACCGAGGTTGACGATCGTTATCTGGTTCGGGTTGTTTTGCCCGCCGCTGCCGGATTCCTGCAGGGCATGGGGGAGGCGTTGGGACAAGGCACATCCTCGATCACCACCAACGGCACGACGACGATTGCCAACACGACGGGCAATGGCTTCAAGCAGGGTTTGTATAACGGCATGGGGCAGGCCGCCAACACCATGGGCCAGTTTTTCCAGAATCAGGCCAACCTGACCAAGCCATTGGTTCGTGTCGCCGCGGGCACGCCGATGGGCCTGTTCTTTACCGCGCCGGTTTACGATGTCGATGTTGCCACCACGCCGGTCAGTGCGACCCAGACCAATGCCGGGCTTTACCCGGGCGCGACCGTTACGGGTTACGGCAATGCCGCCGCCAATCCCTATGGTGCCAACCCCTATGGCGCCAATCCATACGGCGCCGCCGGCGCCACCGGAACGGCATCCGGTTCGCCCTATCCCAATTACAACAACCCCGCTTATGGCTATACGAATACCGGCGTGACGCGCACCACGACGCCGGGGTATTTGTCGCCCTACAACGGGTACAGCCAGTTTACGACGGGGCAGTAACCGGCGCGCATCCGCCGCGCTTTATATTGCCATGTTGAGATTCGGTGGCGTGTCGCCTAATATTGCGGCCTCGCCGGTTTGCCTCTCTTTTCACACAGTGCCTTGCCTTCTAATCGGGTTCGACCCCCAGGAGCTGCCAGATGAACGACACCTTTGAATCTCACGAATCGGAAACCGATGCCGAACATGCGGAAGTGCATGAAGCCCCGTCCGATTACGAATTCGCCGATGAACACAGCGCGACTGCGGAACATAGCGAAGAAGTCGAAGCCGTTGCCGAGACCAAAGGCCGTTCGCCCATCCTGCCGATCGCCGCGGCGATTGTGGGGGTTGCAGCGCTGGGCGGTGTGGCGTGGTGGCAATTTTCTTCGAATACGGCACCCGCACCGCCATCCATGACGGCCGCGCAGCCTTTCGTGCCTGTCGCCGTCAATCCGGCGACGCAAGCGTCTGCCGCGCCTCAGGCCGCAACGCCCGCCGCGCAACCCGTCGAACCGGTGACGCCAACGCAAAATGCCGCGCCGTCTGCAATGGCCCCCGCGCCTGTGGCGCCCGTTCCTGCGACCTCCGTCCCTGTGGCTGCTGCGCCCGCCGCAGCACCTGAAACGTCCGTCGCGCCTGACAAGATGGCGAATGTGGCACCGTCCGTGCCGCCATCGGCGACGCCTGTGGAGAAATCGGTCGAAAAACCCGTCGATGCCGCTGCCGTGCCGCCTGCCGCGACAACGGCTGCGATGCCGGCGCCTGCGGCGTCGGTTCCTGCGGCCTCGCCTTCCGATCAGGCGCGCATCGATGCATTGACCGCACGCATGAACAATCTGCAATCGACGCTCGACCAGATCACGCAACAACTCGGCCAGATCAGCAAAACCGTCGACGCCGGACATAACGCCGCCGCCGACGCATCAAACATGCCCTTGTCGCTGGGCACGGAAAATGTTGCCGAACGCCACGTCGCGCCGGTCGGGCCTGCTGCGCATCATACGCACCACCATGTGACGCACACCGCATCCACACACCGCCATGTCGCCAAAGCCCGCCACGAAAGAACAAAATCGGCCATGGCAAAAAAAACCGTGACGACCAAATGGGTGTTGCGCGCCGCCAGCCCCGGCCAGGCCTGGGTGGCGACAGACCCGACATCGGTTGATTTGAAACATCTGCAGGTCGGCGATACGTTGCCGGGCATCGGCCGCGTCGAAACCATCAACAATGTCGGCGGCACATGGACGGTTGTCGGCAGCAAGGGGTCGGTGCAGTAAACGCGATCCGGCACTGCCGCCAGCCGGTTTCGCGCCCATAAAATGGGTTGGGTTATCTCTTGCCCAAGGCTTCCTTGACGCGCGACAGGAAGGATTCGCTTTCGGGGTGGGTTTTATGGGCATCGGCCTCGGCGGCGAATTCCGCCAGCAATTCTTTTTGCCGTTTGGTCATATGTACCGGCGTTTCGACCGCAATTTCGACGTATAAATCGCCGCGATTGTTCGACCGCAGAACAGACATACCCTTGTGCCGCAACCGTGCGCGATGGCCCGATTGCGTGCCCTGGTCGATTTTGACTTCCGCCGTTTCGCCGTCGATGACGGGGACTTCGATCGTGCCGCCCAGAGCCGCCACAGTCATGGCCACCGGCACGCGGCAATATAAATTCGCGCCGTCGCGTTGGAACACGGGGTGCTGCGCCACGCCCAATATCACATATAAATCACCGGCATGGCCGCCGCGCGCGCCGGCTTCGCCTTCGCCCGCCAAACGAATGCGCATGCCGTCCTCGACCCCCGCCGGGATTTCGACGTCCAGCGTGCGTTGTTGCCGCACGCGCCCCAAACCGCCGCATTTCTTGCACGGGTTCTGGATAACGCGCCCCGCGCCCTGACAGGTGGGGCAGGTGCGTTCGACTGTGAAGAATCCTTGTTGCGCCCGTACGCGGCCATGGCCTTTGCACATGCCGCATTCGACCGGCGATGTGCCCGCCGCCGCGCCAGAGCCTTTGCAATCGTCGCATGTGGCCGAATTGACAATATCGATGCGTTTTGTGGCGCCCGTAAAGGCTTCTTCCAGCGTGATGTCGAGATCGTAACGCAAATCCGCGCCGCGTTGCGCGCCCTGTTGCGCCGATTGCCGCCGCCCGCCGCCCAGAATCTCGCCGAACATTTCGTCGAAAATGTCGGAAAAACCCGCGCCGAATTCGAAACCGCCGAAACCGCCGCCGCCGCCCTGTTCGAACGCGGCATGGCCGAAACGGTCATAGGCGGCGCGCCGCTGGTCGTCGCGCAAGACGTCATAGGCTTCGTTGATTTCCTTGAATTTATGCTCGGCTTCGTGATTGCCGGGATTGCGGTCGGGGTGATATTGCATCGCCAGCTTGCGATAGGCTTTTTTCAGCTCGTCGGCCGACGCTCCGCGCGCTGCGCCCAGAAGCTCGTAATAATCTTTCTTGGCCATTGTTCCATAACCTTTATTGCGACAGGCCTATATAGGGGCGGGGCAGGGGGAAGGCAAGGCGTCCGCGCCCCGCGCCGCGCTATTCCGACGGAAATCGTCCTATATTGGCGATCTTATAAAATTCACCCGGTGCTTGCAAATCCGGCGATAAGTGATACAAGCCCACGCGAGAAGCGGATATTTCCGGGGAATAAAAGATGTTGCCGTTCATGTTGCAGGGTATAGGCGCGTTGCTGGTTCTGGCCGTTGCGGCTGCGGCGTCCGGACGCAAAGGTTCCGGTTTCGTCTATCCCCTCGCCTTGTTGGCCTGTCTCGCCCTGCTGGGCGCGGATGCGATGTCGTTGGTCGGCGTTATGCCGGCGGAAAAATGCGCGCTTCCTTTCGGCCTTCCCCATGTCGGCGTGCATCTGCGGCTTGACCTGTTATCGGCCGCGTTCGGCGTCGTCGTCAATCTGGGTGGCGCGCTGGCCAGCCTGTACGGCATCGGATACGGGCGCGGCGAACGCGAACCGATGCGCGTGCTGCCGTTCTTTCCGGCCTTCATCGCGGGTATGAATCTGGTGCTGCTGGCCGACGACGCCTTTACCTTTCTGGTGGCGTGGGAATTTATGTCGCTGACGTCGTGGGCGATGGTGGTGTCGAACCACCGCGAAGCCGCCAACCGCGCCGCCGCCTATATCTATTTGCTTATGGCCAATGCCGGCACGGCGGCCTTGTTGTTTGCGTTCGGCGTTCTGGCGGGCGCGGGCGGCGATTACGGCTTCGACGCCATCCGTGCGGCGGCGCATCCAGGGTGGGTCGTCGGCGTCGCGGTGGCGATGGTATTGATCGGCGCAGGGTCGAAGGCGGGCGTCATGCCGCTGCATGTCTGGCTGCCGCAGGCGCACCCCGCCGCGCCCAGCCATGTGTCTGGTTTGATGAGCGGCGTGATGACCAAAGTGGCGATTTATGCCTTGATCCGCGTCATTTTCGACTTGTGCGGCAGCGGCGCGCATGCCGTGGCGTGGGGCTGGTCGGTTCCGATGCTGGTGCTGGGCGGTGTGACGGCGGCTTTTGGCATCCTGTATGCGTTGATGCAGCGCGACATTAAAAAATTGCTGGCCTATTCGACGGTGGAAAATATCGGATTCATCCTCGCCGCGCTGGGACTGGCCTTGGCTTTTCGCGCCAGCGCAATGCCCGTGGCGGCCGCGGTGGCGATGACGGCGGCATTGTTGCATGTCTTCAACCACTCTTTATTCAAGAATTTGCTGTTCATGGGGGCGGGCGCGGTCGATCATGCTATGGGTACGCGCGACATCGAAAAAATGGGCGGGCTTATTCACCGCATGCCCGCGACCGCGGTGATGGTTCTGGTCGCCTGCGCCGCCGCTGCGGCCTTGCCGCCGCTCAACGGCTTTGTGTCGGAATGGATGATTTTCCAATCCGTGCTGGCCAGCCCCGCGCTGCCGCAATCGATCATGCATTTCCTTGTACCGGCGGTGGGTATTCTGCTGGTGCTGGCGGCGGCTTTGGCGGCGTCGGGTTTCGTGCGCTTCTTCGGCATTGCCTTTCTGGGGCGCGCGCGCAGCGCCGAAGCCGGCCACGCTCACGAAGCCGATGGTTTTTCGCGCGCCGCGATGGGCGGTCTGGCGGTTCTGTGCGTCGTCGCCGGACTTGTGGCCGCGCCGTTGGCAACTGTTCTGGCTCCCTTGGTGCAGACCTTGACGGGGGGCGCGTTGCCCGATCAACAAACCGGCCCGGCCTTGTTGTCGCTGACGCCGTTCGACGCCGCGCGTAGTTCCTATAACGCGCCCTTGCTGCTGTTCTTTATCCTGTCGTCGGGATCGCTGACGGCATGGATCATTCATATGTTCGCGTCGCGCCGCACCCGCCCTGCGCCCATCTGGGATTGCGGTTTTCCCTATGCCAACCCGATCGCGCAATATACGGCGTCGAGCTTCGCCCAGCCGATCCGCCGCATTTTCGGTTCCGTGCTGTTCCGCGCGCGCGAAGATATTGATATGCCGGCGCCGGACGAGATGCGCGCCGCGTCGATCAAGGTTCCCATGGTCGACCTGTTATGGAACCGGCTGTATGTGCCGGTGACCAAAGCCGTGTGGATTGTGGCCGACAAAGTCAATGCCGTGCAGGGCTTTTCGATCCGCCGCTATCTGGTTCTGATGTTCGCGGCGTTGATTATCCTTCTGGTCGTGGTGGCGTTATGGCATTCCTGAACTCCAACCTTGTCGCGCAACTGGCGCAGATGTTTCTGGTCGTCCTTGTCGCGCCGTTGGTCACCGGCGTCGTGCGCAAGGTCAAGGCGCGGTTGTTGCGCCGCCGCGGCGCGTCGGTGCTGCAACCCTATTACGATTTGTGGAAATTGATGCGCAAGGAAACGGTGCCCGCGCCCAACGCGTCGTGGCTTTATCACGCCGCGCCCTATGCCCTGTTCGCGCTGACATGGGTGGCGGCGGCCTTGGTGCCGACTTTCGCCACGGGGCTGGGTTTCAACTGGGCGGCGGATCTGATCGTCATCGTCGGTTTGCTGGCGGCGGCGCGTTTCGCGCTGGCGCTGGCGGGCATGGATATCGGAACCGGCTTCGGCGGTCTGGGCGCGTCGCGCGAAATGATGATTTCCAGCTTCGCCGAACCGGCCATGCTGATGGTGATGTTCGCGCTGGCGCTGGAAGCGGGCACGACGCAGTTGTCGTCGATTGCCGGATATCTGATTGCGCATCCGGCGGCGTTGCACATTTCACTGGCGCTGGCTCTGGTGTCCTACATCATCGTGCTGCTGGCTGAAAATGCGCGCATTCCCGTTGACAACCCGTCAACGCATCTGGAACTGACGATGGTTCACGAAGCGATGGTTCTGGAATATTCGGGCCGCCATCTGGCGATGATCGAAGCGGCGGCGTTTTTAAAGCTTGTGCTTTACATGTCGATTTTCTCCTGCCTGTTCGTGCCGTTCGGTATGGTGACGTCCGACCGCACCGTGGCGACAATGGCGGCGGGGGCGGCATTGTATGTCGGTAAATTACTGTTGGGCGCGGCGGCGTTGGCGGTTGGCGAAACCAGCGTGGCTAAAATGCGCGTCTTCCGCGTCGGCGAATTTCTGGGCGTCGGTCTGGTGCTGGGGCTGTTGGCGCTGTTGCTGCATTTCGTCGCGGCGGCGGGGGTGAATTGACATGAATACGCTTGGGTTCGATATTTCGCATTTCCTTGCCGGCGGCATGGTTGTCATCAGTTTTATGCTTTTGTATCAGCGCCGGTTGTCGAGCCTGCTCGACATCTTCGCTATTCAGGCGGCCGTGCTGGCCTTCGCCGTGGCCTGGCAGGCGCATATCCAGAACGCGCCGCATCTCTATATCACCGCTTTTATCGCGCTGACGGTCAAGGCGGGCGTTATTCCCGCCGCATTGCGCCGCATCACGCGCAAGCTGAAGATCCACCACGAAATCGACGAAGTCGTCGGCATGGGGCGGTTGCTGTTGTCGGGCGTCGCGCTGGTCGCGCTGGCCATTCTGGTCATGACGCCGGTGACAATGGATGCCTCGGCCTTCACGCGCGAAGATCTGGCCTTCGCTTTGTCGGTCATGCTGCTGGGCTTTTTGATGATGATCAGCCGCCACAACGCGGTCAGCCAGATCGTCGGATTCATGTCGATGGAAAACGGGCTGGTGCTGGCCGCAACCGGGGCCAGCGGCATGCCGTTGGTGGTCGAAATCAGCGTCGCTTTTTCCATCCTGATCGCCTTGTTCGTGTTCGGCACATTCATTTTCCGCATTCGCGAACGTTTCGATACGGTCGATGTCAACGCGCTTGACCGTTTCCGGGGAGAAAGAAACAATGGTTGAATTAAGCACGGTTTCCAGCGCGGTCTATACCGTCGCCATTCCGGCTGTTGCCGCCTTGCTTTTGGCCGTCATGCGCGGCTATCGCACGTCGGCGTGGCTGAACGTTCTGGCGTCGTTCCTGACGTTTGTGGCCGGGGTTGCTTTATTCTGGACGCCGCGCCCGCTCAACGACATTTTCATCGTCGACGATTTTAATATCTATCTTCTCGTTCTCAATACCTTTGTCGGCTTTACCACCAGCCTGTTCAGCGCCAGCTATATCCGCCACGAACTGGAAGACAAACGCCTGACGCCGCGCATGCTGCGTTTCTACCATTCGATGTTTCAGGTCATGATGGGGGCGATGAATCTGTCGCTCATCGCCAACAATATGGGCCTGATGTGGGTCGGGCTGGAAGTCGCCACTTTGGTCACCGTGTTGATGGTCGGCATTTACCGCACCGAAGCGGCGATCGAAGCGGCGTGGAAATATTTCATCCTCGCCAGCGTCGGCATCAGCCTGGCGTTCTTCGGCACGATTCTGATTTATCTCGCGGCCCAGAAAGTATTGGGCGAAGGCCTGCCGTCGATGGCGTGGAGCCGTCTGGTCGCCGCCGCGCCGTCGCTCGACGCGCCGCTGCTCAGCCTCGCTTTCATTTTCTGCCTTGTCGGGTACGGCACCAAGGTCGGGCTTGCGCCTTTGCATGCGTGGTTGCCCGACGCCCATGCCGAAGGGCCGACGCCGGTTTCTGCGGTGCTGTCGGGGTTGTTGCTCAATGTCGCTTTGTACGCCTTGCTGCGCGTCAAAATCGTGCTGTCGGCCAGCACCGCGCCCTTGCATCCGGGGCCGATTTTGATGGTCATGGGATTGTCTTCGCTGTTGTTCGCGGCGTTCATGTTGTACCGGCGGCGCGACATCAAACGCTTTTTCGCCTATTCCTCGATCGAGCATATGGGCATCATTACCTTTGCGTTCGGCATGGGCGGGCCGCTGGCCAATCTGGCGGGGTTGTTGCATATGACGATGCACAGCCTGACAAAATCCGGCATTTTCTTTGCCGTCGGCCATATCGCGCAAACCAAAGGCACGCAGAAATTCGCAGGCATTCGCGGCCTGAGCGTCAGCAACCCGATGCTGGCCTGGGGGCTTGCGCTTGGCGTGTTGGCCATTTCCGGCCTGCCACCCTTTGGCGTGTTCATGAGCGAATTCCTGCTGGTCACCACGACCTTCGCGCGCGAACCCGCGCTGGCCGTTTTGCTGGTGCTGGGGCTGGTGGTCGCGTTCGGCGCGATGCTGATGCGGCTTCAGGATGTGTTGTTCGGCGAACCGACGCCGGAAAACCACAAAACCTATGCGTCGCCTTTGCCGTTTCTGGCGCATTTCGCGCTGGTGCTGACGGCGGGCATTTTTCTGCCTGAACCGCTTTTGCGCTGGTTCGGGCAGGTTTCAGCCTTGCTGAAATAAGGGGGCTTTCATGTTTTTTTCCACCCAACCCGTTTCGACCAAGCCGTGGCCGCGCTATATCGTCGATGCCGCGACATGGAACAAATGCGCCGACGCTTTTGCGGCGGGTACGCACAGCCTGTTCGGTCTGTGGGCCGACAGCCATCTGGACAATCCGGCGGCGGGTGCTGAAATCCATATGGCCATTTATGAAAACGCCACGCACAAACTGGCCGTGGCGACATTGCCCGCGCCGGATGGCGTGTTTCCGTCGGTCGCGCGCAAACATGCGCCCGCCGCGCGGCTGGAACGCACGATTATGGATATGCACGGGCTGCGCGCCGAGGGCGCCGTCGATACCCGCGCCTGGCTCGACCACGGCAAATGGCGACAGGCGCAGCCGCTGGCCGTCCAGCCCGCGCCGCGCGGCGATGTTGCCACCGCCGTGGCCGATTACGCGTTTTTACCGGTCGACGGCGAAGGGCTGCACGAAGTCCCCGTCGGCCCCATTCACGCCGGCATCATCGAACCCGGCCATTTCCGTTTTTCCGCCAATGGCGAAGCGGTGGTGCGGCTCGAAGAAAAACTGGGCTATGTCCACAAAGGCATTGAAAAACTGTTTATCGGCGCGGATATCGCGCGCGGCGCCAAACTGGCGGGCCGCATTTCGGGCGACAGCACGGTGGCCTATGCCTTTGCCTATGCCCGGGCCGTCGAACAGGCGACCGGCACGGTTGCGCCGCCGCGCGCGCTTTATCTGCGCGCCCTGATGGCCGAACTGGAACGCATCGCCAACCATTTCGGCGATGTCGGCGCGATCTGCAACGACGCGGCCTTTGCCTTTATGCTGGCGCATACCGGCATTTTGCGCGAAGAAACGCTGCAACTGTGCCACGCCCTGTTCGGACACCGTTTGATGATGGATGTCATCGTGCCCGGCGGGGTGACGGCGGATATCGATGCGGCGGGCGCGGATAAAGTGCGCGCGTGGATGGCCGCGGCCGAAAAACGCTTCGATAAATTGATGCGCATATACGACGATGCCGCGTCGCTGAAGGACCGCACGAACAACACCGGTCATGTATCGCGCAAACTGGTCGACCGTTTCGGCGCGGGCGGTTATGTCGGCCGCGCGTCGGGCCGCGCTTTCGACGCGCGCAAAAATCTGCCCTATGCGCCTTATGACACATTGAATTTCGACATGCCGGTGCTGCATACCGGCGATGTCAATGCGCGGTTGTGGATCCGGCGTATCGAAATCGCGCAAAGCTTCGCGATGATCGCGCAACTTCTCGACGCGATGCCTGCGGGCGCTCTTTGCGCGCCTGTCGCCGCGACAACGGCTGGCGAAGGCATCGGCGTGGTCGAAGCGTTTCGCGGCGATGTGTTGGTGTGGCTGCGCCTCGGCGCCGACGGCAACATCGCGCGTTGCCATCCGCGCGATGCGTCGTGGTTTCAATGGCCGCTGCTCGAAGCGTCGATCGAAAACAACATCATCGCGGATTTTCCGCTGTGTAATAAATCCTTCAACTGTTCCTATGCGGGGCATGATCTATGAAAGACATGATGCTCAAATCGCTGGTGACGCCCGCCGTCACCATTCCCGCCCCCAAACCCGACGACGCGGCTTTGGCCGAGCTGGCGCGCGCCGTCAACGAACGGTCGCGGCAATTACTGGGCCATTCGCTGGCCATTCGCGAAGTCGATGCCGGGTCGTGCAACGGGTGCGAATTGGAAATTCACGCCATTAACAACGCCATTTACGATGTCGAACGTTTCGGCATTAAATTCACGGCGTCACCCAAACATGCCGATGTTTTGCTGGTGACGGGGCCGGTCACCGAAAATATGAAATTCGCGCTGCAACGTGCCTATGACGTCACGCCCGACCCCAAATGGGTCGTGGCCGTCGGCGATTGCGCCTGTACCGGCGGTGTGTTCGCGGGTTCCTACGCCTGCGCCGGCAGCGTCAAAGACATCGTGCCGGTCGATCTGCATATCAAAGGCTGCCCGCCGACGCCTCTCGACCTGTTGCGCGGGTTGCTGGCTTTGATGGAAACCGTTTCACGCTGATTTGCGTTTCCGCCGCCCAGCCCATCGCCGCGCCAGACGCACGATTCTGCGCCGCCGCGGTTTCAACGGCACGATCTGCGCCGTGTCGGCCGGTTGCGCCATGATGTGATTCAAGATATCGGGAATTTCAAACACGGCGCGATTGTCCAAACGCGCGACGTTGGCGCGCATCGCATCCAGTCGCCCGTCGGCGATTATCGCGCGCAGCGTACGCGCGATGGACCGGAAACTGCCCACGGCGACGCCCGTTCCCGTCTGTTCGATCACTGCGACATTGGGGCGTTCCTGGATCATCGTCGCCGCGTTGCGTTCGACGATGACGGGCAAACCCATATGCCACGCTTCGCTGATGCTGCCGGGGCCGGGCTTGCCGATGAAAAAATCCGCCAGCCGCATATAGGCCGCGACATCGCGCGTGTACCCGACGGCGTGGCAGGACGGCACGTGCTGCAACGCGGCGCGCAATTCGTCGTTGCGGCCGCACATGACGATGCTTTGAATGTCGGGCTTTGCTTTCGCCAGTTTTTCGACAATCAATTTGGCGTCTTTCGACCCGTATCCGCCGAACATGATGATCGCCGTCATTTTGTCCCCGGCCAGCCCCAAATCGCCGCGCGTTATCGTGGCGGTGTTTTGGTAGAAGGACGGCCGCAAAATCATGCCGGACGTTTCAAAAATGCGCTCGGGGCGATACCATCCGGTTTCGCGGGCCTGCCTGGCCGCCAGCGCCGTGCCGCAAATGATATATTGATCCTGTTCTTCCTGCCAGAAATGCGGCGGCGAATCCGCCATATCGGTCATGATCGTGACATAGGGCGTGTGCGGGCAAACCGCGCGCAACGACCGGAACATCACGCGATTGAAATTGGGGATCAGCGACACCACGGCGTCGATATCGCCGCTGTTTGCCCAGTGTTCGCGCAACACTTCCTCGATGCGCGACGCGCATAATGTGATCAGGCTTTGCATACCGCGCAGGAAAGGCCGCGACCCATAAGTCAGACCCATTTTCAACGCGGCATTATAATAATCCTGCGCCGGCTTGCCGGTCAGGATGAACAAAGGATCGGCGGATTTCAAAACTTCCTGCAAATTGACGATCTCGACGCGCCATCGCGGATGCCGGTCGGCCAAAACCGCGCTCAGCGCTTCCGCCGCGGCGCGATGCCCGCCTCCGGCGTCGAAAAAGATAAGCTGAATATAACGTGTCTCGCCCTGCATGGCGTCTTTATACCTCAAGTTGCGGCAAAACACCTGTGAAAAGGTAAGCCGTCCTGCCGGAGGCTGGTAAGCTTAGCCCGCCTTAATGTCCTCGCGCCCGATTTCCTTGATCGTCCCATGTTCAAGGAAGAAGAAGCGGTTGCAGTACTGCAAAACCGTTTCCATGCTGTGCGATGCGAAAACGAAAATACCTACCGACTGCAACAGGTTTTCCATGCGCGCCTTGGCTTTATGCTGGAATTCGGCATCGCCGGTGCCGAACATTTCATCCACCAAAAGAATATCGGGTTTTGTCGATGTCGCCACCGCGAACAAAAGCCGCGTCGTCATGCCCGCGGAATAGGTGCGCACCGGCAATTGCAGGAAGTTGCCCAATTCAGTGAAGGCTTCGATATCGGCCAGATTGGCGGCGATCTCGGCCTTTTTCAACCCCAGCAACATCGACATGCGCGTGATGTTTTCATAGCCGGACAGATCCGGATCCATGCCCGCGCCGAGGTCGAGCATCGTGGCGACGCGCCCCTGCCGTGTGATGCGCCCGTGCATGGGGGTATAAACCCCGGCCATTGTGCGTAATAATGTGCTTTTGCCTGCGCCGTTATGGCCGATCAACCCGACGGCGTCACCTTGCCTGATCTCGAATGTGGCGCCGCGCAACGCGGTCACGATCTGCACATGGCCGGCCTCGGTTTCGATGCGCCCGCCCGTGCCGATGCGGATCAACTGGTTGCGCAACGACATATTGCGGCTGTTGTAAATCGGGTACTGAATGGTGACGTCGTCGAATGTCAACAAAGCTGTCATGTCATACCCAGAACGCGATGCGGTTGCGCTTGGCGTTGAACAGCGCGAAGGTTAGCGCGCCGCCGATCGCCAGCATGCCGATATTGATGGCATAGATAAACATCGGCGTCGGCGTCCCCAGCAAGGGATAGCGGACGATCTCGATCATATCGGCCAACGGATTGAACCACATATATTTGCCGAACGACGGCAACGCGCCCGGCCGGTACATCACGGGGCTCATGAACATAATCAACGGCATGACCATCGACACCAGATATTCCAGATCGCGGAATCGCGCGCCCAGCGTGCCGATCAGAAGCGACATCCAGTAAAGATTTAAAACGACCAGCAGCAATGCAGGGGCGGCCATCAACATATGGGCGTTGAAATGCACGCCCAGAATAAGCGCGACGATGAAAAACAACGGAATGTTATGGGCAAGATTCAAAACATGACGCAAGACAAGCTGCGCCGGATACAGTGACAAAGGCAGGTTCAGGTTGCGGATGATATTGGCCTGACGGGTAAAGGCGGTTGTCGATTCATTAATGCAGGCCGACATGAACTGCCACAGGATAAGTCCGACGGTCAGCATGGGGATATAGGTGGTGCGGTCTATCTTGAACAGCGCGCTCCAGATAAAACCCATGCCGACGACGCCGATGGCGGTGCTCAGCGTGATCCATAACGGGCCTAAAACGCTGCGTTTATAGCGGGCGCGGATGTCGCTCCACGCCATATAGAAAATAAGGCCCGGCATGCGGGCGGTGCGGCAAAGATCGGCAAGTCCGGGCGACATGGAACTGTGAACAGATGAACAAAAAACGGTACGATTTTGTCCTATCTTTCGCCCCGAAAAACAAGGATTTTATTGCGCCGCTATTCCGGGCAATCGAACGCGCAATCATGCGTCAGATTGGGCAATTTGCGCCGCGCCTCGACGACGTCGGCCAGATCGATCTCGGCCATGATGATGCCGGGCTGTTCGCCTGCTTCGGCCAGAATCTGGCCGTTTGGCGCGACAATCAACGAATGGCCATAGCTTAACCGCTGCGCGTTATGCATGCCGCATTGACCGGGTGCGATGACAAAGCATCCGGTTTCGATGGCGCGCGCCCGCACTAAAACATGCCAGTGCAAACGCCCCGTCGTGGCGACAAAGGCGGCGGGTATCGTCAAAATCGACGCACCCGCCTTGGCCAGCGCGCGATGCAGCTGGGGAAAACGCAGGTCATAGCAAATGGTCATGCCGATCTTGCCCCACGGCGTATCGGCGATCACGGCTTTGCTGCCGGGACGGTAATTGCGCGACTCGCGATACACTTCGGTATCGCTTAACGTCGCGTCGAACATGTGAATCTTGTCATACCGCGCCGCGACCTCGCCCCTGGGTGAAAACAAAAAACTGCGGTTGGCCAGCCGGTCTTCGCCTACCGAAACCGGAATGCTGCCGGCCAGAATCCACGCGCCCGTCTTGCGCGCCTCGGCGCGAAAAAACGCCACCGCCTGATGGTCTTCCTCGCGCGGTGACTGGGCAAGCAGGGCGTCGCGTTCCGCGCCGATCAGGCTGACATTTTCGGGCAGGGCGATAAAGTCGGCGCCGCGTTTACGCGCTTCGCGGATGAAATGCCGCGCGCGATCAAGATTGGCGGCAAGGTCGGGCGTGCTGTTGGTTTGTATGCACGCGACGGTAAGTGTGTTTTGGGTCATCAAACATGTCCGTATGTGGTGAAAGGGAAATCAAAGCCTTTCACATCCGACATCGCCCCATGTGCCGCACGGCCATTTTTATGCCTTAAGTATGGGATCCAATTTGCCTGCCGCGTCCAGCGCGTATAAATCGTCGCAACCGCCGATATGCCTGCCGCCGATAAAAATTTGCGGAATGGTGCGTCGCCCGCCCGATTTTTCCATCATTTCGGCCAGCTTCGCCTCGTCGGTGCGCACATTGATATCCTCAAACGCCACGCCTTTTTTCTTCAACAACATCTTGGCGCGGTCGCAATAAGGGCAGTTCGGGCCGGAATAAACGGTAATCTGGGCCATGATCAATCCTGATTTTAATCCTGATTATTGGGGCGTTGATATTTGTAACCCAGCGCGTTCATCAAAGGAAGGGTGACGGCCAGAAGGACGAGGCCAAGGACGATCATCACCCACGGCAGTGCGGCGTTGATGAAGCGATGCACAAACAGATCGCCCCATGCCCATGGGGTGTGCGGCGCATAACCGCACCAGTCGGGGCCGAAAATATGGTGGACAGAGCCGCAAAAAGTCCAGGCCAGCATGTCGCCATGCACCAGCCCGACAACGGAACCGATGATGAAATAAATGACGCTGGCGATAACCAGGAAAAACCCGACGCCGCTGACCTTTTCCAAAAAGCGCACGGCTGGGGTGAAAATGGCTTTGTCCATGGGGTTCCTCTCCTGCGCAAGCAAAGGGCAAGATTATGGCATTTTGGGGGTGGATGCTAGAGGCAACCATTAATTTTGAGTTTGGACTCAATTTAATCGGGAATTTTACACGCGCCGCGCCTCTTGACGGCCAAAGCCCGTATTGATACGGACGTGCGCGCTATTTGCGCCATAATCGGGACGCAACCGCCGATAGTCTCTGGCATGGAACGGGCCACCAAATGTTGAAAAATGCGAGGCTGGCCTTTTCCCGTATTGCAACCGCGCCGGATGCTTTTGCGCGGCCGGAATCGCGCCTGGTCGCGGTGGATTTCTGGCGCGGCCTGGCTTTGCTGATGATTTTTGTCGATCATGTGCCTGCGGGCTTCTTTTGCGCGTTTACTCCGCATAATTGGGGTTTTTCCGACGCCGCCGAAATTTTTGTTTTTCTCGCCGGTTTTAACGCCGTTCTATCATTCAGCCCTTCTTTTCTGGGGCAGGGCTTTGTGTGCGGAATGTTAAAGGTTGCCCGGCGCACATGGCAGTTATTTTGCGCGCATATCCTTCTGGTCTTTGCGGGGGCGGCTTTGTTCGCGGCGGCACAGCCCTATGCCGACGTCACGCTTGTGATGCACCGGTTGAATTTCACGCCTTTTTTTACCGAAACGGGCGTTGCCCTTGCCCGCCTGTTCAGGCTCGCTTACTTGCCCAATCTTATGGATATTTTGCCGATTTACATTGTCTTTATTGGTTTCTTTCCGTTGTTATGGCTGTTGTTGCGCCTGTCGCCGTGGCTGGCTTTGGCGGCATCGGGCGGCCTGTGGCTGTGGGCGCGGCTGGCGCATGCCGGCATGCCCAACTATCCCGACGGCACGACATGGTTTTTTAACCCGCTGGCGTGGCAATTCATATTTGTGCTGGGCGCGTTCGTTTTTTCCATGCGGGCGCAGGCCGGGCGTTGGGCCGGCAATCGCTATGTCCTGGCATGTTCGATCGCCATGCTTGGCGCGTCTTTTATCGCCGCGGCGCCATGGACGCAGATCCCTGCGTGGTCGTCATACCATCTTTTGCCCAAAGATTTTGTCACCGAATATGACAAACGCAACCTTGCCTTTTTGCGTATTGCGCATTTTGTGGCCGTGGCCGTTGTCGCATACCGGTTGTTGCCGCCGTCTGCGGCCTTCTGGAAAAGCACCGTGGCCAACCGTATCGCGTTGTGCGGGCGGCACAGCCTGCCCGTTTATTGCGCCGGCGTTTTGGCCGCCATTGCAGTCGACATCTACCGGGATACGCTGCATCCGGGCTTGGGCGCGATCGTGGCGATCGAAATATTTGGGCTTGTCCTGCTTTTGCTGCTCGCCGTGGGCCTCGACCGGGCGCAAAGAATCCTTCGCCGCGCTAACGCCCCGATATAAACGGGCTTACCGGAACTTGTTGCTCCGGTTGAACCCGTTGGGGGCCATTTTGCCCGTTTGCGCGCGTTCGCCCTTCCATTGGCGAATATCGGTTTCGGTGCGGGTGCGGTCGCCCGCCTGCCAGGTTAAACCTTCTTTCAAAACAAAAGTTTTAACGTCGGACAGCGCGCCGCCGCTGTATTTTTGCAGCATCACGCCGCGCCCGCGGCCCATTTCGGGCAGATCGGCGACAGGAAATACCAACAATTTGCGATTGGTGCCGATCACGGCGACATGGTCGCCCGCCACGGGGGCGAAAGCCACGGCTTTTTCCGGCGCATCGACATTCAGAACTTGCTTGCCGTTCTTGGTCTGGGCCAGAACATCGTCGGTTTTAACGACAAACCCGCGGCCATCGGACGACGCCACGATGAATTTCTGGTCGGGCTTATACAAAACCATGCCCAGAATATCGGCATCGCCGGGCAGGTCGACCATCAACCGCACCGGTTCGCCGAACCCGCGACCCGGCGGCAATTTATCCCCTGCCAGCGTGTAAAACCGTCCATTTCCGGCGAACAGCAAAATCTTATCGGTCGTTTCGGCGTTCAGGACAAACCCTTCCTCATCGCCTTCCTTGTATTTGATCGCCCCGCGCGCCGCTGCGTCTTCGGCGATGTGACCGCGCATCGCGCGGATCCAGCCCTTGGCCGAACACACCACCGTGATGTTTTCGCGTTCGATCACCGCTTCGACCGGCACGGCCAGTTCGGCAGGCGCGTCGCCGATCTCGGTGCGGCGTTTGCCCAGCGGCGTATTTTTGCCGAATGTTTTTTTCAACTCGGCGATTTCGGCATCGATATGCTGCCAGCGCAGTTCCTCGCTTTTCAGCAACTTCTTCAATCCCGCCTGTTTTTCCGACAGCGATTTTTGTTCGCCGCGGATTTCCATTTCTTCCAGCTTGCGCAACGACCGCAACCGCATGTTCAAAATGGCCTCGGCCTGCGCGTCGGTCAGGTCGAACGCCTTGATCAGAACCGGCTTGGGCTCGTCCTCGGTGCGGATGATCTTGATGACCTTGTCGAGATTGAGATAGGCCGCCAGATACCCCGCCAGCACTTCCAGCCGCGCTTCGATCTGCGCCAATTGATATGTCGAACGGCGGATCAGAACGTCCTGCCGATGATCCAGATAGGCGCGCAGGACGGCGCGCAAATCCATCACGCGCGGCACGCTGTCTTTATCAAGCACGTTCATGTTCAGCGAAATGCGCACTTCCAGATCGCATTGCCGGAACACCGATTCCATCAAGACGGCGGGGTCGACATTGCGGCTTTTCGGCGTCAGCACCACGCGCACGTCGTCGGCGGATTCGTCCTGCACATCGTCCAGCAGCGGCAATTTGCGCGCCTGCAGCAATTCGGCCATTTTCTCGATCAGGCGCGATTTCTGCACCTGAAACGGAATTTCCGTGACGACAACCTGCCACGTGCCCTGTTTCAATTCTTCCTTGTGCCAGCGCGCGCGCAGACGGAACGATCCCTTGCCGGTTTTATAGGCGTTGATGACGGCGTCGCGCGGTTCGACCAGAATGCCGCCGGTGGGGAAGTCGGGGCCGGGCATAAAGCCGACCAATTTTTCGATGCCCGCGTTGGGCGTGTGAATCAAATGGCGCAGCGCGTCGCATATTTCCGCGACATTGTGCGGCGGGATGCTGGTCGCCATGCCGACCGCGATGCCGTTGGTGCCGTTGGCCAGCAAATTGGGGAACGCCGCGGGCAACACCACGGGTTCCGCGCCGCTGCCGTCATAGGTGGCGCGGAAATCGACCGCATCCTCGTCGATGCCGTCCAGCAGCAATTTGGCCACGGTGGTCAAACGCGCTTCGGTATAACGCATCGCCGCCGGATTATCGCCGTCGATATTGCCGAAATTGCCCTGTCCTTCGACCAGCGGGTAACGCTGGCTGAAATCCTGCGCCATGCGCACCATGGCCTCGTACACCGCCGTGTCGCCGTGCGGGTGGAATTTACCGATGACGTCGCCGACCACGCGCGCCGATTTTTTCGGCGGCAAATTGGGTTCCAGCTTCAATTCGCGCATCGCATACATCAACCGGCGATGCACGGGCTTCATGCCGTCGCGCACATCGGGCAGGGCGCGATGCATGATGGTCGACAGGGCATAGGACAAATACCGTTCCGACAAAGCCTCGCGCAAAGGCTTGTCGAGAATATCCTGCGGCGGTTCGGGCGGGGTGGTTCTGGAAGCGTTTCTGGTCATAAAGGGTGGTTATCAGCAAAAGTGATTCGGGCAAAGGCTTTTGGCGGGAAATCTATGTTAACGCCGGAAATCAGGCGACTTCGGCCGCGGTATTATCGTTTGTTTCTGTGGCTTTCCGATAAAACCCCGCCAGCCGTTGCCGCGCCAGCGGCAGATCGCCGTCCTGCGGAATTAAATAGCGCGCCTGCGGATTGGCAAAAACATGCCGCGACAGGAAATGCGCGGTCATGTCCAGCCCTTGGGCGATATCCTCGGCATCCCACGCCCCGCCGCCCAGCAAAAAGGCGGGCAGGGGGAATAATTTGTCATGATAGGGCGCGCCAACTTCGCGCGACACCGCGCGTCCGGTGCGCGGGCTGATATAGGCCAGATTGTCGGCATCGCCGCCGGCGGCGCATTGGGTCAAATCCAGCCCGTACCCCAACGCCTGCAACAAATTCATTTCCCATTTGACGTAAACCGGCGCCCATAAATCGGCATCGCGCAAGGCCAGCAACGTCGCCAGCCCGGCATAAATGCCGGGCATCGGCTGGCGTTCGGGCAGGCTGGCCTCGGTCACGGCGCAGGCGCTGGAAATCAGCGCGATTATTTCCGGCGCATCGAGCCATAAAGCCCCCGTCGCCATTGCCAGATCGAGCGTATAAGTTCCCAGCTGGTCGGTCGTGCGCGCGCGCCATTGCGCCTGTACGCGGTTGCCGGGCTGCAACACGGGCCGCGCGGCGCGGCCTTGCCCGCCATGCACCAAACCCGCATGCCGCCCATGCGCGGCGGTCAGCAATGTCACCACCGCGGCATTTTCACCGTGCGGGCGGGCGGCAAGGACAATAGCTTCGTCGGTCCATTCCATGAAAGATGGGGCTGGCTGCTGGGGTTGGGTAAATTCGATTTCCATTATAACAATGATTCTTGTTTTTCTCTTCTCTATCTTTTCCCAACCCTCTAACCTCTGGCTTCCAGCCCCCAGCCCCCTTTTTCTGCCCCATGTCCATCGCCATCCACTATACCGCCATCAAACCGCCGACCGGCACGGAACGCGAAGTCTTCGGCCTGCAGGTCGCGATTGCGGACTGGGTCACGGCCTATATGCGCCACGCGCGCAGCGAAACCCTGACTTTTCTGATCGGCGACGCGCAGGAAAGCGACGAAATCCGGAAAATCGCGGCAACGGCGGGCGTCGATGCGCGACGGCTGGCCTTGCTCGACCGCCGCTTTCCCGAACGCAATATGGCGTCGCTGGCCACCGTGTTCCGGCCCGAACCCGACACGCGCAATTTATTGTGGCAACGCCAGTTTTACGGCAATTTTTCCTTCTGCGGCCTTGCCCACGCCATCAGCGGCACGGAAGCGGGCGACGTGTTGCAGGATTATATCCTCGCGCCGTCGGAACCCGGCGACGCCATCGTCTGTCCGTCGCATGCGGTGCGTGATGCCGTGCGCGCTTTTTGGGATCATTACGCCGATTACCTGCACCGCCGTTTTGGCGCGACCTATAAATGCCCCGTGCAATTGCCCGTCATCCCGCTGGGCGTCGATATAGAAAAATTCGAACGCCGCGCGACGCCCGACAAACGCGCCGCGCAACGCCGCGCGTTGAATATCGCCGACGATGAAATTGTTCTGTTGTGGGTCGGGCGGCTCAGCGCGGCGATCAAGGCGCATCCGCTGGCGATGTTCCGCGCGGCGGAACTGGCGGCGGAAAAAACAGGAAAAAAAATCCATCTTGTCATGCTTGGTTATTTCGTGCCCGCCGAGGCCGATATTCAATTCCGGGAATTGGCCGCCGCGATGTGCGCCGCCGCGCGCGTCACGTTCGTGGCCGCCGACGATCAACGCTTTCCCGACGGGCTGTGGGCGGCGGGCGACATCTTTTTGTCGCTGGTCGATAATTGTCAGGAAAGCTTCGGCCTGACGCCGATCGAAGCGATGGCCGCCGGCCTGCCGCGCGTCATCAGCGACTGGGACGGTTACCGCGACAGCGTCACAGACGGTCAGGACGGTTTTCTGATCCGCACGATCCAGCCGCCGCCCGGCAACGGTTTCGATTTGACGGCGCAGGTTCTGAACGGGCGTGAAGTCTATGGCGGTTTTCTGGCCAAAACCGCGCTGACCGTCGCGGTCGATGCCGAACAGGCGGCGGATCGCATCGCGCAGCTGGCGCAGAACAAGGATTTGCGCGCGTCGATCATCGCCAAGGCGCGGGCGCGCCTTCATGCCACCTATGGCTGGAAACAGGTCATCGGCCGGCACGAAGATTTGTGGCAGGAACTGGCGGTGCGCCGCCGCCTGTCGCCGCATGAAAAACGCGTATGGGCGTCGGCGCTGCCGACGCTGCCCGACCCTTATATGATGTATGAATCCTATGCCGCCGCGCGGCTGGCCGAAAGCGACCGCGTTATGGTGGCGGCTTCGGCGGCGCAGATGGAAGCTTTGTGGGCCAATAAACTTAACACCTACGGGGCCGACAGTCTGGTCGCGCCCGCCAGCATCGCGGCCCTTCTGGGGTTCATCGTCGAACAAGGCGGCGCCGATATCGCCGGTATTTTTACGCAATTTCCCGCGCTCGACCGGCCCGCTTTGTGGCGCACGCTGGGGTGGCTGCTGAAACTGGGGATTATCGCCAAATAAATATCTGGCGCGTTACCCTTGAAAGGGTAAAATAACCCGCCATATCAAGATAAACATCAGGAGATACCGCCATGGGCGCAGCCACAAAACCCGTCACCGACGCAACCTTTGAAGCCGAAGTCCTGCAATCGGCCCAGCCCGTGCTGGTCGATTTCTGGGCCGAATGGTGCGGCCCGTGCAAAATGGTCGGGCCGGTTCTGGAAGAACTGGCCGGCGAGATGCAAGGTCAGGTGGTCATCGCCAAGATGGACGTCGACAACAACCCGATGACGCCCAGCAAATACGGCATCCGCAGCATCCCGACCCTGATGATGTTCAAGGGTGGCAATCTTGTCGCCACCAAGGTCGGCGCGTTGCCCAAAACCGCGCTGCAGGCCTGGATTAAAGAACACGCCTGATCGGCGCGCTGGCTTTGTCCGCTTTCCTCGACCTCGCCCAGATCATCCTGATCGACCTCTCGCTGGCGGCCGATAACGCCCTGGTGGTCGGCGCGGCGGTGGCTTCGCTGCCGCGCGGGCAGCGTCACCGCGCGCTGATGGCGGGTATCGGTGTCGCGACCGTGCTGCGCATCCTGATGGCATTTTTTGCCGTGCAATTGCTGCACATCACGGGGTTGATGCTGGCGGGCGGCATTTTGCTGGCATGGGTGGCGTGGAAAATGGCGCGCGAATTCCATCACGCGCATCGCCGGCATCAAAATTCCGAACATTCCGCGCCGCCGCACCGAACGATGGCCGCGGTTCGGCAGATCATCGTCGCCGATGTCTCGATGTCGCTCGACAATGTGCTGGGCGTCGCCGGTGTCGCCCGCGACCATACTGCCGCGCTTGTTGTTGGGCTTGCATTGTCGGTGCTGCTGATGGGCGCGGCTTCGACCGCTATCGCGCGGCTGTCGGAACGGTTTCCGAAGGTCATGCTGGTCGGCGTGGCCATCGTCCTGTATACCGCCCTGCGCATGATATATGACGGCGCGCATCAAATCGGCCTTTTTGCCTGATCCGGTTCTTTATCTGACGCCGTTCAGAAACAAATCGACGGTATTTGTGATCCACGCCGCTATCTCATCCTTGGTCATCGGCACCCCCAACCCATAGGCGCGGCGTTGGGGCGCCGTGATCAGCATCAGCAAAAACTGCTCCGCGGCGAAAACGGGGTCTATCCGCGCGTCGGCATGACAGTGCCGCAGCGCGTCGGCAATGCGGCTGATGGCCTCTGCGCGCATGCCTTGTTCGGTTACGATCATGGCCAGTTCGGGAAAGCGCGACGCTTCGGCGATAATGATGCGGTTTAATGCCAAAGCTTCGGGCGACAAGGCGCCGTGCAAAATAACCTGCGCGACGCGGCGCAAAACGGCGTCGATATCATCGCCCGCGAACAGATTGCTGACGCCATCCATGTCGGCCGGCCTGACATGCGCAACGATCCGGCGCACCACGGCGCGAAAAATATCCGGCTTGCCGTCGAAACGCGCGTAGAAAGTCCGCTTGGAAACCCGCGCGCGCCGCGCGATTTCCTCGATGCTCGTCGCGCCATAACCTTCATGAAAAAACAGGAAAGCGGCGGCGTCCAGGATTTTATCCCCGATCTTGCCCGCCTGTTCGCGCGACGGACGCCCGCCGCGGCGCGGCGCGGCGGGCGCATCGGGAATCTTTGTGTCGGAAATTCTTGCTGTCATCGTGAATAGGCATAATAACCCGAATAACCATAGGCGGGCGGATAGTTATAAACCACAACACGCGGCTGCGCGTAAACAGGTTGCGCATAAACCGGTGCGGCATAAACAACGCGTGCAGGGGGCGGTTCGCCGATATCGCCTATGGTCGCCGCCATGCCTAAAGCCGCGGCACTGGCCGCCGCAACGCCGAACAACAACCCGCCGCCATGCCAGCGGCCACCATCATCGTCGCCGTGGAAATAGTTTGCGTGCCCCCATCCGCCACGATCCCATCCGCCGTGGCCCCAGCCGCCATGCCCCCAGCCCCCATGACCCCATCCATCGGCTTTGGCGGGCGACAACGGCGTGACAGCCAGCGCCGCCACCATCGCGGCAACAGCCGCAAATTTCATCTTGTTCTTCATATCGGCCTCCATTGTTGGAAGACGCCCCTTCGCGTGGGGCTTGAGAAAAGAGACCAGATCTCTAAACTCAACGCAACGGTACCGTTCCATTATGGCGCGATTGTGACGGAAATGCGCAAAGATTGAGAAACAAATAAGCGTATATTTATCAATATGTTGGTCTGGTTTCGGCCCCGATTTTACCCGCGCCCGCGCTTAACCTGCACGACTTTGCCCCCGACGCGCACCGGCCGTTCGGCAAAACCGCCCAGACTGACCATGCGATCGTAAATCACCAACGCGCCCGCAATGCCGACATTGACGCAGAATTTGGTCGGGATCTTCACGACATGATCGCACCGCGCCACCATCTGCGGCGACAGGCTGCCTTTTTCCGGGCCCAGAATATAGGCCGCGCGCAACGGGTGGCGGAAACTGGGCAGGTCGACGGCGTCGTCGATCAATTCAACCCCGACCAACGAACAATCCTTGGGCAGCGTGAATTCATCGGCATTTTTATAGGCATAAAAAGGCAAATGAATATCGGCATGCGACGTGTCGGTCGATTTAATTTCGGCATAATTGGCGGTGGCGTTGACGGTAAAGAAAAAACTCGCGCCGAATGCGTGCGACGTGCGCACCAGATTGCCCAGATTAAACCCTTTATTGATGCCCTCGGCCCCGACGGCGAAATATCCGCGCATTTCACTTCTCCATAACAAAAGGGGCGCGGGAAAACCGCGCCCCTTTCTGTTTCTAGGCCAACCGCTTTATCGCTGCAAGGCTTCGCCGTGCAACGCAACGTCCAGCCCTTGCCGTTCGACGTCTTCGGGCACGCGCAAACCCATCGTGCGATGAACGACGAACAGAATGGCCAACGTGCCCACGGCGCACCACGCCATCGTCCAGCCGATACCTTCAAGCTGAACCAATATCTGTCCCGGATTTCCGTCAATCGCGCCCGCTTGCGACGCTACGCCGCTGATCGCGGCGCGGGCGAACACGCCGGTCAGAATGGCGCCGACAATCCCGCCGACGCCGTGGATGGCAAAGCAATCGAGGCTATCATCGAGAAGATGGAATTTTTCCTTGAAAAACGCCGCCGACAGAAAACACACCGGCCCGCCGATCGCGCCGATAATCAACGCCCCGGTGGCGTCGACAAAACCCGACGCTGGCGTAATGACGACCAGCCCCGAAATCGCGCCGGTAATCATGCCCAGCACGCTTGGCTTGCCCTTGATCTTCCATTCGACCGCCATCCATGTCAGCGCCGCTATGGCGGCGGCGATCATCGTCACGGTCATCGCCATCGCGGCGCGGCCATTGGCGGCCAACGCCGAACCGGCATTGAACCCGAACCAGCCCACCCACAACAAGGACGCGCCGACGACGCTATAGGCCGGATTATGCGGCGCGAAATTTTCTTCGACATGCAGCCGCTTGCCGATGAACAAAGCGGCGATCAACCCCGCGACCCCGGCATTGATATGCACGACCGTGCCGCCGGCGAAGTCCAGGATGCCGTCATTGGCCAGAAAACCGTTGGGGTGCCACACCCAATGGGCGATGGGGGCGTAAACGATGATTGACCACAACCCCATGAACACCAGCATCGACGAAAATTTGATGCGGTCGCAAAACGCGCCTGCGATCAGCGCAGGCGTGATAATGGCGAATGTCATCTGAAACATCATATACAACGCTTCGGGAATGGTGGTCGGCGTCGCGCCCGCCGTGCCCGCGCCCAATGTGAAGGCGTCGTTGAATCCCATGTTGGACAGGAAGGCGCGGCTGAAATCCCCGATATAGGCGTTGCCGTTGGTGAAGGCCAAACTGTATCCGACGACGACCCACAACACCGCGACCAGACAGGCGGTGGCAAAGCTCTGCATCACGGTGGCCAGAACATTATGTTTGCGCACCATGCCGCCGTAAAAAACCGCCAGCCCCGGAATGGTCATCAGCAATACCAGCGCGGTCGATGTCAGCATCCACGCCGTGTCGCCCGCGTTAATAGGCGCGGCGGCTGCGGTATCGGCAAAGGCATGGCCTTGCGTCATCATCAGGCCGGACAGAACGCCCAGCAAAAAACGGGGCAAAAAGCGGGAAATCATCGGGCGTCTCCATGAAAATAAGGGGGGCGGACGTCGTGCGAACAATCCATAATTGCTACATGGCCGCGTCGAATCGTCAAGAACAAAGACGCTTAGGTTATGTGCGCCAGCACGGCCGGCGGCGCGTTCCATTGGCGGATATGCCATCCGTCATCGCCGTGTTCCATCACGCAGACATGGCCCGTCGCGACCTTGCGGTCGGGGAATGCGGCGGCATTGACGGCCTGCGCGGCAAAAAAACGCAATATGCCGTTGCTGGAAATGGCCATTGCGGTTTGCGCGCCGGACAGGCGCGTGGCCTCGCCCAAAATGGCCGCCGCATTGGCGCGTAATTGCGCTTCGTCGGGCGACCAACCGGGGGAGGGTGGGAAAATGCCGTTTTTGTTCCAGCCCGCCAATTCGGCGTCGCCGCCTGTCGCGATAATTTCGTCAGTCGATTTGCCTTCCCACGCGCCGTAATCAATCTCGCGCAACCGGTCGTCGATGCGCAAAGCCGCCGCATCGAAACCGGTGATCGCCATGATGATCGCCGCCGTTTCCCGCGTGCGCCGCAACGGGCCGCAGGACAAAACCGACGGAACAAGGCCCGCCTGACGCAGCGCCTCGCCGATCGCGCGCGCCTGCGCCACACCCTTGTCAACCAACGGCAAATCCGTGCGCGCGCCGACCCAGACGGGTTTATCTTCGGGCGCGAACGTGTTGCCGTGGCGGGCCAGAATCAGACGCGTCATACCAACTCGCCTTCGCGCGCGATGATGGATTCGATAATGGGCACATCTTCGGGCGCGTCGACCGACCCGTGGGTGCGGCCCCTGTAATCGACAATGGCGATGCGGATTTTCATGCCATGTTCCAGCGCGCGCAATTGCTCCAGCCCTTCCGCCGTTTCCAGCGGTGTCGGCGTCAGCGTGACATAGCGATCCAGCCCGCGCCGGCGATAGCCATATAACCCGATATGGCGATATATCGCCGCCGCATCGGGGTTGCGCAAAAAGGGAATGACGGATTTAGAAAAATACAGGGCGTTATGCTGTGTGTCGAAAACGACCGTGCACCCGCTGGCGGGCGACACGGCTTTGTGCGCGCGAAACGCATCCAATGCCGCGCCGTCCAGCCGCACCGCGGGCGTCACGATATCGGCATCGGGCGCGGCCCGCATGGCGTCCAGCATCGCCTCCAAAACCCATGGCGGCGTCAGCAGGGCGTCGCCCTGCAAATTCAAAACAATGTCTTCGGCAATGCCGGCGGCACGGACGGCGGCCTGTACGCGTTCGGTGCCGTTGGCGCAGGCGGCGGGCGTCATGACGCTTTCCGCGCCGAACGACGCGGCATGGGCGGCGATACGCGCATCGTCGGTGGCGATGACGACGCGGGAACAGCCGCGCACCGCGCGGGCAATGCGCCACACCCGTTCCAGCATCGACCGGCCGGCGATATTATGCAACGGCTTTCCGGGAAAGCGCGTCGAGGCGTAACGCGCGGGAATAACAATGGCGGCGGCGGAAGAGTCCGGTGTCATGACCCCATCCGCGATCCCGACGCCTGATCGTAAATATCCTGAATAATGACGCGCTGTTTAACGCGGAACGCCATGCGGTCCTGCACCGGTTTCGGCAGATCGGACATCTTGAACAAATTCTTTTTCAGCAAAACCATAATGATGTCTTCGACTGCGCGCGCCATTTCATTGTCGGTGCGGCGCAATTCGCCCAGCGCGATTTCGACCTGTAACGGGTCTTGCCCGCGCTTTTTCAGGAACTCGACGACTTCGGGGTGATTGTGCGGCAGCAGATCGCCGCCGACCAGCGTGCGGGCGCTGGCCTTGTTGATTTTGCCGCTCTCATCGCGCATGACATAGGGCATGGAAAATCCTTTTCTGAACGACGAATCATTACCATATCGCCTTTGCGCGCGGGAGTGATTATTTGGGGGTAGATTCGCAACGCCATCTGGTTTAAAAATCGCGCCCTGTCTCGATTTCGGGAATTGCATATAAGGAAATACCCATGTCCAATGACGAAACCAGTAATACCGGCGGCATTTCAGGGGAAAGACTGCGCTCGTTTATCCAGCGCATCGAAAAACTGGAAGAAGATAAAGCGGCCGTCGGCGAAGACCTGAAGGAAGTCTATGCCGAAGCCAAAGGCGTCGGATTCGACACCAAAATTATCCGCCAGATCGTGCGCCTGCGTAAAATCGAAGTCGAAAAACGCCGCGAAACCGACGAATTGCTGGATCTGTACAAAGCGGCGATAGGTATGGAAGACTAAGAAGGCATGACCTTCTTTCTTTCCAAATTTCTTTGGATATTTGTCGAACCCGGCAGCCTGTGCGCGATCCTGCTGGCCGTCGGGCTGGTGTTGGCGGCGTCATCGCATCCGGCGCGGCGCGCGTGGGGCCGGCGGCTGGCGGTGGGGGTTGCGTGTTTTTACCTTGCCGTCGCCATTCTGCCGGTGGGCGAATGGGCCTTGGTTCCTTTGGAAAACCGTTTTGCCGCGCAGGTTCTGCCCGGCCATGTCGCGGGCGTGATCGTCATCGGCGGCGATGAAAAGCCGAAAATCGCGGCGGCGCGTAACACGCCCTTTGTCGCGCTCGATTCCATGCGCCGCTACGCCGAATTCGCGCTTCTGGCGCGGCGTTATCCCGATGCCCGGCTGGTTTTTTCCGGCGGATCGCCCGAATTGCGGCCCGGCGCCAAAATCGTGGATGCCGATGTTGCGCGCGCCAATCTTGCCGCCATGGGCGTGCCAGTCGGCCGGATGGTTTTCGAAGAAAAATCGCGCAATACCTTTGAAAACGCGCAATTCACCGCCGCTATCGTGCATCCGGAACCGGGACAGGTCTGGATTCTGGTCACCAGCGCGTGGCACATGCCGCGCGCCATCGGTTGTTTCCGCCGCGCCGGGTTTGACATTGTCGCCGCGCCGACGGGTTATTTCACCGACGGGCATTTTGATCGCAGCCCGGCCTTCCGTTTTGACGAACAAATGCATATGCTGACGATGGCGATGCACGAATATATCGGGCTTGCCGCTTATCGGCTGATGGGAAGGATCGACGCGCTATGGCCCGGAACGACGTGAAATTCTTGTCGAGATTCTTGCCCGCAGCCGGCTTGCTGCTGCTTGCCGCCTGCGCCACGACGGAACCGCAGGAGCTTCCCGCCCTGGCCGCGCCGCCACAAAGCTGGCTGCAAAAAACCGAACAACAGGCCATTGCCGACGGCGTGTCGCCCGCCACGGTGCATGCCGCGCTGGACAATTTCAGGCCCGACGAACGCGTCATCGCGCTCGATCAGAAACAACCCGAAGGCACGATCACCTTCGCGGTATACCGGCGCCATATCGTGACGCCCGCGCGCGTTAAAAAAGGCGCTGCAATCATGCGCCAATATGCCGCCGACTTGCAGGCGATCAGCACGCGCACAGGCGTGCCGCCGCAGATGATCGTGGCCTTGTGGGGGCTTGAAAGCAGTTTCGGCGCCAATATGGGCAATTATGAAACCGTCAACGCGCTGGCGACCTTGGCGTGGCAGGGCCGTCGCGCTACTTTTTTCCGCAACGAATTATTCGCCGCGCTGCACATCCTCGATCAAAACCATATGGACGCGTCGCAATTGCGCGGGTCGTGGGCCGGCGCGATGGGGCAATGCCAGTTTATGCCCACCACCTATCTGAAATACGCCGCCGACGGCGACAATGACGGGCGGCGCGATATCTGGGGCGACCCGCAGGATGTCATGGCCTCGATCGCCAATTACCTTGCCGCCGAAGGCTGGACGCGCGGGCAGGGCTGGGGCCGCGAAGTCACCCCCGGCGATATCGATTTTTCCGAAACCGGCATCGACAAGCCGCATATGCTGTCCGAATGGGTCGGCGGCGGCGTGCGCGCCGTTACGGCCCCGCCTTTGCCGCGCGACACCACCCGCGCCGCGCTGTTGGAACCCGACGGGGCGGGCGGGCCGGCATTTCTCGCCTACGACAATTTGCACGCATTGTTGCGGTGGAACCGCTCGACCTATTTCGCTGTGTCGGCCGGTCTGCTGGCCGACGCGATTGCGCAACAGGCGGCGAAGTAAACCCTCTTTGCGGCGGGAAGACGGCTAGATGCCGGCTCTAGTTCTGCAACAGCCGCCGCAGCAACTCGACATCCTCGCGGAACGACGCGTCATAGGCGGCCAGTTCTTCGATCTTGCGCACGGCATGAATAACCGTGGTGTGGTCGCGGCCGCCGAATTTACGCCCGATTTCGGGTAACGAACGCGGGGTCAGCTGTTTGGCCAGATACATGGCGATCTGGCGCGGGCGGGCCACGGCGCGGGCGCGCCGCGCCGAATGCATGTCGGCAACGCGCACATTGTAATGTTCGGCGACTTTTTTCTGGATCTCGTCGATGGTGATGCGGCGTTCCGACGCGCGCAGCATGTCGGCCAGAATTTCCTGCGTCATTTCCAAAGATATGGTGCGGCCGACCAACTGGGCATGGGCGGTAATGCGGTTCAACGCGCCTTCCAGCTCGCGCACGTTCGACGCGATTTTGTGGGCGAGGAATTCCATGACCTTGTCGGGAACGGCGCAGCCGATTTTTTCGGCCTTGGCCTGCAGGATGCCCAAACGCAATTCATAATTGGCCGGATGCAAATCGGCGACCAGGCCCCAGCCGAGGCGCGAACGCAGACGTTCTTCCATACGGTCGAGATCCTGCGGCGATTTATCGGCGGAAATAATGACCTGACGATTGCGGTCGACCAGCGCATTGAAGGTGTGAAAAAATTCTTCCTGCGTCGTGTCCTTGCCGCAGATGAACTGCACATCGTCGATCATCAGAACGTCGACTGAACGGAACTGTTCCTTGAACGCGACGGTGTCCTTGAACCGCAGCGCGCGCACGAACTGGTACATGAATTTTTCCGCCGACATATAAATAACGCGGCGTTGCGGATAATGGGTGCGGATATGCCAGGCGATGGCATGCATCAAATGGGTCTTGCCCAGGCCGACGCCGCCGTAAAGGAACAACGGGTTGAAAGCCGGGTTTTCGCTGTCGGCGGCGCGGCGCGCCGCGGCATAGGCTAATTCATTGGGCTTGCCGACGACGAAATTGTCGAAGGTAAAGCGCGGGTCAAGATCGGCCTCCATCGCGTCGGCAAAGGGGCCGGGGGCAACGGCGGGCGCCGGCGGGACGCGGTTGGCGGCATATCCCATCGGCGTGATCGGCGCGGCGGACGCGCCGTCGATGGCGTCTTTGGCCTGCGCGGCCTTGGCCAGCGGCGACAGGACGGCAAACGCAATGGCGCCGCGCGGCGTCAATTGTTGCCACAGGGCGCGGATCGTATCGCCATAATGCGCTTCTACCCAGTCGCGCATAAAGCGCGTCGGCAGGGTCAATGTCGCCGTCGCGACACCGGACGCGTCGCCGGCGACATCGCAGGCAATCGGCTCCAGCCAGCGGCGATAGGCGGTTTCGCCAAAGCGGTCGCGCAGCATCGCGCGCAATTCCTGCCATGCCTCGGCGCGAGGCGTCGACGCATCACGCGGCGATGTGGGCACGCTCATGTTTTCTATACCGGTATTGATCGCCTGGGCACTCATCGAAACTCCGTTCACTCAGCAAAATGCAAAAATAAGGAACACAGAAAACGGCACAGAAAAAACACAAACATTACCTCGTTCGAAGGCGGGAGCCTCCGACGTTTTTCGAACACGCAGATTTAAGAACAGTAAGAGGCGGGAGCCAACGTTGCCTGCGCGGCAGTGGATAAAAAGACGAAGCGAAAAGCGCAGACAGTCATGTTTTTTCAATCCACAATTTGGCCCGGCAACGGGCGCGGCAAGGCATCACGACAGTTCGATTGAGCATTTTGCCGGGCCTTGCGACACGCCATGCGGCTTCTTTCGAACCGAGGCAACCATAGATCAAAATTTCCGGACTTGTCCACAGGTCTGAAGCGGGAACGCGATAAAAAATTTTTCATGCGCGCGGAATTTCGTGCAGAAAAAATTTGACTCGCATGGAAAAACGGAATCCAAAAAAATCGCCGCATCTTGCGATGCGGCGACAAAGGCGAAAATTTCTGGCGCAAGTTTTTTTGCTCAGCCTTTTTTGGCAGCCTTGGCGCGACGGGCCAGGCGCGACGTTTTGCGCGCCGCCGTTTTCCAATGCAGCGTGCCGCGCGATGCGCCGCGCGCCAAAACGGATTCCGCAGTGCGTTGCGCGGTCACGGCTTCGGCATTGCCCGCGGCGATGGCTTCTTCGGCCTGCTTGACGGCGGTGCGGATCGCCGAACGGCGGGCGCGGTTCAATTCGTTGCGGCGCAGGGTCTGGCGGGCGCGCTTTTCGGCTGATTTATGGTTGGCCATATCTATATCCTGATCACGTTGTTTTGTTGCGTTTGTTATTCAAACTTCATGGCGCGTCTGCCCCGGGGCGACACGCGAAGGGGCATTCAATACGCGCGGTTGGCGCGACGGTCAAGGATTGAATCGCGTTAACATTGTTTTTTTGCGCCTTTCGGCGCGCGACGCGCCATATATCTTTACAAACGCACAAGGGGGCTGATATATCACGCCCGGCGGGGATATCCTGTCTTTTAAAGGGCTTGTAGGGGCGAACATGAAGTTGATCGCGGGCAATAGCAACCGTCCTCTGGCCGAAGCGATTGCGCAAAATCTGGGCATGGGGTTAACCCAGGCAACCATCCGCCGCTTTGCCGATATGGAAGTCTTCGTTGAAATCCTTGAAAATGTTCGCGGCGAAGACGTGTTCGTTATCCAGCCGACCTCGTTCCCGGCCAACGATACGTTAATGGAATTGTTAATCATGATCGACGCGCTGCGCCGCGCGTCGGCGCGCCGCGTGACCGCGGTGATCCCTTATTACGGCTATGCAAGGCAGGATCGCAAAACCAGCTCGCGCTCGCCGATCACCGCCAAACTTGTCGCCAACCTTATCACCACCGCCGGCGCCAACCGCGTGCTGACGCTCGATTTGCATGCCGGCCAGATTCAGGGCTTTTTCGATATTCCTGTCGACAATCTGTTCGTCGGGCCCGTTTTTGTGCGCCATGTGCGCGATACGCTGTCGGTGCAGGGCAAATTGCCGTCCAGCCTGACGGTGGTCAGCCCCGATGTCGGCGGCGTGGTGCGCGCCCGCGCGATGGCGAAAAAACTCGATGCGGGTCTTGCCATCATCGACAAACGCCGCGAACGCGCAGGCGAATCCGAAGTTATGCATATCATCGGCGATGTCGAAGGCCATGATTGCATCATGCTCGATGATATCGTCGACAGCGCGGGGACATTATGTAACGCCGCCCGCGCGTTAAAGGACGCAGGCGCGCGCACCGTGACGGCTTACGTCTCGCACGGCGTGCTGTCGGGCGAAGCGGTCGATCGCATTAATAAATCGCCGTTTGAAAACCTGATCATCACGGATTCCATCGAAGCCACGCCGACCGTCCTGTCTTCGCCCAAAATCAAGCAAATCAGCATCGCGCCCCTGATGGCCGAAGCCATCATCCGCATCAGCCAGGAACGTTCTGTTTCCAGTTTGTTCAGCTAAAACAATACGTTGTGCGTTTCTTGGGCGTGCCGTCACCGCCGTCGCGAAAAGACTCGCTTTTCGTTCCCCAATCCTGCTATCACGCTGGCCATTGACCGGCACCCCTGGAGGCCGGTCTTCACGAAAAACCAAGGCCGCTCGCGGCCCCGTTATCGTCGCGTTGTCAGGGGGCAGCCACGACCCGTAACTCACCGGTTTCATGCCGGCGTTCCGCCCGTGCGCTTCTCCTCCCGGCCTCACCGATGGCGGCTTGAACGGAGAAGAAACATGACCCAAATTACCGCTTTGCCCGCCGTCGCCCGCGCCAAGGAAACCAAAGGCGCCGCCCGCGCCACGCGCCGCGAAGGCAAAGTCCCCGCCGTGATTTACGGCGACAAGCAAGACCCCATCATGGTCGCGATCGATTATAACGTTCTGGAACGCCATGTCGGCCGCGCCAGCTTTACGACGCAGCTGTTCGATCTCGACGTCGATGGCAAAAAACACCGCGTTCTGCCGCGCGACGTCCAGTTCGACCCGGTTTCGGACCGTCCCCTGCATGTCGATTTCCTGCGCGTGTCGGCCAACACCCGCGTGCGCGTCGCCGTTCCCGTCGTCTTTATCGACAGCGAAAAATCGGCCGGCATCAAGCGCGGCGGCACCTTGAACGTCGTGCATCATGAAATCGAAGTTCTGTGCGCGCCCGATAAAATTCCGGCCAAATTCGAAGTCAGCCTCGAAGGCCTGCAGATCAATGACGCCGTGCATCTCAGCGCGCTCAAGCTGCCTGCCGATGTCAAACTGACGACCCACGAAAAAGACTTCACCATTGCCACCATCGCGGTGCCGTCGGCCATCCGTTCCGAAAACGAAGCGGCGGCGACGGCTTCCGCTGCGCCAGCGGCGGCAACGCCTGCGGCCGGCGCTCCGGCAGCAGCGGCGGCGGCCCCTGCGGCGGCAGCGGCCAAGAAGCCCGAAGCCAAGAAATAAGGAACTGAGGGGCGGCACGCCATGCCGCCCCCTTTTTCTGCGGCATGAAACATCTTGTCATCGGCCTCGGCAATCCCGGCGAAGACTACGCCCGCACGCGCCACAATATCGGCTTCATGGCCGTCGATGCGCTGGCGGGGCGATATCATTGCCCGGCGTGGAAAAAGAAATTCCGCGGCGCCGTAACCGGTGCGGATGATTTTCTGCTGTTAAAGCCTCACACTTATATGAACCTTTCCGGCGAATCCGCAGGTGAAGCGGTGCGCTTCCACAATATCGCCGTCGACAATGTCATCGTTTTTCATGACGATCTCGACCTGCCGCCCGGTCAGGTCAAAGTCAAGCAAGGCGGCGGTTCGGGCGGGCATAACGGCCTGAAATCGCTCGACGCGCATATCGGGCCGAATTATTGGCGCGTGCGGTTGGGCATTGGCCGCCCGATGACCGAACAAGGCGAACCGGTCAAGGGCGACGCCGTCACCCATTATGTGTTGAACCCGTTCCCGCGGGCCGATCATGTCTGGCTCGATCCGTTGCTTGCGGCGCTGGCCGGTGGATTTGACCGCGCGCTGGCGGGCGATTACGCTGGCTACGTCGCCGGATTGCCCAAACCGTCTGTGAAGACATGACTTATAAAATCGTCGCGCTGTATCGTTTTACGCCTGTGGCCGATCCCGCGGATCTGCGCGCGCGCCTGCTGCCGGAATTCCGGCGCCTGAATATATGCGGCACGTTGCTGGTCGCGTCCGAAGGCGTCAACGGCACGCTGGCGGGCCTGCCCGGTGATATCGACGCGATGCTGGATTTGCTGGCGCGGGATGTCGGGCTGGATGGCGGCGAGGTCAAATTCTCGTCATCCGGTGACAAACCGTTTCATCGCCTGAAAATCCGGCTCAAACGCGAATTGATTACCTTCAAACAGCCGTCGGCCGATCCCGCAAAAATGTGCGGCACTTATGTCGAACCGCGCGACTGGAACGCCTTGATCGCCGATCCTGAAACCGTGTTGATCGATACGCGGAATATCTATGAAACCAAGATCGGCATTTTTGCGGGCGCGCGCGATCCCGGCATCGAAAAATTTACGGACTTTGCCGCTTATGTGCGGGAAAAACTCGACCCCGCCAAGCACAAGAAAATCGCGATGTATTGCACCGGCGGCATTCGCTGCGAAAAAGCGTCCGCCTTCATGCGCGCCGAAGGCTTTGCCGAAGTCTATCACCTCAAGGGCGGCATCCTGAAATATCTGGAAGAAATCCCGCCCGCCGACAGCCGGTGGCAAGGCGATTGTTACGTCTTCGACAAACGCATGGGGGTCGGCCACGGCCTGCAGGCGGGCGATTACGCCATGTGTTATTGCTGCGGCTGGCCGTTGACGGCCGATGACAGAAAACACCCGCATTACGAACCGGGCGTGTCCTGCGCCCATTGCCACGGCCGCCGCAGCGACGAAGACAAAGCCCGTTTCCGCATGCGCCAGCGACAGATGGACGGGCTTTAACCCGTGATTTCCATCAGCCGCGCGGTATAGGTCCACAGCAGGAAACACCGCACAGCCTTGCCCGGATAGACGCCGCGCAGCAGGGCGCGATATTCCGCCATCTGGCGACGGTATGCGTCGGGGATGCCGGCCTCGTCCAAAGGCGGCGGGCGGTTGGTTTTGTAATCGACAATCCATACTTCGTTATCCCGCACGCACAGCCTGTCGACCTGACGGAACATATCGACGCCGTCGATCGTTCCCGCCAGCGCGACTTCGGCGCGGCTGTCCGGCGCAAACAAGGCGGCGAAAGCGGCGGTATCCAGCAACGCGGCGACTTCGGCTGTGATTTCCCGCCGGTCTTCGTCGGTCAGATTGTGACGCGGCTGAGACAAAAAACGTGCCGCCGCCGCCGCGCGTTGCCCGGGCGCGATGTCGGGCAGGCTTTGCAACAAACGGTGGATAATGCGCCCGCGGGCAAAGGCGGCGTCGGGCGTCGCGGCTGAAACATCGCCGCGCGATGGCGGCGCCGCCGGCGCGGCAGGTTTGACCGCCGCTTGATAGGCCCATGCGGGCAAAGGCGGTACAGGGGCCAAGCCGGCTTGCTCTTTTTCCACGGCGACCGCCGGCGCGATTTCGGCATCGGCGAAAATCACGTCGGCATAATCGTCTTCGGCGGGGATATAGGCGCGATGCAGGGGGCGCAGCGCGGCGGCGGCCAGATCGTACCAACTGCCCGGAACGTCATTGCGCCCGCGCCAGCCGCAGATATAAAGCCGCGTCGCCGCGCGCGTCAGCGCGACATAGAATAGACGGCGGTATTCCTGCATCTGCCGCTGTCGCGCCGCGGCCCAGACGCGCGCCGCGACCCCGAAAGAAGGCTGGCGCGCCAGAAAAAACGGCGCGCCGTCGTGCCATTGGAATTTGGGCATGTCGGCCGAACGCGGCGTGGCGGCGGTGTCGGGCAGGAACACAATGGGGGCTTCCAATCCTTTGGACGCGTGCACGGTCATGATGCGCACCCTGCCTTCATCATCCGCGCCGTCGGTCTTGCCGCTGTCCATCTCGCGTTTGATCTCGGCATCCGACTGCACCAGCCAATGCAGGAAATTCTGCAAAGACGGCGCGTGGGCGCGGCCGAAATTCTGCGCGGCGGTCAATAATTCATCGATGGGGTCGATCGCTTCGTCGCCCAGCCGTTGCCACAAGGCCCGCCGCCCGCCGCCGGCGTCGCCGGGGCAGGGCAGGGCCAGCGCGCGCGACAGAAAATCGAACGGCGTCGTGTAATCGGCTTCGCCCAGACGCGCGGCCAGATAATCGCGGACGGCGGCAAAAGCGGACACATCCCTGACGCGTTGCCACAGCGATGTCGTGCGGCCTATCGCCAGTTCCATCAATTGTTCTTCGCCAAGGCCGATGATCGGGCTGCGCAACAGGGCGGCGAGGTTCAGATCGTCTTCCGGCAGCAGAACAAACCGCACCAAAGCCAGCAAATCCATGACCGGCAATTGCTGCATCAAGCGCATGCGGTCGATGCCGGTGACGGGCACCCCCGCCAGTTTCAACGCCCGCACCATCAGATCGGCAAACCGCCCGCGGCGGCGCAATAAAATCATGACGTCCGACGCCCTGACCGGCGCGTTCATGCCGGGCAGGGTTTCGCGGCGCGTCAGCCAGCCCTTGATCTTGCTTGCGATGCGCTGCGCCAGTTCGGCTTGCGGATCGCGCTCTTCCTCGTAATCGACCGGCATCTCCCACGGATCCGCGTCGCCGTCGTTTTTATCGGGTTCGATCAACGGCCATAATTCGACGCGGCCCGTTTTTTCACTGCCGTCGCGGTTGGCGTGCGGAAAATGCGTCACGGCTTCTTGCGACACGCCCTGACGCGCGGCGTCGGGCGCGAACACGGCATCGACGGCGGCTAAAATAGCCGGCGCGGAACGGAACGAGGTGTGCAGCGGAATTTTTTTCAGATCCTGCCCCGCCGCGGCGAACGTCCGGGTAAAGAAATCGCGCAAGGATAAAAACCCGTCGGGGTTCGCGCCCTGAAAGCTGAAAATCGATTGTTTTTCGTCGCCGACCACAAACAAGGTGCGGGTTACGCCGCTGCGCGCGCCCGTTCCCGCATGAAATTCTTCTGTCAAGGCGCGCACGATGTTCCATTGGGCGTCGCTGGTGTCCTGCGCTTCGTCGACCAGAATATGGTCGATGCCCTGATCCAGCTTGTACAAGATCCACGGGCCGATATCGGGGCGCGTCAACAATTCTTCGGCGCGGCGGATCAAATCGTCATAATCCAGCGCGGCGCGCGCCCGTTTGGCCGCCGCCAGTCGCCGCGCGGCTTCACGGCCGAAAACCAACACGCTTTCGGTATGCAGGGCGATTGTCGCGGATTCGATACGTTCAAGGACGGACACAAGCCGCGCCGCTTCGCGGCCGGCGATGTCGATGATTTCAGGATGGGCGGTGCGCGTGCTTTTGCCCGCAATCTTGGATTCGGCCAAAGGCTCGTTCTTCTGCGTCAGAAACAGGCGGCAATAATCGGCAAATCGCGCGGCGCGTTGAAGCGGCGGCGTGTCGATGATGCCTTGCAGGGTCGCGGCGCGTTTTTTCTGGGCGTCCGAATCCGCCGCCAGCCACGCCGCCATCTGCCGCATCCGGGTTTCCGGAATCTTGGCCATCGCATCGGCGCGGAACCTGTCGGCGGTGTCGTCGGGGCCGAGGTCGAGTTGCGCGCGCATCCGCGCCGCCAGAATTTCGGGCGTTGCCGTCAGGCGCGCGCATTCCTTCAATATGTCTTTCAAAACCTTGCCGAAACCGTGCTCGCCTTGTTCGGCGATCAGAACGCCCAGCGCGCGCGCCACCGGCGTGTCCGGCTCGGCGGTGGCGTCGCGCAACAGATCGTCGATGACATTGTCGCGCAGCGCATCGAGATCGTAATCCTCGATCAGGGTGAAATGCGGCGGCAATCCGGCCTCGATGGGGAAACGCGACAGAATTTCCTGGCAAAAGGAATGAATGGTGCGGATCCGCAACCCGCCGGGGCAGGCCAGCACGCTGGCGAACAAACGGCGCGCCTTGGCCATTTGGCCGGGGGCCAGGGCGGTATCCTGCAAATCGATCAGATCCGTTTCCAGAACCGCATCGTCGCAGCTGACCCAGCGGCTAAAAGTTTCGGTGATGCGGTTTGTCATTTCCGCCGCGCCGGCGCGGGTATAGGTCAGGCACAGAATTTTTTCTGGCGGCACGCCCGCCAGCAACAACCGCGTGACACGGGCGGTCAGAACCGTGGTTTTACCCGAACCGGCGGACGCATTCACCCAAACCGATGCGTCAGGCGCCGATGCCGCGCGTTGGTAATCACGCGGCGTCAAGGACGGGGATGCAGGATGAAGGGCGGTTTGTGTCATGCGTCGCCGCTTTCCGTGCTGCGGCCCCATTCGGCCATGCGCGACAAATGGGCGTAGTCGTTATAATCGGGTTGCCATCGCGGGCGCGGTACCGCTTCATAAGGCGTGGCGGCGTCGGCGAATGTGGCGGCCAGTTTTTTCAATCCCGCTTCGGCTTTCGCCTGCATATCGGCGATATGTTCGTCGAAGATATTTATCTTGAAGCCGCCGCGCCCGCCTTTTAACGCCCAATATTCCATCGTGCCGATCGCGGCGGGGGCGACATTGTCGAATCCGTGGCGCTGGGCCATCAGGGCCAGCAACGGCAATTGCGGTTCAAGGCCGGACTCCACATCTTTGGCGGCCGGCACGCCGCCGGTTTTGTAATCGATGATCGACAAGGCGCCATCCGGCGCGCGGTCGATGCGATCGACGCGGCCTTTCAGCAAGATGCCGCCGACCGCCACGCGGCCCGACCTTTCCACGGCGACGGACGTGATCCCGCTCATGCGGCGCGCGCGTTCATGCGCCACGAACCATGTCGCGATATCGACAAAGCGCGCCCACCAAAAAGCCTGCACGCGGGCATCGCCCCGTTTTTCGGCAAAGATGCCGCGCCCTATATCCAGCAAACGCGGCAACGCATCATCCGGCATGCCGGCCGGACAGGCGCGCATGAATTTTTCCAGCGCGGCGTGAATCATATTGCCGCGATCGGCGGCGTCGGGTTCGGCATCCAGCTCGTCAAGCTTGCGCAAGCCCAGAATGTGCCGCGCATAAATGGCATAAGGGTTGCGCAACCACGTGCCGATTTCGGTGACGGATAATGCCGTGGGGCGTGTCGCCACCGGCGGGCGCGGCTGCGGGCGCGGGCAGGGCGCAATCTTTTCCGGCCTGTCGATATCTTGCGCCCATGCCTGCCACGGCTCGCGCGGGGCCAAAGGATCCTTGCCGTCGCCCAGGCCCGCCGCGCGCAGCACCGCGTCGATATGCAACAGGAACCGCGATGCCGTCGTCGGCGTGCCGCCGCTGCGCATCGACCGGGTGATGAAAACCTGCGGCGCGCAGGCCAGATGGGCGAAATCATGCGCCGACAGCCCGATGCGGAATTCGGGCGACGGCAGGCCAAAAGATTTGCGCATGGGCCGCGACATCCACGGATCGAATCCGGCATCGGGCGGCCACACGCCTTCATTCATGCCGCCCAGAATGACAAGATCGGCGCCGATCAACCGCGCTTCCAGCGGCCCGAGAATGGCCAGACGCGGATGCGTCGAAGCCGCCGTGCGCACGGTCTTGGCGTTGGCCAGCGTATCGAACAGGCCCGCATAATCATCGCCGTCCAGCGCGGGAAAATCGCGCGCCGCGTCGCGCCATTCGTCAAGCCACGCCGCGGCGGCGTCGCCCGCGTCGCCATACCACAAACGCGCCGCGCCGCTTTCGCTGTCCGATGCCGCGATTGCCTGCGCCACGGCGATATGCGTGTCGATGCGCTGCGCCAACGGCGCATGATCCCGCCACAGGCCGGTCAGGGGGCGCAGCAAGGTGCGGATCGCGGCAAAATCCTCGACGCCGTCATTGCGTAAATTGACCTCGCCCGCGCGCGCGGCATCGCGGCACGCGGCCGGATGCATGCCGCAGGCGGCCAACGGATGTTTCAACAAAGCCAGAATATCGACCGCGCCGGCATGCGGCGCGGCGGCAGCCAGAACAAGGTTCAAAAACACGCCGGGCGGCGTCACGGCCAACGACGCGCCGCCGGAATCGTCAACTTCTATATGCCATCGCCGCAGTTGCGCGGCCACGCGCGCCGCCAACCCGCGATCTGCCGTGACCAACGCCGCCGTGCCGTGCGGCGTTTCCACAAAGGCCCGCAGGCGCAACGCGATGGCTTGCGCTTCTTCATGCGGGTGGTCGAGCGTCAACCGTTCCAGACCCGCCGTGCCGTCGGCGGTCAACGCGCCGCGCAGATCGCGCCATGTTTCGGTCAAGGCCGCCGGACGCATCGCCTCGTTAATCAACAGCACGCGCGGCGACGCGGGCGCGGCATCGCCCCAATTTTGCACCGCGCGGCGATCGACGTCCATTTTTTGCAACAGCCTTTTCATGCTGTGCTGCGGATGGGTGTCGCCGACTTCGTCCCAGGCGTCATTCTCCATCGACCGGTCGAGACCGGGCAGGATGACCGCGCCGCGCGGCAAGCCGGCGATGACATCCAGCAAATCGGCGGTCGCGGGCACGGATCCCGTCGATCCGGCGGCAATGACGGCATGAACGGGCGGTTGCCGCCGCCACATATCGGCTTGCGCCTGCAACACGGCATTGCGCCGCGCCGCAGGGTCGACACAGCCTTCGGCGGCCAGAATGCCGGGCCAGAACTGCGTAACGATGTGCAAAAATTCGATCGTCTGTTCCCAATGCGCGGCCAATTCGCGTTCTTTGACCAGTTCCGGCAATCTGCCGATATCGCATCGTTCGATCTGTATCTGGTCAAGAAACCGCGCCAGCGCGTCGGCGGCCTGCGCGGCCTGATCGTACGACAACGACGGGTCGCGGCGTTGCACCTGCTGCGTCAACAGCATCAGCCTTTTCATCGCGGGAATGGCGGGCGGCACGTCGATGCCGGCGGCGTCGGCGAACGCCATATCGTCTTCATCGATGTCGCCCAAAGGCTGCAGGCGCGGCAATAAAACGGGCTTGCCCTGCGCCAGCCGCGCGAAAGCTTCGCCCAAATGGCGGCAGGCGCGCCGCGTCGGCAACAGCACCAGCGTATCCGCCATATCCAGCCCGCCGCCGCCATGCCGCCGTACAATTTCACGCGCCAGCGTGTCCAGAAACGGCAATTGCGGATCGATGGTGAAGACGTTCTTCACGCGCCCGTCCCCCATCCCTGGCCCGACGCCAGCAGATCATTGGCGATGCGCCAATCTTCGGGCGTGCCGACATGATAACACGCGCCGTCATGGCCGACGCCGTAAAGCCGGTTGCGCGACTCGGCAATGTCCCAGACGTAATTGTTGGAAAAAACCTTGCCGGGCGGCGCGGCGAACAAGGCGGGGTTTACGATCTGCGCACCGATGTAAACAAAGGGGCGCGGCTGGGGCAGATCGCGGCGCCAGATGCGGCCGCCGGACTCCATCGCGTAATCGCCTTTGTCCGGGGAAAAGCCGCGCGCCTTCTCGCGGCGCATCAACAACAACAGCGCGTCCATTTTATCGGCGTCCCACGCCTGCCGCATGCGCGTCAGGCTCGGCACCGGCCCGTCGATCCACGGCAAATCGGCATTCAACGCGAAAAACGGCTTGTCCCCGAACAATGGCAGGACGTTGGCAATGCCGCCGCCGGTATCAAGCAATTCGCTTTCGCGCGACATGACAATTTCGATATCGCGGCGGTTCTTCAGATGCGCGTCGATCTGTTCGGCCAGATAAAACGTATTGACCACGGCGCGCCGCACGCCGGCGGCGACCAATTTGTCGAGCGCGTGGTCGAGCATCGTACGCCCGCCCACCAGTTGCAAAGGTTTGGGTTTGTCCAATGTCATGGGGCGCATGCGCGTGCCGAGACCGGCGGCCAGAACCATCGCAGTGGGGGAAATTTTTTCCGTCATAGCGCGCTCGCGCTTTCCATCCATCGCCGCACCGGCAATAAATATGGCTGCGCCAGAATGTGCGTCAGATGCCGCCGGACGCGGGGGATAAAATCCAGCAAATCGGCGCGGCCGCGCGTCACCGACGTGCGCGCCAGATTGCCAAGAATGCGCGTATGGCGTTGCGCCGACAATATCGTGCAGGCGCGCATCAAGTCGCCGCGCGGCACATCGCCGCGCCCTGCGTCGATATAATGGTCGACAATGTCGGGCATATGCGCAAACGCGCCGTCGTGACGCACTTCCTCGCATAACGAGGCGAGGTCATAGGCGATGCAGCCAACGCCTGCATCCTGAAAATCCAGAACACCCAACGCGCCGTCCGGCAATTCCATCAAATTGCCGGGCATGAAATCGCGCAAGACAAGGCTCGTCGCCATTTTTTCCAGCGGCTCCAGCACGGCCCGCCACGCGGCGCGAAAATCGTCGCGCTCGCTGTCGGTGGCGTCCCTGTGTCGGGCATAGGGAATATAGGAATCCAGAAACCATTCGGCTTGCTGTACGAAATAATCGGTATTCATGACCGGCAGGCCGCCCGCGTCCGCCTTCCCGAACCGTTCGTGCAGGCGCGCCAGCATTTCCGCGCCGCGCCGCAGGAACGGCGTCATATCCGCGCCCGCGCCGATCAGGGCGCCGACATTGCGCGCGCCGAAATCTTCCATCAGAACCATGCCGTGTTCGGCGTCGGCGGCATAAATATCGGGCACGCGAACGCCGCATCGCCGCAAAATGGCTGCAACCGCGACGAACGCGGGCGTTTTCTGATTCGCGTCGGCATCCATCAGAATCGCCGTCGCGCCCCCGTCCCGTGTCAGGCGGGCATAACGCCGGGGGGAAAAATCGCCGTCGAATCCCTGCGCTGTCGCGGCCCCCCAGCCGGCACGGTCGAGAAAGGCCGTAATTTCCAGCGGGCGGGCGACAGTCGGGCGTGGCGTGGCGGTCGAAGGCATGAAGAGATTAACTTAATCCTTGTGCGGCATGACGTTATCTCATAGCCTGTCGTCCGCTTCGATTCAATTCGGGATTTTGTTCGTGCGATTCCTGCGCCCCCTTCGTGTTACCTTGTGCAGCGGTCTGGCCTTGTGTCTGGCGACGGCGCCTGCCGCCGCTTTCATGCAGCCGGTGACCGCGGCCGCGCAGGCCCAGGCCGGCGCCCAATCCGACGTGATTCAGTCGATCCGCGTCGAAGGCACCGAACGCATCGAACCGGAAACCGTTATCTCGTACCTTAATCTTAACAAGGGCGACGACGCGACGCCCGACAAAATCAACGCCGCGCTGAAATCGCTTTATGCCACCGGCCTGTTCGGCAATATTTCGCTGGCTATGGATAACGGCACGCTGGTCGTCCATGTCGCGGAAAACCCGGTTCTCGACCGCGTGACCTTCGAAGGCAACGACGCCATTTCCAAGGACGATCTTGAAAAAGAGGTCCAGCTCAAAGCGCGCATGGTCTATACGCTGCCGCGCGTGCAGCGCGATGTGCAGCGCATTCTCGATCTTTACCGGAAATCGGGGCGTTTTGCCGCGACGGTCGACCCGAAAATCGTCAAACTGCCGCAAAACCGCGTCGATCTGGTATTTGAAATCCACGAAGGCGACCGTACCGGCGTGCGCAGCATCGACTTCATCGGCAACAACCATTTCAGCGCCAGCGATTTGCGCGAAGTCATCAGCACGCGCGAAACCGCGTGGTGGCGGTTTTTTTCCTCGACCGATTATTACGATCCCGACCGGATGAATTACGACAAGGAATTGCTGCGCCGCTTTTACCTGAATGCGGGGTATGTCGATTTCCGCGTGGTGTCGGCGGTGGCGGAACTGACGCCCGACCGCAACGATTTCTTCGTGACATTCTCGCTTGATGAAGGCCCGCGCTATAAATTCGGCAAGATCACGATCGACAGCAAGATCAAGGGGCTCGATGCCGCCACGCTGCGGCAATATCTCGACGTGCATCAGGGTGACTGGTACAGCGCGGACAAGATCGAAAAATCGATCGCCAAAATGATGGCGGCGCTGGGCGACCATCAATATGCTTTCGCGACCGTCGTGCCCAATCCCGACCGGCATAAGGATACCCATACCGTCGATTTGAATTTCACGATCAAGCAGGGCGCGCGCGTCTTCGTCGGGCGCATCAATATCAACGGCAACACCAATACGGTCGACAAGGTTATCCGCCGGCAAATGCTGCTGGCCGAAGGCGATCCGTTCAACGCTACCGCGCTGCATAAATCGGAACAGAATCTCAAAGATCTCGGTTTCTTCTCCGACGTCAAGGTCAAACCCGTCGACGGCGCGCAGCCCGACCGCGCCAATATCGACGTCGATGTGAAGGAAAAATCGACCGGCGAAGTGATGATCGGTGCCGGCTATTCGTCGACCGACGGGCCTTTGGGCGATTTCAGCATCAGCCAGCATAATTTCATGGGGCAGGGCGAAGACGCGCGCATTGGCGCCACGGTTTCCGGCCTGACCAAGCAAATCGATACCAGCTTTACCGATCCGTATTTCCTCGACCGCAACCTGTCGGCGGGCGTCGATTTATATGCCAGCCAGTCCGATTATCAGGTTTACAGCTCGTATAACGTCAACAGCGCGGGCGCGACGTTCCATGTGGGCTATCCGCTGTCCGATGAAATCCGCCAACGCCTGAATTACAGTTTCCACGGCGACCAGATTCTGAACGTGCCGTCGACGGCGTCGCTGTACATCATCGATCAGGCGGGCACGACCACGACGTCGTCCGTGGGCCAGACCCTGACCTATGACACGCGCGACAGCAAGCTCAACCCCACGCTGGGCTTTATCACCCATCTGGATACCGACATTGCGGGCGCGGGCGGTTCGCGCAAATGGTTCCGCGTCAAGGTTGGCGGCACGCAATATTACCCGATCGCCGACAAATGGATTATCAGCGGCACGGCCGAAGCCGGCCAGATCTGGGGGCTGGACGGCCCGACCAAGCTGAACGAACGTTTCTTCCTCGGCGGCGACACGCTGCGCGGTTTCCAATATGCCGGCATCGGGCCGCGCGATCTCAGCAGCCCCTATCAGGACGCGCTGGGCGGCACGCAATTCGCGCGCGGCACGGTCGATCTGGGCATGCCGACGCCCTTGCCCGAAGAATTCGGCATCCGCGCCCATCTGTTTTCCGACGTGGGCATGCTGGGCCGGTCGGACGAAACGCCGATCCCGGGCGATACCATCGCCAACGACTCCTCGCTGCATCTCAGCGCGGGCGTCGGCATTACGTGGGATTCGCCGTTCGGCCCCATCCGGCTCGACTATGCCGAACCGATCATTTACAAATCCTACGATCTTATCCAGCACGTGAATTTCAGCTTCGGGACAAAGTTCTGACCCTGTCGGGAATGGAGGCTTTCCATGCGCTTTTTCACCATATGCGCCGTGTTGCTGGCCGCCGTGCCGGTGGTCTTACCCGCCGTCGCGCGCGCCGCCGTCGACCCCGTCATCGCGCCCGCCGTGGGCAAATTGCCGCAACCCGTCATCGCCATCGTCGATATCCAACGCCTGCTGGAACAATCGCTGGCGGCCAAAAGCGTGCAGAAACAACTCGACGCCCAGCGCATGAAATTTCAGGACGAAGTCGAAGTCGAGGAAAACGGCTTGCGCGCCGCCGAACAGGAACTGACCAAGGAACGCGACCACGTGTCGCCGCAAGCCTATGCCGACCACGAACAAAAACTGCGCCAACGTTTCTCTACCGTGGAAAACCACGTGCAGGCGCGGCACAGCGTCCTCGACGCGGCTTACAGCGACGCCATGAATCAGGTGCACACCGCGTTGCTGGCCATTGTGGACAAAGTGGCGCACGAACACGGGGCCAACATCGTTATTCTGAAACAACAGGCTTTCTGGACGGATCAACCGCTTGACATCACCGGCGAAGTCCTCAAGGACCTCGATCAGAAACTGCCGAAAATAACCATAACCATGCCGCCGGAACCGGCATCGGCAAACACGCCGCCGGATCAGCCATGACCGACGATATCCCCACCGCCGCCGCGCTGGTTATCGGCAACGAAATCCTGTCGGGCCGCACGGCCGACGCCAATCTGAACGCCATCGCCACGCGATTGACGGCGATCGGCGTGCCGCTGCGCGAAGCGCGCGTCGTGCCCGACATCCAATCGGAAATCGTCGCCGCGCTTAATGCGCTGCGCGCGCGTTATACTTATGTCTTTACCACCGGCGGCATCGGGCCGACGCATGACGACATCACGGTCGACGCCGTGGCGGCGGCGTTCGGCGTGCCGGTCGTCGAAGACCCGCGCGCCCGCGCCTTGCTGGAACGTTACTACGGCGCGGAAAAACTGACGCCGGCGCGGTTGCGCATGGCGCGCGCGCCGGTAGGGGCCGACCTGATCGAAAACCCTGTCAGCACCGCGCCGGGCATCAAAATCGGCAATGTCTATGTCATGGCCGGCGTGCCCAATATCATGCAGGCGATGATGGATGGCGTGGTGTTGACGTTGCGGCACGGCCCCGCCGTGCACAGCCTGACCATCTCGGGTTTTATGGCCGAAAGCGCGATTGCCGAAGATCTGGGCGCGATCGCCGCGCGTTATCCCCATATCGATATAGGGTCATATCCCTGGGTGCGCGAAGGAAGATTCGGCACCGCTCTGGTCGCGCGCGGGACGGATGATGTCGCGGTCAAGGCGGCGGCTGCGGAAATTCTGGCGCTGGCGCGCGCCAAAGATCCGGCGGCGGCTATTTCGGCTGGCTAGACGCGGGCGATGCCGGCGTCGTTTCCTGCGGCGCGGCGGGCGGGGATGCGGGCGTCGACGATCCTGCCGGTACAGGCTTGGCGGGTTCTACCGGCATCTTGAACGTCGCGGGCTGCATATTCTGCATCGCGTCCGGCAAGGCGAATAACGGATGCGGGCTGTCGGGCCCGACATTTTTATATATCAACGCAAGGCCGAGGAAAATGGCGACCCACAGCGCCATATTGCGCAAAATATGGCCGCGATTGAGCGCAAAGATATTGGGCGCGATGAAAATCAGCATCGCAATCGTCATCAGCGCGGACAAAATCATCGATGTATGCGACATGGCGGCCTCTAAGGATAAGGGAGTGCGCCCTTGAGAGCGGGGGCGGATCAAGGGTATAAGGAAGACGTGACGGTTTCAAGGCACAATCCGGGGATGTTATTCATGCGTTTTGCCGCTTTATTTCTGCTCGCCGCGCTGGCGGCTTGCGCCATCGCCCCGCCCGCGCCGCGCGTGAATCTGCAACCCGTGTCGTTCGATGATCTCGACGGCTGGCGCGATGACGCGCCCGTTGCCGCACTGGCGGCGTTTCGGCATTCATGCCACGCCCTGATGCGCAAACCCGCCGCCGCGTTGCCGCATATCGAAGGGGTAAAGGCGGGTGACTGGCGCAGAACCTGCGCCGCGGCGCAGGATGTCGCCGCCACCGACGCCGCCGCCCGCGCTTTCTTCGAACGGTCGTTCCAGCCCTATGCCGTATCTGGCCCCGACGGCGCGGACGGGCTGTTTACCGGTTATTATGTGCCGGAATTGCGCGCGGCCCTGCATCGCGGCGGCGCGTTCCAAACCCCGCTTTACGGCCGTCCCGGCGATCTGATCGCCGTCGATCTGGGGCTGTTCAAATCGACATTCAAGGGCCAGCATATCGTCGGCAAAGTCACGGGGCATGATTTGGTTCCCTATGACGACCGCGCCGCTATCGCCCGCGGGTCGTTGGCGAACCGCGCGCCGGTTCTGGCCTGGGTCGACGACCCCACGGATGCGTTCTTTCTGGAAATTCAGGGATCGGGCCGGTTGCGCCTGACCGATGGTTCCGTTTTGTCGCTGGGCTATGACGGCGCGAACGGGCGCGATTATGTCGCCATCGGCCGCGTCATGGCCGCGCGCGACGATATTGCGCGTCCGGTGACGATGAAGAAAATACGCGACTGGCTCGCCGCCCATCCGGCGCAGGCGCAAAATATGATGAACGCCAATCCGTCTTATGTTTTCTTCCGCCGCCTGCCCGGCGACGACGTGTTCGGCGCCGAAGGCGTGGCCTTGACGCCGCGGCGCAGCCTCGCCGTCGACCCGGCCTTCATCCCGTTGGGCGCGCCGGTGTGGCTCGATACGTCCGACAGTACGGGGACGCCGTTCCGCCATTTAATGGTGGCGCAGGATACAGGCGGCGCGATCAAAGGCCCCGTGCGCGGCGACGTATTCTGGGGCGCGGGATCCGCAGCGGCCACACAGGCTGGCGCGATGCAAAGCCGCGGACGCTATGACCTCCTGCTGCCCAAAACAAATGAATGACGACGCCAAAATATGGCAAGACTATGCGCGCCGCGTCACGCCGGTGGGAACGCGCAAAACGATAGCGGCCGCGAAAAAAACCGGTCAAAAGCCCGCGCGCGAAAGAACGGCGACAATAGCCGTGCCGGTTTTACGCGCCACGCTTGCCGCGCCGTTGGCGACGGCATCCGTGCTGGAACGCAAACGCGAAAAATCCCTGCGCGACGGCAGCATGATCATCGACGCCACGCTCGACCTGCACGGCCTGACACAGGACGAAGCCTTCGACGCGCTGGCCCGCTTCATGCGCCGCCATTGCCGCGCCGGACACCGGCATTTATTGATCGTCACGGGCAAAGGCAGCCAAAGCGGCAACCGGGGCGGGGGCGTGTTGCGCGCCAATCTGCGCGGCTGGCTGGAACAATTGCCGGAATCCGCGCGCATTCTGGCCTTGCGTCCGGCCTCGGCCCGCCATGGCGGCGGCGGCGCGTTTTATATTATTCTGCGCAAATCCCCTATTCCACGCGCCACGCATTGACGATATGCGTGGGCCAACGGCGCGGCAGCGCCAGCATGACATCAAAACGCAGATGGCAACCGGCATAGCGCGGGTGACGCATAACAAAATCCTGAAGCGCGCGGGCAATGCGCGCGCGTTGCGGCGGCTGAATGGAAGCCAGAGCCTCATCCCGCGTTGCCCGCGCCTTGACTTCGACCGCGATCACGGTGCGCCCGCGCCCCGCGACAATATCAATCTCGCCCATCGGGGTTTTATAACGCGTGGCAAGAATGCGATAGCATTTCAACCGCAAGGCCAGCCGGCACAGGCTTTCGGCGTCGATGCCGGTTTTATAGGATGTGCGCGCCTTCATGCGCTTTCCAACGCCAGCGCGCGCGCGTAAATCTGTTTTTTGGCAATGCCGGTCATCGCTGCGACCTCGGCGACCGCGTCGCGCACCGACATGGCCCCCAGCCGCGCGCGCAACAACGCGTCGATATCGGCGGGCACGGATTCGCCACCGCCGCGTTCGACAAGAATAACGACCTCGCCTTTCACGCTGTTTTCCGCGTAAAAAGCCGCCAATTCACCCAGCGTGCCGCGCCGCGTTTCTTCATAAAATTTCGTCAGCTCGCGCGCCACGACGGCCTGACGCGCCGCGCCGAGGATTTCGGCCATATCGGCAAGGCCCGGTGCCAATCGCGCGGGCGATTCATAAAACATCAATGTGGCTTCGGCGGTTTTCAATGCCGCCAGCTCGGTACGCCGCGCCGCGCTTTTGGGCGGCAGAAATCCGGCGAATAAAAAACGGTCGGTCGGCAACCCGCTGCCCGCCAACGCGGTCAGCGCGGCATTCGCGCCCGGTATCACGGTCACGGGCAATCCGGCATCGCGGCAGGCGCGAACGATCTTGAAACCGGGGTCGGCAATGGCGGGCATGCCGGCGTCGCTGATCAACGCCACGGCTTCGCCATCCCGTATGCGGCGCGTCATATCGACGACGCGCGCGTCTTCGTTATGATCGTGACAGGATAAAGTCGGTTTCCGGATGCCGAAGGCATGCAGCAGAACGCCGCTGGTGCGCGTGTCTTCGCAGGCGATAACATCGGCCTGCGCCAGAACGGTCAACGCGCGCAACGTGATGTCGCCCATATGGCCGATGGGCGTCGCGACGATATACAACCCATGCGACAGTTTACAGCCCGCGTCATTCCCGCTAGCTTCTAGAACCTTTCGGCCCAACAGCGGATAATCCGGCGATGAAACTTTCTTTTCCCCTGACATGCGGCGGCGCGGTCCTGATGCTGGCGTTGAACGGTTGTGCCGGGATGTTATCGCAAGAACCGCCCGCAGGCCAGACGGCAACTTACCACCCGCCTTATGAACAGCCCGCGCCCTATGAACAAGGCTATTGGCAAAATGTCTCGCCCAATATCCGCAACCCCGCGGCGGCGCCATCCGTTCAGGCCCAGACTTTGCCGTCGATCACGCCTGTCCCGCAACCCGCCGCGCCCGTGGTTATCCCCGCGCCTGCCGCGGCGGCGTCCGGCACTGTCAAAGTCGCCATTCTGTTGCCGCTCAGCGGCCGCAATGCCGCGCTGGGTCAGGCGATGCTGAACGCGGCGCAACAGGCGGTGTTCGACAGCGCCGCGCCGAATTTCGCCCTGCAACCGCACGACACCGCGGCGGCAGGCGGTGCGGCGGCGGCGGCGCAACAGGCGGTCGATGGCGGCGCGCAATTGATTATCGGGCCGCTCTTCGCATCGAACATTCCCGCGGTGGAAAAAATCGCCGCGGGCGCAAACATTGATATGTTGCCGCTGTCTTCCGACACCGCCCTGGCGCAACGCGGCGTTTATGTGATGGGGCTTGCCCCCGCGGCGCAGGTCGACCGCGTCGTCGCCTATGCCGCCGCGCGCGGCATTCGCCGTTTTGCCGCCCTTGTGCCCTCGACGCCTTACGGCGCGCTGGTCGACGGCGCGTTCCGGCAGGCGGTCTTGCGACATGGCGGCACGGTGGTCGATGACGAAACTTTTACCACGGCGCAGGATATCGGCAGCGCCGTCAAAAATCTGGCGCAATTGCGCGACCAGATCGACGGGCTGTTTTTGCCGGAAAGCGGCGCCAATCTTAAAATCGCGACCGATCAACTGACAGCATCGGGATTTGCCGCGGCGCAAATGCATATTATGGGCACCGGGTTATGGGACGTGCCGGGGCTGGGCCAGCAAAACCCCATGCTGGTCGGCGCGTGGTACGCCGCGCCCGACCCCGCCGCGCGGCACAATTTCGTTGCGGCCTATGCGGCGGCCTATGGACAGGAACCGCCGCGCCTTGCCACGCTGGCTTATGATGCGACCGCGCTGGCCGCCGTTCTGGCCAAACGCGGCGGCCGTTATGACGATGCCGCCTTGATGAACCCCAACGGCTTTGCCGGGCTTGACGGCATCTTCCGCCTGCACCCCGACGGTTCGGTCGAACGCGAACTGGCCGTCGACCAGGTCACGGCCGACGGCGCGCAGGTGATTGACCGCGCCCCCGTCAGTTTCGTCAATCAGGCGCATTGATGGACGCGCCGCGTCCCGTTCTCCGCCGCCGCGCCGTCGCCGCGATTGTGCTGGGCAACGCGCTGGAATTTTATGACTTCACGGTTTACGTCTTTTTCGCGGTGTCGATCGGCCACGCGTTCTTTCCGGCAAAAAACCCGACCGACAGCCTGCTCGCCTCGCTCGCGCTTTTCGGGCTCGGTTATGTCATGCGCCCTGTCGGCGGGCTCGTCATCGGTTCGTTCGCCGACCGCGCGGGACGTAAACCCGCCATGCTTCTCACCATTTTATTGATGGCAATCGGCATGCTGATGCTTGCCGCCGCCCCGGGTTATGATGTTCTGGGCGGATGGGCACAGGTCATCGTTATCATCGGCCGGTTGATTCAGGGCTTCGCGCTGGGCGGCGATGTCGGGCCGGCCACGGCATATCTGCTGGAATCCGCACCGCCCCACCGCCGCGCCTTTGTCACCAGCTGGCAGATCGCCAGCCAGGGCTGCGCCGCGTTGTTTTCCGGTTTGGCCGCGTCGCTGCTGGCGCATCTGTTCGGCGATGCCGCTATGGGAATGTGGGGATGGCGCGTCATGTTCGCGCTTGGCCTTGTCATCGTGCCGGTCGGTTTTGTCATCCGCGCCCGGTTGCCGGAAACCGTTTCCGGACAAGACGAAACGACCGAAATATCGCCCTTGCTGCGTACGGGCCGCGACGTCGTCATGCGTCTGCTGCGCGACCATGGCCGGACGTTGTTCCTGACATTCCTTGTGATCGCCGCATCGACGGTGTCGAACGCCATCGGCACCAATATGCCGGTTTATGCGCGCGCAACTTTGGGGATGACCGAAACCGTATCCGCCGCCGTGCCCATTGCGCTGGGCGTCGCGTCGATTGTGTTTCCGCTGCTGGGCGGATGGCTGGCCGACCGCTACGGGCGACGGCCCGTGATGATCTGGCCGCGCGCGGTTATCCTTTGTCTGGCCGTGCCCGTTTTTGCGGCGTTGGCGCATGCGCCGACAGCAGCCGCCATTTACGCCGTCACTTTTCTGATGTCGGCCCTGTCGTCGATTAATGCCGCGGCGATTATCACCGGCATTCCCGAATCCCTGCCGCGCGCCGTGCGCAGCACCGGGCTGGCGATCGTCTATGCGCTGGCTGTCTCCATCTTTGGCGGCAGCACGAACTATATCGTCAACAAATTGATCGTGGCCACGGGCGATACCCTCGCCCCCGCTTATTATCTTGCCGCTTTCGGCCTCATCGGCACGGTTGCGGCGTGGTTATTACCCGAAACGCGGGGACGGCCTGTGGCGGCGCTTGACTCAGGCCAGACGCGGCAGGCGTAAAATCACAACTTACGGTCACAAATCCGGCAGGGCTGGACTTGGCCGGCATCAGCCTGTAGCCTCTCCTTTTTTCGCGTCTGTAAAGATTCCCTCCTGATGACTTTGTCCCGTTTTCTCGCCGTCTCTTCGTTATGCGCCCTGCTGGCGGCCTGTGCCTCCGCGCCGTCGGGCAACGAATCCGCGCCCGAAACGGCGCAGGGCTATTACAAAGTCGGCAAACCCTATCAAATCAACGGCAACTGGTATTACCCGCACGAAGATTACAGCTATGACCAAACCGGCATCGCCTCGTGGTACGGCCCGTCTTTTGTCGGGCAACGCACGGCGAACGGCGAAATTTTTACCAAAAACGAATTGACGGCGGCGCATAAAACCTTGCCTTTGCCCACATTGGCGCGCGTCACCAATCTGGAAAACGGCCGGTCGATCGTGGTGCGCATCAATGACCGCGGGCCGTTTTCGGGGTCGCGCATCATCGACGTGTCCGAACGCGCCGCGCAATTGCTGGGCTTCGAACAACAAGGCACGGCGCGCGTGCGCGTTCAGGTTCTGGCCGACGAAAGCAAGGCCATCGCCGACGCCATGCGCCATTACGGCACGGCGGCGCCTGCCGTGGCTGCGACCCAGGAAGGCGAACAGGAACAGGTCGCCAGCGCCGCGCCGCAACAGGCCGTGCAAACGGAAACCCTGGCGCCGGTGCGAACGACGCCCGCCATCCACCGGCAATTGGAAGCAACCCAACCCGTGCCCGAAGTCGTGCAGATGCCCGTCCCCGCCTCGACGCGGCTTTATGTGCAAGCCGGGGCGTTCACACAGCCCCAGAATGCAGAAAGACTGCAACAAAATCTGGCGCGTTTCGGCAATACGACGGTTTCGCCCATTGTCATCAATGGAACCAAGTTCTATCGTGTCCGCGTCGGGCCGGTAGCCAGCGTGCCCCGGGCCGATGCCTTGATATTGGAATTGAAAAAAGCGGGCGCATCCGGCGCCCGCACGGTCGTTGAATAAGGCGCGTTGTATTGCTGTTGTGTAGGTTGTGTATGGCAATGGCGCGCCGATGATGGGGAAAACATGAAAAACAAAACCGCTTTATTGCTTGTCCTGACCGCGCTGGCCGTTCCGGCGCAGGCGCAAACCGTGGCGCAACCGCTGGCGGTTCCCATCACCCAGACCGCCGCTGCGCCGGCCGCGCCTGCCGCGCCCGACGTCACCGTGCCTTTGCTGTCGCCGCAATCGCAAAACCTTGTCGCGCCGCTCGACCTTGCCGCCAAGCAGGCGATTTTAATCGACGTGCCCACAGGCGCCGTTTTGTACGCCCTGAACGCCGACCAACATATGCCGACCTCGTCGATGAGCAAGATGCTGACGCTCTATTTGGTGTTCGAGGCGCTGAAGGACGGCAAACTGCATCTGACCGATAAAATCCGCATCAGCCCGCACGCCTTCTCGCAGCCCGGATCGCGCATGTTTTTGAACGCGGGGCAGGAAGTCAGCGTCGAAGATCTTATCCGTGGCGTCGCCATCCAATCCGGCAACGACGCCGCCGTGGCGCTGGCCGAAGCGTTAGGGTCGGGGTCGGAGCCCACCTTCGTCGATATGATGAACGCAAAAGCGCGCGAACTGGGCATGGCCAACAGCCATTTCGTCGACGCGACGGGCTTGCCCGATCCCGATCATTATTCCACGGCCCGCGACCTCGCGACGCTGGCGCTGGCCTTGATGCGCAATTTCCCCGAATATTACCATTATTTTTCCGAAATCGACTTCACCTTCAACGGCATCAAACAGGGTAATCGCAACCCCTTGCTGTATCGCAGCATGGGCTGCGACGGGATCAAAACCGGCCACACCGATGTCGGCGGCTATGGGTTGACGACGTCATGCGTGCAAAACGGCCGCCGCCTGCTCGCCGTGGTCAATGGCATGGACAGCATGCAGGCGCGCGCCGACGAACCGGCCAAGCTGATCGATTACGGCTATCGCGAATTCGGCGATTATCCCATCGTCAAGGCGGGCGATGTCATGGCCAGGGCCGCCATATGGCAAGGCCAGGCCGCGACCGTTCCCGTTATCGCCACACAGGATCTGACAATATCGCTGCCGCGCGCGTCGCGCGACGGGCTCAAGGCTATCGTGACATTCGACCAACCTTTGGCCGCCCCCGTGCGCAAAGGCCAGCAAATCGGCACGCTGACGGTCACCGCGCCCGGCGTCGCCGATCGTCAAATTTCCCTTGTCGCCGCCAACGATGTCGCCCGCGTCGGTTTCTTTGCCCGCGCGTGGGATAATCTGAAACTGATGCTGCACGGGAAATAAAGAATGCCGCGCGGCAGATTCATCACATTGGAAGGCGGCGAAGGCGCGGGAAAATCGACTCAGGTAAAAAAACTCGCGGCGTTTTTGCGCGGCAAGGGCATCGACACCGTGCAAACGCGCGAAGTCGGCGGGTCGCCGTCCGCCGAAGCCATCCGCGACTTGTGGCTCGCGCCCAAAGACGGCCATTGGGACGCAATGACCGAATTGCTGCTGATCAATGCGGCGCGGCGAGAACATCTGGTCAAAACGGTGTTTCCCGCGCTCGATGCGGGCCAATGGGTGGTATGCGACCGTTTCGCCGATTCCACCCGCGCCTATCAGGGCGTCGGGCTGGGGCTGGGCATGGACGCCGCCGATTCCGTTTATCGCCTCATCGCGCCGGGGTTTGAACCCGACCTGACTTTGTTGCTCGACCTGCCGGTTGAAGAAGGCCTCGCCCGCATGGCCGCGCGCGGCGGACAGGACGACCGTTATCAGCAAAAACCCGCCGCGTTCCATCAAAAATTGCGCGACGCCTATCTGGCGCTGGCCGACACGCACAAAAACCGGTTCCGTGTCATCGACGCGGCGCATGACCCCGCAACGGTGGCGGCGTCGATCGAACAGGCCGTGCGCGCGTGGTTCGGGTTATGACCGAAACCGCCTTCCATCTCGTCGGCCACGACGAAGCGATGCGTGAAATCAAAACCGCCTTTGCTTCCGGCCGCATGCATCACGCCTGGCTGCTGACCGGCATCGAAGGCATCGGCAAGGCGACGCTGGCCAAACATATCGCCGGTTTCGTGCTGGCCGGCGCGGAAAAACTGGTTGCCGCCGAAACCCATCCCGACATGTTGACAATCCGTCGCCCCACCGATGACAAAACCGGCGAACAGAAAAACATCATCCCTGTCGACGAAGCGCTCAAAGTCTCGACTTTCCTGCGCAAAACCGCGACCCATGGCGGCTGGCGCGTCGTGATTATCGACGATGCGCACGCGCTGAACCGCAATGCACAGAACGCCATTTTGAAAATTATCGAAGAACCGCCGCCGCGCACGCTGATCCTGATCACGGTGACGACGCCCGGCGCGCTTTTGCCGACCATACGGTCGCGTTGCCGCGTCCTGCCGCTGGCGCCGCTGGAACCGGCCCATATGCACACGATTCTGCATGCATCCGCGCCGCAGCTATCGACCGATGACGTCAAGGCGTTGATCGACTTGTCGGGTGGCAGCATCGGCTTCGCGCTGAAAATCCTGCGCAGCGAAGTCCTGCCTTTGTATCGCGAAACGCTGGCCATTCTCGACGGGTTGCCGCAGCTTGACATCCCGCGGCTGCATAAACTCGCCGATCAAATCGCGCGCAAGGCCGATGCCGAAAGCTTCGACGTGCTGACTGCGCTGCTCACCGACCGGCTGCGCCGCGCCGTGCATGACGAAGCGACGGCGACGCCCGTGGGCCGCGTCGACCTCGCGCTTCAGCTTTGGGACAAAACGCGGGCTACCTTCGCCGTCGCCGACCGCGCCCATCTCGACCGCAAACTCGCTTTCATCAACGCCGTTACCGATATTCGCGCCGCGGTTTAACGCTACCGCATCGCCGCAAGGGTTTCACATCCCGAAAACATGCCGCCGCGCGGCAAAAAAATTGAAAAACATGCCCGCCGCCGTGCCCGCCAGCAGGCCCAGAACCGGATAATGGTAAACCAACGGCACGTTATGCACCAATAAACTGTATGTGCCGCGATTGAAAACCAATCCTACCGCGCATATCGCGGCGAATTTCGACAATTGCCGCGCCACCGGCATCGGCGCGGCGTCGCGAAACGTAAAAACGCGGTTGCCGAACCATGTGAATGTCACGGCAAAGGGGAACGAGAAAAAACCGGCGGCAACGCGCCCCAATCCCAAAACATAGATGCCGAAATATAAAAACGCGCTGTCGACCACAAAACCCAACGCGCCGACAGCGCCGAATTTGGCGAATTGCCGCACAGTGCCGCGCCAGCGTTGCCATGAATATATCATGCCGCGTCGCTGGCCTGCGGTGCGGGGATGTTCAAATACCGCATGCGCTTCATCTCGCGCCGCCCGCGCGTCACGGTTTCCAATATCAATCCGCAGGCCAGACTCAGGAACGCCAGAATCATCAACCCCATCGACAGAACGGCGGTCGGCAGCCGCGGCACCAAACCGGTATCGATGAAATCCATAACTACAGGGATCATCAAAATCGTCGCCACCACCGCCAGAACCAGCGCGATCAACGAAAAAAACGGCATCGGCCTTTCTTCTTTGACCAAAACAACGATGGTCCATAAAATGCGGAACCCGTCGCGAAAAGTGCTCAGCTTGCTGATGGATCCTTCGGGCCGGTCTTTATAGGGCGTGGCAATCTCGGCAATCGGCATGCGCAATTCCAACGCATGCACGGTCAATTCGGTTTCGGTTTCGAATCCGGCGGCCAGCGCGGGAAAGCTTTTGACATAACGCCGCGACATCACGCGATACCCCGACAACATGTCGGTGAAACGGCTGCCGAAAATCCACGCCACCATACCGGTCAACAGCCAATTGCCGAAACGATGGCCGGGGCGATAGGCTTTTTCAATATCGGTGACGCGCGCGCCATTGACCATGTCCAAAGATTCCGCGCACAGGCGGGCGATCATATCGGGGGCCGATGCGGCGTCATAGGTGGCGTCGCCATCGGTCAGAACGTAAATATCGGCTTCAATATCCGCGAACATGCGGCGCACGACATTGCCTTTGCCCTGCAACGGCTCGCGGCGCACGATGGCGCCCGCCTGCCGCGCAACCTCGACCGTGCGGTCGCGCGAATTATTGTCGTAAACGTAAATATCGGCATGGGGCAGGGCGCGCCGAAAATCGGCCACCGTCTGCGCGATGGCGGCCTCTTCGTTATAGCAGGGGATCAAGACGGCGGTTCTCATGGAATCTTGCTTTCGTTGTATTTAACGGCGCACAATTTCATCGCCGTATTGTCGTACAGGATGTCGGTCACAGTCTGGCAGTTTTGCGTCTCCAGCGTAAGACCGAAAGCGCGCAACGCCGCCGCGCCCTGATCCATGCGCCACGGCGGCAACAAGGCCATAAACCGCCCGCCTGTTTTGAAATGCGCGTCGATGCGCGCCTGCATCACCTTGTCGATGCCGAATCCCTGTTCGGGGCTGGCAAAATTGCTTTGCACCCGGATAAAGGAAATATTCGCCGGAAATTCGGGGACAAGGTGGGAATAAGGCTCGTCGCTCGCCATTAAAATCATCAAATCCGACGTATCGCCCAGCGCGGGGATTTTGGCTTCGACATAATGCGCCGTCCATGTCGCGCGGCGATGCCAATCGCCGGGCTGGATGGACGCCGTCACGGCGGCAAGAATAAAGGCCGCCACCAGCCCCCGCGTCGTGACTTTCAACGGCAACATCCCGACGGCAAGGACGATCAGCAACGGCGCGATCATCTCCATCGTCACGGCATAGCGGTATATCGCGAACAGCGCGACCCACGCGGCATAGCTCAAGGCAAAGGCGGCGATCAAATACCGCGCGGCATAGGGGGCCGCTATCCTGTCGCTGGCCGCGCGGTTGCGCCCGAAAAACAGGCGCAGAAAAACGGCAACCGGCAGCACGACATATAAAATAGGCAATCGCCAGTCGCGCCATGCAATCTCGCCCACGCGCCACGGGTTATGCGCGAAAACAAAGGGCAAAGTCAGAATGTCGCGCCAGCCATGCGGCACATATTGCGTATCCTCGACATTGCCCGCGCCTTCCAGCGGCGAATGAAACACGTTGTTGAAATACGGAAAAACGGGGTTGCCGTAATGGCTGTACAAAAACCATCCCCAATCGCCGTAAGTCACGGCTACGCCCGCGATAATGCCCAACCCGAAGGCAAAGCACAGCATGACGCGCCGCATGGCCGTGCCGCTGGCGAACAAAAACCCGCCGCATAAACCGGCGCAGTAAATCACGCCGGGTAATTTCAACCCCATCATCAATCCCGCCGGCACCCCAAAAAACAGCGCGAGGATAAAGGCGCGGCGCGCGGGGCCGATGGCCAGACTTTCGATATGCCGCGCGACCAGCGCCGCCGACAATAAAAACCCGATGCTGACGATATTGTCGCCGAACGTCGTGCCGACCAGGGCGATACCCTCGCCGCCCAACACGCCCAACCCCGCCAGCGCGGCGCAAACCACGACCTTGTGCCGCGGGTTGGGGACAATCAATGTGGCGTGCGCGATAAAGAACAGCAGAACGAAATTCAACCCCTGCACGCACCCCAGCAAAAACCCGACCAGTCTGGCGGGCCAATGCGTCGCCGCCAGAAAAAACGGCACGTCAAGCAGCGGGTTGTAAAAAGTCGGGATCTGCGCGGGCAGGATATCGCGCCCATAACGATCGTTCAAAAACGCATAGGCGTTATAAAAATGGTAATTGCGCAAATCCCAATTGGCGTCCTGTCCCAACGCCACGGCCAGCGCGCCATACATCAACGGCGCGAGGATTAACAGCGCAACGGCCAAAGCCCGGGCGCGTTGCCCGCGCGGCGGCAGAAAATGCGGCGGATGGATGATAAACATGCCGTGACGACAGCCGCCGCGTTACTGCGCCGCGCCGCCGTTATCCGGCGTCGTCGAAAACGCCGTCGTGCCGTAAACCGGCGATGTCGGTTTTTGCATATTTTCCTGCGCCACGCCGGACAAGGACGCGCTCTGCGCGGCGGGCGGCGACATCGATGCGGGTGACAAAGCCGCGGGCGACAACGGCGCCATATCCCGACCCATCACGTCGCCGCCGAATTGCGGCGCGTCGACGATAAACGCGCCCATATGCTGGCGCAGGCCTGCTTCCAGATTGGTGCCCAAATCCTTCATCAAACCGTTCAACAACGTGTAATAGGCGTTCTGTTTTTCGATGTCGGTGGGGTTTTCCGGCAATGTGACGGTGCGCGTGGCCTCGGCATCGGTGTCGGCATAACCGGGCGCGCCGTTGGCCTCGACCGACACTTCGGCATGCGCGGTATATTTCAATCCCTGCTGGCGCGTGAACCAGCTGTCCATGCCGTCCTTCACCGGCAACGGCGCGCTGGTCAGGGATGCGTCGCGAATAATAACGGAAGCCTGACCCGACGCGCCCGCGGCCTGCAACCGGTCCGACGCCCATTGCTTGATCGCATCGGTAATCGTCGGCTTGAAATGGTTGGAATCATAAGGCGACCCGGCGGGCTGCATGCCGCTGCGGTCGGTCAGGGTGATATCGCGCACATTCATCGTGATCTTGGGTGGCAACACGGCGTTATAGGGCGGTTGCGGCGCGGGCCCGTTGTCGGAACAGGCGGCAAGGGCGACGGCAAGGCCGCAGAACAGCAAAGCTTTTTTCATCGGAAACTCCGGTCGGAAATTCAAGGGTGAATCGCGGCAATGAGGCTAGACCGCGATCCGTTCAGGTGGAAGCATAAAATGGTTCCACCTGAACGGTGAATCGCTGGTCTTAAACAAAAAAATAGAGCCTTTTTCCGGCAAACGCCGATTCTACCTATTCGGAAAAGGCTCTAGCCGAGAAAACCCGCGGTTAAAAGCGCGATTTGGCATGGAACCCCACGATTGCGGCGTGAAAATGGCTGCGGGTTTCTGGTTTGCCGGCCGCATCATCGAACGCCTGCGCGCGCCGCGCGTGCTGTGGCTGGGCGAAGCCTTCATGTCCGCGCTGTCATGGGCGGGCGTGCTGCTGTCGAATATGGCATCGCCGGTTCTGATGTCCGTCGGCGCGGCCGGTTTCGGCCCCTATACCGTCGCTTGCGACAAGCTGTTGCAGGAAGAATTCACCGACGACCAACGCGCCACGCTGGGGTCGGTGGCGTCTTTTACCGGCAGCATTCTATACGCCCTGTTCGCCCCGCTCATCGGTCTGGTCGCCGACCGTTTCGGCATCGCCGCCGGTCTTTGTTTCGGCTACGCTTTTTGCTCGCTGTCGCTGCCGGTTTTCATCCGTCTGTTCCGCCGTCACTTCTGATCCATACCGATATCCAGAATCGGCGCGCTGTGGGTGATCCACCCCACGGCAATACGGTCGACGCCGGTGGCGGCAATGGCGGGCACGGTCGCAACCGTAACGCGACCCGACGCCTCCGCCGTTATGCGGCCCGCGATTTTGCCTACAGCCTGCCGCAACTGGTCGGGCGTCATATTGTCCAACAACACGGCATCGACGGGGCAGGCGGGCAGCAAGGCCAGAACCGCGTCCAGCTGCGCCAGCGTATCAACCTCGATTTCCACTTTAACAAGATGGCCTATCGCCGCGCGTGCGCGTTGAATGGCGGGGGCAACGCCGCCCGCCACCGCGATATGGTTGTCTTTAATCAACACGGCATCGTCCAGCCCGAACCGGTGATTATGCCCGCCGCCTGCTTTTACTGCATATTTCTCGACCGCGCGCAGGCCGGGTGTGGTTTTGCGCGTGTCGCAGATACGCGCTTTGTGCGGCCTGGCGGCTTCGACCAGTTTATGCGTTTCGCTTGCTATCCCGCTGAGGCGACATAAAAAATTCAACGCCACCCGTTCGGCGGATAACAGGCTGCGGGCGCGGCCCTCGACCCGCGCCAGACTGTCGCCCGCCGCAATCCGGTCGCCGTCTTTTTTCAACGCGGTAAAAACAATATCGCTATCGATACAATCGAAAGCCAGCCGTGCCAGATCCAGCCCGCACACCACCCCGTCCTGCCGCGTATTCAGCACCGCCGCCCAAACCGCATCGGCGGGAATAATCGCGTTGGTTGTAATATCGCCGGCGCGGCCCAGATCCTCGCGCAGGGCGTTTTCCACCAGCGGACGCAATAAAATGTCGGGCAGGGGGGCAAGAGGCGCGTCGGTCATAGATAATCCTTCACATCGTCAAAAGTTAAAACGCTGCGGCTGCCGGTAACGGCGGTTTGGGGGAAATCCGACCGGTAATGCGCGCCGCGGCTTTCCTCGCGCCGCAAGGCCGACACCGCGATCATCAAACCGGACAGGGCCATGTCGCAGGCCGCGGCCATGGGGGCCAGTTTTTGCGCCGCGCGTTCCAATCCCGCGCGATCGCGCACCACGCCGACATGGTCGGACATGGCGGCGCGAATGTCCCTTTGTGTCCCGTCTTCGCTGCCGCAGGAACCGCCATTCCGGCGCAAATCGGGATCGCGTGAAGATTTCATCCGGCTGTTCCATGCGCCGCCTTGGATATCCGCGGCCACCCGCGCGCCGAAACTTGCGGCTTCCAGCAAGCCATTGCTGGCCAACCGGTTCGCGCCGTGCAACCCCGTGCAGGAAACCTCGCCGCAGGCCCATAATCCGGGCACGCTGCTGCGGCCGCGCGCATCGGTGACGATGCCGCCCATATGGTAATGCGCGGCGGGACGCACGGGAATGGGCGTCGTGTGCGCGTCGATGCCCGCGCCGGCGCACAGCGCGTATATATTTGGAAAACGCGCGGCCAGATTTTGAACGGGCCGCGCGTCGAGAAAAACTTGTTCGCCCTTGGCAATTTTGGCGGCAATGGCGCGCGCCACGATATCGCGCGGCTGCAATTCATCGATAAAACGATCGCCCGCGCCGTCAACCAATACCGCGCCTTCGCCGCGCAGGGCTTCGCTGGCCAACGGCATGGGGTCGCGGCCAATATCAATGGCGGTGGGATGAAATTGCACGAATTCCAGATCGCCCAGAACCGCGCCCGCCCGCGCCGCCAACGCCAACCCGCCGCCCCGGCTTTCATGCGGGTTGGTGGTGTCGCGCCACAAAGCCGCCGCCCCGCCGGTCGCCAGAACGACGGCGTCGGCGGGTAAAAAAATCATTTCATCGCCGCGCCGCAGCGTCACGCCGGTGATGCCGTCGCTCTTGCCGCCTAAATCCACCGCGACGGCGTCTTCGATAATCTCGACCGACGGCGCGGCGCGGACGGCGGCGATCATCGCCTGCGTCACCGCGCGTCCGGTGGCGTCGCGCGCATGCACGATGCGGCGGCGGCTATGCGCGGCTTCCAACCCCAATCGCAAATGCCCCGCTTCGTCGCGGTCGAACGGTGCGCCGCGCAATAACAACGTGTCGATCACGCCGCGCCCGTCGGCGGTGACCTGTTGCACAATGCTGTTGTCGTTGATGCCGACGCCCACGGCCACGGTGTCGGCGGCGTGCAAATCCGCGCTGTCGTCGTCGCCGACGGCGGCGGCGATGCCGCCCTGCGCCCACGCGCTGCTGCATCCTTCGCCCAATTGGCGCGGCGAAACAAGAATGACCGGCGCAGGGGCCATCGCCAGCGCGGCGCTCAACCCCGCCAGCCCTGCGCCAAGAATGACGGGTTTGGACATTATCTGACCGCGATCATCCGTTCCACGGCGCGGCGCGCGGGGGCGGCCACATCGGCGGGAATCACGACTTCATGTTCCATATTTTCCAGCGCGGCGCGGATATTGGCCAAGCTGATGCGCTTCATATGCGGACACAGCTGGCACGGGCGCACGAATTCGGTTTCGGGCTGTTCGACGGCGACATTGTCGCTCATCGAACATTCGGTCAGCAACAGCGCGCGCGCCGGTTTGTGCGCGCCGACCCAATCGATCATGCCCGCGGTCGAACCGGCATAATCGGCGGATGCCACGACATCGGGCGGGCATTCGGGGTGCGCCAGAACGATAACGCCGGGATTCTGTTCGCGGAACAAGGCGATATCGGCGGGGCTGAAACGTTCATGTACTTCACAATGGCCTTGCCATGTAATAAGTTTTATCGGCCGCGACGGCTCTGCGCCGCCCTTTGGGGGCGTCGCAACCGCGACTGCGGCATTCAATTCTCGTTGCACGTTCTGCGCCAGATATTCGTCGGGCAACATAATGACTTCGGGCACGCCCAGAGATTCGACAATCTTTTTGGCATTGCCCGACGTGCAGCAAATGTCGGACTCGGCCTTCACCGCCGCCGATGTGTTGACATAAGTGACGACCGGCACGCCGGGATGGCGCGCGCGCAAGGCGCGCACATCGGCGGCGGTGATGGATTCCGCCAATGAACAGCCTGCTTCCGTATCGGGAATCAAAACCGTGCGCCCGGGGTTCAGAAGCTTGGCGGTTTCGGCCATGAAATGCACGCCCGCCACGACGATAACGTCGGCGTCGATTTTGGCCGCCTCGCGCGCCAAAGCCAGTGAATCGCCGCGCACATCGGCGACGGCGTGGAAAATTTCGGGACGCATATAGTTGTGGGCCAGAATCACGGCGTTGCGTTCCGCCTTCAGGCGCAGGATAGCGTCGACATCCTCGGCGAAACCCGCCCATTCCATTTCGGGAATGACGGATTTGACCCTGTCGTAAAGCGCGGCGGTACGCTGCAACGCGGCGGCGGTTTGTGGCGGCAAGATGCCCATGTCCGATGTCTCCCGCCTATTATGCTCAAAATGAGCATTAATGAGGCCCGAAAAAAGGCCTAAAAGGCCTTGTTTATCAACGCCCTGACTATACGCTCCCGCAGGCGCGAAAGCCATAACAAAAAATTCATATATCTCAGGCTATTATGGCCCCTCCGGCGGCGGCGAACGACTTATTTGCGCCGCAATTTTCGCCTAGCATAGGGATCCATGAAGAAAATTCTGGGCCTTGGCCTCGCGGCCGTTTTTTTATGCGCATCTTTTTTATGCGCATCGCCTGCGGCACATGCCGACAGCGATGGACAGATTTTGCATTTGCTCAATCGCATCAGCTTCGGCCCCGAACCCGGCGATATCGACCGCGTCCGCAGCATCGGCATGGGGGCTTATATCGAACAGCAATTGCATCCCGACACGATACAGATGCCGCCCGATCTCGCGCAACGGCTTGACCAGCTCGACATTACCGACGCGACGCTGCCCGATCTTACCCGGCGTTATCAGCCCGACATGCCCGAAGGCAAGATGGATGCCGATGCGCGCAAAGCATTCAATCAACAACTCAACCAGCTGGCCTTCCAACTGGCCGAAACCAAAATCCTGCGCGCCGTCGACGACCCCGCCCAATTGCAGGAAGTCATGACCGACTTCTGGTTCAATCATTTCAATGTTTTCCAATATAAAGGACTCGACCGCATTTTTATCGCGACCTATGAACGCGACGCCATCCGGCCCTATGCCTTGGGCAAATTCCGCGATCTGCTGGGCGCGGTGGCGCACAGCCCCGCCATGCTGGTCTATCTCGACAACTGGCAGAACACAGACCCCGGCAGCCTCGCCGGCATGCGGGCCGCGCAACACGGGCATGATCTCGGCATTAATGAAAACTACGCGCGCGAGATCATGGAACTGCATACGCTCGGCGTTGACGGCGGCTATACGCAAACCGACGTCACGACGCTGGCGCATATTTTAACCGGCTGGGGGCTTGGCAAAGGCAAGGATTGGGTTGACCACGCCGTGTTTTATTTCGACCCGCAACGCCACGATTACAGCAACCACATTTTTCTGGGGCAACCCATTCGCGGCGGCGGCGAGGATGAAATCGAACATGTCCTCGACATGCTGGCGTCAAGCCCGGCGACCGCGCACCATATATCCTATGAGCTGGCACAGGAATTCGTCGCCGACGATCCGCCGAAAAGCCTCGTCGACAAAATGGCCCTGGCCTATGAAACCAGCGACGGCGACATCGCCGATGTCATGCGCACGATGTTCCATGCGCCCGAATTCTGGAACCCGCGCTATGCGCAAAATAAATTCAAACCGCCGTTCCGCTATGTCGTGTCGGCGCTGCGCGCGATGGGGACATCCCCGCAAGGCGACACGGGCATGTTGCAAGGCATGGTCGCCGATATGGGCGAACCGCTTTACCGCTTCCTGACGCCTAACGGCTATGCCAATACCAACGATCAATGGCTTAATTCCGACGCGCTGCTGAAACGCGTCGATGACGCGCAACGGCTTGCCCGTTTCCAGCCCGGACTGGCCTTGGGCAATGTGTGGAACGCGATTGGCGACAATAACTGGACGCAAAAAACACGGGCCGCGGCGCAGGCCGCCGACCCCAAATTGCGCCCGGCCTTGCTGTTGGCCAGTCCGGAATTTCTTTATTACTGAAATCTTTTTATTACTGACGGGGGCATGTCATGACAACGCGCCGCGATTTATTGAAATCCCTGATGCTGGCGGGCGGTTTTTCCCTGCTGCCGCTGGGCCGCGCCGGATGGGCTTTGGCCGCGCCGCGCGAAGCGCAACGAAGGATGGTCGTCATCCTGATGCGCGGCGCGGTCGACGGCTTGAACATAGTGACGCCCTATATGGAGCGTAATTACTACAATGTGCGCTCGACCATCGCATTGCCGCCGCCCAACAACGGCGGCCTTATCGATCTGGACGGGTTCTTCGGGCTTAACCCCGCCCTCGCGCCGGTGATGCCGCTATGGCAAAACCGCACGCTGGCCTTTATCCACGCCAGCGGATCCCCCGCCACCACGCGTTCGCATTTCGAAGCGCAGGATATCCTTGAAACCGCGATGTTGAATTCGGCAATGGCGACGCAGGGCTGGATGAACGGGCTGGCGCAAATCTTGCCCGGCCCTGACGCGCCGACGCGCACGCTCAGCTTCGGCGACCGGCTGCCGAAAATTTTTCAGGGTCATTACAACGTCATGACCGTGCCGACGCGCGTGCGCGCCAATGCCCGCCCCGAAGATCCGCGCGTGGCCAATGCTTTTGACAATCTCTACGGCGCGAATACCGAACTGAGCGGCCTGTATCGTCAGGGCATGTCGGCGCAGGCCAGCATCAGCCAGGATATGCAGGACGAAATGATCGCGTCCGCGCGCGGCGCGCCCGGCGTCGACGCCTTCGTTCTGGAAACGACGCAGGCGGCGGCGATGATGCGCCGCGACCCCACCATTCAATTGCTGTTTATGGATGTCGGCGGCTGGGACACCCATGTCGGGCAGGGCGGCGTCAAAGGGCAGCTGTCGAACCGGCTGGAAAAACTGGGGCAGGGGCTGGCCGCATTGGCGCAAGGGCTGGGCGATGATTATAACAATACCGCCATTCTGGTCATGTCGGAATTCGGCCGCACCGTCGCCGAAAACGGCAATGGCGGTACCGATCACGGCCACGGCAATGTGGCATGGTTGCTGGGCGGCGGCGTGCAGGGCGGCAAGGTATGGAGCCGCTGGCCGGGACTTGACCGCGACAAATTATATCAGGCGCGCGATCTGAACGTCACCACCGATTTCCGCGCCATTATCGCCGCCGTGATGAACGGCCATCTGGGCATGAATGGCAGGCAAATACGTTCGGTGATCCCCGACTGCCCGTTCGATGCGGGACTGAACGGGATTGTGACGTAGAGTCGTGAAATATTGTAAGCGTCTTTTCTCTTGACAGCAGTAACCTGATACGTTACACGTTGCATATGATTGTCCGTTTTCGGCACAAAGGGCTAAAACGCCTGTTTGAGGAGGGATCCGCAAGCGGCGTTTCGGCGCGGCAAGCTGAAAAAATCAGGCAAATTCTGGCGATGCTCAACGTCTGCACAGCGCCAGAAGACATAGACGTGCCCGGATTGCGGCTGCATCCGCTCAAGGGAGATTTAAAGGGTAAGTGGGCTGTGTCCGTGTCTGGAAATTGGCGTATTATCTTTGCTTTTGACGGCAAAAATGTGACGGAAGTCGATCTGGTCGATTATCATTGATCGTGGCAGGAGAACGGTATGAAAATGTTTAATCCGCCCCATCCGGGGGAAATCGTACGGGATCAATGCCTGGAACCGCTTGGGCTTTCGGTGACCGCGGCCGCCGCTGGGCTGGGCATCACGCGTAAGGCTTTGTCAGAGATTGTCAACGGACATGCGGGCCTGTCCCCGAGTATGGCCATTCGTCTCGCCAAGGCTTTCGGCGGTACACCGGAAATGTGGATGCGGTTGCAGATGCAATATGATCTGGCGGCTGCGGAAAAGCGTGAAAGAAAAATCAAGGTCACCAATTTTTATGACGGCGCGCATGCCGGCGGCATGTAGTATTGAAAGACCTATGACCGCGGCAATTTCGTGCCCGTCGCCGCGCGTTCCTGCAACACTTTGCGGCGGAACGAAAACAGCTTGGCAGGGCGTCCCGACGCGCCGCGCGTCGCGCCGCCGCTTTCCTCGACCAGACCTTGCGATTCCACCAAACGGCGGAAATTCTGTTTATGCAGGCGCAACCCCGCCAAAGCTTCGACGGTGTTCTGCAATTGCAACAACGTAAATTGGCGCGGCAATAATTCGAAAACCACGGGGTGGTACTTGATCTTGGCGCGCAACCTCGCCATCGCGGTGGCAAGGATGCGGCGGTGATCCTGCGGCATCGCGGTGCCGATATTGTCGCGCGCCGATCCCGCTTCGGCGACAAGGCCGGCGTCCCACAGCAGCTCGTAACGCTGCAGAACCAGTTCCTCGTTCCACAGCCGCCTGTCGGCGGGAAAGGTAATGCCGATGCGGTCGTCGCGCGCGCGTTTTGTCGCCGCGTCGGGCGCGGCGTTTTTCCACGCCGTCAGCGCCGGCGCGATTTTTTGGGCAATGACGGGCGGCGGGCCGTCGCGGTAATCTTCCCACGGGAAATGATCGTACCACGGCGACCACCCATCCTCGGCGCGGCCGTCAATGTAAACCAATGCCAGATAGCCGATGGAAACCGACCGTTCGGCGGCTTTGGTGCGGTCGCGGTCGGCGAACGTATATAATTGTTCGACATAGCCCAGCGTCTGCCCGCCTTTGGCCTTGGCCCATGCCCGCAACCCCTGTTCCAGCGTGCGGTGGCCGCTTTCGAAGGGGCCGGACGGCAAGGCTTTTTCATCGCCGGTCAACAAACACGGCGCGCCGCCGATGACCGCCACGATCACGGCATTCAATTCGATGGGAACGGCGGCAGAGGGGCGGGTTTTGCTTTTCACAAAAGCGCGGCGTTATTTGCTGCCCTGGTCGATCTTATCCATCACATAGCCGCCCGCGACGCCGACCGCGCCGCCGATGGCCGCGCCACACGCGACGCAACCGCCGGTCATGACCGTGGCGACCGCGCCGACAACCGTGCCCGCCGCGCCGCCGGTTACCATCCGTTGTTGCTGGCTGTCCAGATCGGCGCAGCCCGTCATGGCCAGAAGGCCGGCGATCAGAACCGTTCTTTGCAAAAATTTCACAGGCATGGACATGGGAGCCTCCCTGATAAAGCTGGATGGATCGTGTCAACCATCGGACAAATAGAGTAAAAAAATGGTAAATTTATGGCTTTGGCTTTGCGGGCCATAAAGCGTATAAACGCGTTCCGCCTCAACCCCCAAGGAGGATCCCATGTACAAACTTTATTACAGCCCCGGCGCCTGTTCGATGAGCGTTCACGTTGCGCTGAACGAATGCAACCAACCCGTCACTCTGGAAAAAGTTGATCTGGCGAACGGCAAGCAGCGCGCGCCCGAATTTCTGGCGATCAATCCGCGCGGACAGATCCCCGTTCTGGTCGATGGCGAGGTGGTGTTGCGTGAAGGCGCCGCGATTCTGATCCATGTTTTGGAAAAACACCACAGCCCGCTGCTGCCGAAGGAAGGCGCGGCGCGCGCCGAAGCGTTGGAATGGCTGATGTTCGCCAACGCCACGCTGCATCCCGCTTATGCGCGCGCGTTTTTCCTCAAACGCGGCGGCGTTACCGAAGGCCCGTTGATGGACGCGGCGGCCGCGAATATCAATAAATTGTGGGAAGAAGTCGACGCGCGTCTGGCCACCCGCGCCTATATCTGCGGCGACAGCGTGACGGTCGCGGATATTCTTCTGACCGTCATCGCCAACTGGTCGGGCAATGTGCCGCGTCCCATCGCGTTGGGTGAAAATACCAAACGGTTGTTAAAGGAAATCAGCGCGCGCCCGTCCTATCAAAAAGCTTTGGCGACGGAACAGGTCGAATATAAAGCGGCGGCATAGGAACTATAAAAATTCGGCGACCGTCTGTTTCAGCAGTTCCAGATCTTCGGGCGTGCTGAGCCGGTGGTCGCCGTTTTTAATCAACGTCACGCGCGTATCGCTTTGGGTTATGTGCTGCGCGATGCGCGGCGCGTAATCCCACGGCACATCCGTATCGCCCATGCCTTGTATCAGGCGTACGGGGCAAGGCACCGCCAGCGGCGACCGCAACACCAGATGATCGCGCCCTTCCTCGATCAACCGCCACGTCATCGGCGCGTGCGCGCCGTCTTCCTGAATTTTTCCGTCGCGCATCAGCATTTCACGCTGCGCCGCCGTCAGTTTGTTCCAGACCAGTTCTTCGGTAAAATCCGGCGCGGCGGCGACGCCGATCAAGGCGCGCATCCGTTCCGGCCGCGCCCGCGCCAGCAATAACGCCAGCCATCCGCCCATCGACGACCCGATGACGATTTGCGGCCCCGCCGTCAAGGCGTCGATCGCGGCCAGCGTGTCGGCGAACCATGCGCCGATCGTGCCGTCGGCAAACGCGCCGGACGACAATCCGCAGCCGCGATAGTCGAAGCGCAGGAAGCCGATATTTTGTGCGGCGCAGGTTTCGGCCATAAAACAGGCCTTTGTGCCTGTCATATCCGAAGCATAGCCGCTTAAAAAGACGACGCCCGGTTTGCGTGCATCGCCAACTTGTCGTTGATATGCGATGCGGCCATCGGCTACACTCAGAAACTCGACCGTCATGGATAGACCCTTGTTAAAATGAACGCCCCGAACCCTACCACAAAAATGCAATCGCTCAACGCCGTCCCCGCCAATGCCGCAACGCGGCGCGGCGCGCGCACCGGCGTATTGCATATGTGCGCCGATCTGGATTACGGCGATCCCGCGCGCGAAACGGTAACGCTGGCGGTGCTGACGCAACGTCTGGGCTGGCGCGCGCTGATCGCATCGGGCGGCGGCACCTTGGTGACCGAAGCCGAACGCGCCGCGGTCAAGCATGTGCGCATGCCGTTGGGCCGCCACGGCGTGGTGGCGAGCTGGCGCAACCGCGTTCATCTGGAAACGCTGGTGCAGCGTGAACGGCCCGCGCTTATTCATGCCCACGGGGCCAACACGATTGAAATGGCTTGCCGCGTCGGGCGGTTGCACCAACTGCCTTTGGTCGTCGATATCACGCAACCCATTCCCGACACGCCCTATGCCCATCGGTTGATGACGCTGGTGGCGCAATCGTCATGCACCTTGCGCGTGCCGACCGAAACAATGGCCAAGCATTTGACCGGCACGTTTCGTCTGAATCCGGCATTGATCGCGCGCGTCGCCCCCGGCATCGACTTGCAAAATTACAACATGGCTGCGATCAGCGCCGAACGGTTGCTGAATCTCAGCCGCTTGTGGCGCCTGCCCGAACAGGGGATCGTCGCGTTGATGCCGATGCCGTTGGAAAACGGCATGGGGCATCCGGTCTTTTTGCGGGCTCTGGCCGAACTGAAATCGGAAAATATCTATGCCATCATGATCGGCGGCGACCGCAACGATCGGGGGCGGCGCGCGGAAATCGAACAAAGCGTCACGCGTCTGGGCCTCGGCGGCAAGGTCATTATGCCGGAAACCTGTCCCGACTGGCCCGCGGCTTTCTGGCTGGCCAGCGTCGTGGTCGCGCCCAACACCGCGGTGCGGGGACAGACGATGGAAATACTCGGGGCGCAGGCTTTGGGGCGTCCGGTGATCGTCACGTCGGTCGGCGCCAACGAAGAAATGGTGGTCAAAGGCGAAACCGCCTGGGTCGTTCCGCCCGACAATGTCACCGCTTTGGCCAAGGCGTTGCGCGACGCCGCCCATATGTCGACCGACCAGCGCGTCAATCTGGCCGACAATACGCGCTATTTCGTCGAAGAAAATTTCCCGCAGGCCAACTGGTTCAACGGCATGATGGAAATCTATGAAAAATTGATGTTCCCCGCGGCGCGGCGCACGGCGGCATAGGCGGCATCACACCACCGCCGCGATCCCCATCAATTGCAATTTCAATTCGACCGCCGAATGCGGCGCGCGTTGTTTGATCAACGCATCGACGCGGTTTTGCAGGGTGGCAAAACATTTGCGGAATTTCCATTCGCGCGCGTCCGGCGTCGGCGCGGCCAGCGGATCGTCGACCGGCCAATGCACGCGCACCGGGTCGCCCGGCCATTTGGGGCAATGGGCGCGCGCTTCTTCGGACAAGGTCACGATAACGTCGACCAGAATCGATTGCGGCGCGCGGAAAATTTCCTGCCAGCCTTTGGTGTGCAGCCCGTCGGTCGAAATGCCTTCGGCGCGCAGCATGGCAAGGGCTTGCGGTTCGATGGCGGGGCGCATGCTGTAACCCGCGCTGATGGCGGCGAAACGCGCGCCGCCTTTGTGGCGCAACAGGGCTTCGGCCAGAATGCCCCGCACGGCGTTGCCCGTCGACAGAAATAAAACAGTGGTGGGATGGGCGGCGGGGGCAGATGTCATGATATCCGGTTCATGCTTTCTTTACTTTTCCGCGAAAGGCGAATCACTGGCCCTACTGTAGGAGCCTGCGATTCCCGCGGTCAATGATTTGCCCTTCGTTTTTTGCCGCCGCAACCCGACATTCCGGCGGGCGTTGCAAGAAAGACTCACTTCGTTTCGGAAAGCGTCTGACGATAGGCCCGCGCCGCGCCCCATCCCTGACGCATGGCCAGAAAACTTGCAACGGCGATGGCGGCCAATATCCACAGACCCCAACAGGCGTTGTTTCCGTTCCACAGCAGCCGCGGTTCGGCGGCGGCATCGATGGCGAAGATCGTGCCGCACGATGCGAAACTTATCCCGCCCAGAACGCATGTGGTATAGGCCTTGCACATGCGGATAAAAACGGCGGTGTGTCGCGCGGTGGCGCGCAAATTGCCGGCGGCCAACACATCCTGCAGCGCCTGTTTTTTAAGGATGGGGTCGGCGGGGGATATCCAGGGTTGTTCGTCGCGATGGCGGATCCGCGCCCGGCGCCACGCCAGAAAAAGCGCGACGGCCAGAAACAGCACGGCGATCGACAGGCCGATTACCCACGGCATTATGCCGTCGCCTGCCGCAGGAAGTATCTCGATAAATTCCATGAATGCGTCCCCGATGGATCGCTATACCCTATGCCCATTCAATTGAAAGAGGATTAATGCTTGAGTTGCGGACAGGATATGTTAAAAAACGCTATGCAACAGACACTTAACGATAAATCGGTTCCGGTTCGCCTCACACTGCCTGACGGCGCCGTCAAGGAATTTTCCGGCCCCGTCACGGGCATGGATGTCGCCGCCTCCATCGGCGCGGGCCTTGCCAAGGCCGCGCTGGCCGTCAAGCTCGACGGTGAAATGCGCGACCTGATGCGCCCCATTGAATCGGACGCGCATATTGAAATCGTTACCCGCAAATCGCCGGAAGCGCTGGAATTGATCCGCCACGACACCGCGCATATTCTGGCCGAAGCGGTGCAGGAACTGTTCCCGGGCACGCAGGTGACGATAGGCCCCGTGATCGAAAACGGATTTTATTACGATTTCGCGCGCGACACCCCGTTCAGCACGGCGGATTTCGAAAAGATCGAAGCGAAAATGCGCGACATCGTGGCGCGCGACACGCCGTTGGTGCGCGAAGTGTGGAATCGCGACGACGCGGTTAAATTTTTCGCGGCAAAAGGCGAAAAATATAAAGCCGAGATCATCCGCGATTTGCCCGCCGATCAAACCATTACGCTGTATGCGCAGGGCGAATGGAAAGATTTGTGCCGCGGGCCGCATCTGCCGTCGACCGGCAAGATCGGCACGGCGTTCAAATTGTTGAAACTGGCGGGCGCTTACTGGCGCGGCGACAGCAACAACGCCATGTTGCAGCGTATTTACGGCACGGCGTGGCGCGACGACAAGGAATTGCAGGCGCATCTGACGATGCTGGAAGAAGCCGAAAAACGCGATCATCGCAAAATCGGCCGCGAACTCGACCTGTTCCATATGCAGGATGAATCGTCGGGCAGCGTGTTCTGGCATCCCAAGGGCTGGACATTGTTTCGTTTGCTGGAAAATTACGTCCGCCGCCGCATCCATGATGCGGGCTATGTCGAAGTCAACACGCCGTTGCTTTACGACAGCTCGCTGTTCAAGGCGTCGGGCCATTGGGACATGTATGGCGACAACATGTTCAAGGTTCCGGTCAAAGCCGGCGACGACGAAAAAGACGTGCGGTTTCTGGGGCTGAAGCCGATGAATTGCCCCGCGCATGTGCAAATTTTCAAGCAGGGCATCAAATCCTACCGCGACCTGCCGCTGCGCATGGCCGAATTCGGCACCTGCATGCGCAACGAAGCGCATGGCGCGCTGCACGGCATCATGCGCGTGCGCCAGATGGTGCAGGACGACGCGCATATTTTCTGTACCGAGGATCAGATTCAGGCGGAAAGCCTGGCTTTCTGCACCTTGCTGCAATCGGTTTATGCCGAACTGGGTTTTTCGGTCGCGCGCGTGCGTCTGGCCGACCGGCCCGATATACGCACGGGTTCCGACGAGGTTTGGGACAAGGCCGAAGCCGCGTTGCACAGCGCGTTGAAAGCCGCCGGTCTGGACTATGACATCAACAAGGGCGACGGCGCGTTCTACGGGCCGAAGATCGAATTCTATATGAAGGACGCTATCGGCCGCGAATGGCAATGCGGCACGTTACAGGTCGATTTCAATCTGCCCGAACGTCTGGGCGCGGAATATGTCGGCGAAGACGGGCAGAAACACCGGCCCGTCATGCTGCATCGCGCCGTGCTGGGGTCGCTGCACCGCTTTCTCGGCATATTGATCGAACATTATGTCGGCAAATTTCCGTTGTGGCTGGCACCGGTGCAGGCTGTCGTCTGCACCATTACCAACGATGCCGAAGGCTACGCGCAGGAGGTTTACGCCGCGCTGGACAAAGCTGGCATCCGCGCGCAAATCGACGTGCGGCCGGAAAAGATCAACGCGAAAATCCGCGACCACAGTTTGCAAAAAGTGCCGTTGATTTTGGTGGTCGGGCGCAAGGAAGCGGAAGGCAAAACCGTGGCGTTGCGCCGTCTGGGCGGCGAAGCGCAGGAAATGATGACGCTGGCCGACGCGGTGGCTCTGCTGGTTGCCGAAGCAAACCCGCCGGATCTGCGATAAACAGTGCATTTGGAGCTCCGTCACCCGCAACGTCGAAGGCGGGAGGCGCGCTGCCGGACGAGGCATATAGACAGATAGACTTGACAGTTTAACTGTTAATATGACATAATGCGCTTATGTCATCATCCAAACCCATCGAACCGGCCATCGCCGAACTGACGCTTGCCTTGGGGTCGCTCATCAGGCGCGTTCGGGCGGCAGCGCCTTCGGAACTTAGCGATCTGTCGTGGACGCAGAAATCCGTCATCGTTCGCCTTGATAAAGACGGCCCCGCAACCGCCGCAGACCTTGCCCGCGCTGAGGGCGTGAAGGCGCAATCCATGGGAACCTCCATCGCGGTGCTTGAGAAAATGGGGTTGGTCGCGCGCAAGCCGCATCCTACCGATGGCCGCCAGATGAACATCGTTCTGACCGCCAAAGGCAAAACCATGCGTAAGAATACGCGAGAAGCCAAACATACATGGCTGACGCAGGCGATAGAAAAACTCGACAAGAAAGAGCAGGAAAAACTGTTCGCGGCGGGCGAGATCATCAAAAAACTCGTCGATTTATGAAAACCTCTTTTTCCCATGCGTGGCGCGCATTAAAGAACCGGAATTTCCGGCTCTTTTTTATAGGGCAAGGCATTTCGGTCATCGGTACATGGATGACGCGCATGGCGACCGGCTGGCTGGTTTATCGGCTGACCGGCTCTGCGCTTCTTCTCGGCATCGTTGGTTTTGCAAGCCAGATCGTTCCCTTTCTTTTGCAACCTTTGGCCGGGGCCTGGGTCGAAAGGATAAATCGGCGGAAACTTTTAATCTGGACGCAGATAGCAGCCGCCATCCAGTCTCTGACACTTGCAGCCCTTACACTCGGTCACATCATCACGATTTGGGAAGTTATCGTACTCAGCGCCCTGCAAGGACTGGTCAATGCGTTCGACGCGCCGGGACGCCATTCATTTTTTGTCCAGATGATTGAGGATCGAGGCGATCTCGGAAACGCCATTGCCTTGAACTCGACAATGGTCAATGGCGCGCGGTTACTGGGGCCTGCGCTTGCCGGCGTCACAATCGGGCTCGTCGGCGAAGGCGGATGTTTTCTGATCGACGGCATCAGCTATCTGGCGGTCATCGCCTCGCTTCTCATGATGAGGATTAAACGGATAGAGGCGGTGCATACGGCGGATAACCTGCTCCGGCAAATGCGCGAAGGCTGGGATTATGTCCGCGGTTTTTCTCCCATCAGAACCATCCTCGTGCTTTTCTCAATCGTCTCGCTGATGGGGTATCCTTATATGGTTTTGCTGCCCATTTTCGCGGGTCAGGTCTTCCATGGAGGCCCTTATGCGCTGGGCTGGCTTACGGCGGCTTCGGGGCTGGGGGCGTTAATTTCCGCGCTTTCTCTCGCGTTCCGAAAATCGGTCGTCGGCTTGATGCGCGTGATACGGATGAGTTCAGCCATGCTTGGCCTCGCGTTAATCCTGTTCGGATTCTCGCATCAATTTATTCTGTCTCTTTTGCTCATGGGGTTTGCGGGCTTCGGCATGATGCAGGTTGCCTCCGCCAGCAATACGGTCATGCAAACCCTTGTGCCGGAGGATAAGCGCGCCCGCGTCATCAGCTATTACGCCATGGCGTATTTTGGTTCGGCCCCGATCGGCAGCCTGTTGGCAGGTGCTTTGGCCCAGAAAATCGGGGCCTCCGCCACGGTCATCATCACCGGGGCTTTCTGTTTTCTGGGGTCGGTCTGGTTTGCGCGGCAAATGCCGAAAGTCAGGGCCGTCATGCGTCCGATCTATCAGAATATGGGGCTTCTGCCCGAATAACTGGAACAGGGAGAAAAGACATGAAACTTGAACCGTCCAAAACAGCCATCCTGACGCTTGACCTGCAACAGGGGATATTGGCGATGGCCAGCGGCTACGAAAGCGTTATCCCCAACGCATCGAAGATTGTGAGTTTTGCCCGCAAGAAAAACTACCAGATTATTCATGTGGGGCTTGGCTTCTCCGAAGGTCATCCGGAAGTTCCCGATTTGGATTCGCCTTTTCTGAAGGCAAAACAAAATAATCTTTTCGTCAAAGGAAGTCCGTCGGCGGAATTTCACGGCGCGATTATTCAGCCCAACGATTTGGTTATCTACAAACAACGCATAAGCGCCTTTTCCGAAAATCATCTGAACTTAACCCTGCGCGCGCGCGGCATCGAAAATCTGGTTCTCTTTGGCGTTGCCACCAGCGGTATCGTCTTGGCGACCGTTACCAGAGCGTTCGATCTGGATTTCAGGCTCACCGTCATTCACGACGCCTGTTTCGATGCGGATGCAGAAGTGCATCGTGTGTTAACCGAAAAAGTGTTCACGAAACGCGGAACGGTTACCGCAACGGACACTTTTATCTCTGAAAACGAATAACCAAGGGAGGTTCGGCATGAACTGGACAGACTGCATTGCTTATTTCTTTGGCGGTATCTTTTTCGCCAATGCCATTCCGCATATGGTCAGCGGCATGATGGGGCGCGCTTTTCAAAGCCCCTTTGCCAAGCCGTCCGGGGAAGGGCTGTCGTCATCTACCGTTAATGTTCTCTGGGGTTTCTTTAACATGGGGCTGGCGTATCTTCTTGTTTTGCATGTCGGGACTTTCGACCTGCATTCCGCCCCGGATGTTTTCGCGATGGGAACCGGGGCTTTCCTGATTGCCCTTTTCAGCGCGCGGCATTTTGGAAAATTTAACGGCGGCAATTCTCTTCAAGCCTAGGGTCAGGACCTATTTATCATTCGGCGAGCCATTTAATCGTCGTGCCTGCATATGTTGTTTTCATCGCCGCATGCAGGGCGGGAAACAGGGCGGATAATTGTTCGTCGAGTTTCCATGGCGGGTTGATGATGATCAATCCGCTGCCGTTCAGCCGGTCGGCGCGGGTTTCGGGTTCGTAAATAAATTCGGCGCACAAAATCTTGCCGATGCCGGTTTTTGCCAGCGCCTCGTGAAATTTCCATAAAGCCGGCCGGTCTTTGACCGGATACCACACCATATAAATGCCGGTCGGCCATTTTCGATGCGCCGCGGCGACGCGTTCGACCAGCGTGTCGAATTCGTCCGGTTGTTCAAAAGGCGGGTCGACCAGAATCAGCCCGCGTTTTTCCGGCGGCGGCAGAAACGCGCCCAGCGCTTCGTACCCGTCGCGGCGATGAATGCGGAAACGCGGGTCGGCGGGGCTGTTGAGGCGCAAGGCTTCGGCATCTTCGGGATGCAGTTCGCAGACCTCCAGCCTGTCTTGCGGGCGCAGCATATGAAAGGCGATCAGCGGCGAACCCGGATAGGTGCGAAAACCCCCGGCGCGCGCGCCGTCCCATGCGGGGTTAACCTTGCGCAGCACGGCGGTATAATCCGCCAGCGCAGGCAGGGGGGCGGCATTCAGCAGGCTTTTGATTCCGGCATCAGCCTCGCCGGTTTTGGCGGCGCGCGGGTCCGCGAGGTCGTAAAGCCCGACGCCGCCATGGGTGTCGATAACGGCAAAGCCTTTGTCCTTGGCGCGCAAATGGGCCAAAATAAGGGTCAGGGCCGCGTGTTTGACGATGTCGCAGCGGTTGCCGGCGTGGAAGATATGGCGGTAATTCATGGAGGCTGGAGGCTGAAGTTGAGTGTGTTATAATGCGGAATCATTTATAAAACGAATCATTCGCCTTTATAACCTCCAACCCCCGTTTTGAAATGCGCAAATATCTTTTCCTTGCCTCCGCCGCCTGTCTGGCCCTTGCCGTCGGCGCGACCTCTGCCGAGGCTGCGGCGTCCTGCGCCCCGCACCGCGTGACGCATCACCATTATCATCACGTTTATCACCACCACATCCGCCATTATGGCCATCGTCACGTTGGGGCAGGCAGCGACATTATTCGCGTCGCGCAACGCGAATTGGCCGATCTTGGCTATTACGGCGGCAAGATCGACGGCATCATGGGGCCGCAAACGCGGGAAGCCATCAAGAATTTCCAACGCGCCAACGGGCTGGTGGTTGACGGCGTTGTCGGGCCGAAAACCCGCGCCGCGCTGGCCGCGGCCGATACGGCGTCGGTCGCGCCACCGGCCGCGACGCCCGCGGTTTATGGCGACGCGACGGTTAACCCTGCTTTCGCGCCCGACCTGAATGGCGGGACGAAAACGCTGACCAGCCGTTTTGCCCAGGTTGTCGTCACCGAAACCGGTTCGGGTGCGGACAAACGCTATACCGTGACATTGAACGGGCAGACGGTGTTGACCGCCGACGGGCAACCGTCGGTCATCGGCATGTCGCAAACTTTCAGCCTTGACGACGAAGACGCTATTATCTTCACCAGCTATAGCCCCAGCGATACCGGATGCATGTACCGCACCCATGTGTTGGTGATGGCCAGCGCGGGCAGCAAGATTCTGGAAGCCGGTAACTGCACGCATGATTATACCGCGCGCGTCGATAACAACTCGCTGTATATCACCTTCCCCGAACATGACGATGCGCGGGCGGTCGGCGCGGTGTGGCGTCTGGAAGGAATGAATTTGAACCGGCTGTGATCTTTGGTCGTTTCGTTCGTTGTGTCTGGCTTTTTCCTTTCATTAGGTTCTGACCCTAAAAATAGAAGCGCGCGCTTCCGGCATCCTACCTGTCGGTACAGGCTGTCGGCAGCCCCGGCGCTTTGACCTTTTTGCCCCCGGAATCTGCAGCTTGGCGGGGAAGGACGCGGCACCGGTATCCTCGCCTTTGTCGCGGCGAGAATATGGGATAATTCATACACCATATATGGGAAATATGCAAGATATTTTTGGGGCTGAATTTTAAAGCGCCGGATAGGGCGGGATAACGCAGACCCTAAGCTGCTTTCTTCTTCGGCCAGGCATTGACGGTGGCCATGGCGATTGCGGCCCAATAGGGCAGGGTTTGCACCAACAGCATGCCCGCCCACAAATCGGCATTCTGGTTCTGGGTGGTGAATTTCCACAAAATGATCCAGGCGCAGGACAAAAGCGCGAGCAGAAGCCCCAATTCTTCGCGCGCCATCAAAAACGCCTGCATCGCCGCGGGTTTGTCTTCGCATTTGGGCGTGCGGAAAAACGGTTTGCCTGACGTGAACATGCCTTGCCACATGGCGCGGGCCACGGCGTGGCTTAACGCCATGCCGGCGACCGCGGCGCCGATGCGGTCGGCCATTCCGCATTTGACGCGGGCATGATACAGCCACAGGCCAGCGACGATTTTGAACACAAAGACGCTGAGCGTCGGGACAAGGAACACGGCGGGCGGGAATTCGACCCAGTGCAGCATCAGCAAGACCGACCATAAAATGGCCGCCGTCGCGAAGACGATATGCGCGGCGTCGGCGAACCACGGCATCCAGCCGGAAATGAAATGGTATTTCTGCCCTTGCGTCAGGCTGTCGCCTTCGGCCAGCGCGCGCCAGTGATGTTTCAGGATCTGCGCCGCGCCATAGGCCCAGCGGAAACGCTGGGTTTTATAGGCGCTGAAATTGTCGGGCATCAGCCCGCGGCCCAGCGACGCGTCCATATAGACGGCTTCATGGCCGTTTTCGAACAGGCGCAGGCCCAGTTCGGCATCTTCGCAAATGCACCATTCGGCCCAGCCGCCGACCTGTTGCAGCGTCGATTTGCGGATCAATGTCATCGTGCCGTGCTGGATAATGGCGTTGCGTTCGTTGCGTTGAACCATGCCGATATGGAAAAATCCGGCATATTCCCAATAGCACATGCGTTTGAACAAGGTTTCGCCGCCGTCGCGGTAATCCTGCGGCGCCTGGACAAAGGCGACTTCGGCGCGGTCGAAATAGGGCACGGTGGCGCGCAGCCAGTTGGGCGAGACGATATAGTCGCTGTCGATAACGCCGACAACCGCGGCATCGGGCGCGGTTTCTTTCAGGCCGAAATTCAGCGCGCCGGCTTTGTAGCCCGGCCAGTCGGCCAGATGGAAGAAGCGGAATTTCGGCCCCAGTTTGGCGCAATGTTCCTGCAACGGCTTCCATACCGCGTCGTCCTTGGTGTTGTTGTCGATGACCAGAACTTCGTAATTGGGGTAATCGAGCGCGGCCAGCGCGTTCAGCGTTTCGATCACCATATGCGGCGGTTCGTTATAGCACGGCAGATGGATGGAAACTTTGGGCGCGTCGGGCGGCGGCGTCCAGTCGGTGCGCGGTTCGAAATAACGACGATGGCCGCGCGACCATAAAACTTCGGCCAGTTCATAGCCGTCGACCAGCAAAAGGGCCAACAAAACGCCTTGCGCGCCCAGCAAGACGCACCACACCACGGTGTCGCCGTTGATGATGCGTTCGGCGATCGCGGCCATGATGGCCCAGACAAAGATGCTGGCCACGGCCTGAATGAGTCCTGCGTAAAAAAGCTGGCCCTTGAAACGCAGATAATGTTTGCGCCGCACGAACCATTGGATAGGCAGGAAGGCCAGCAGCGAGGCGAAGGCATAGCCTTGCAGCCAGCGCGCGGATTCGGTGATCGACCCGCTCATGGAAAATTTCGGCGTGCCGTCCGCCGTCCATAATCCCCAATGCGCGCCGACCGTGCCTTCGATGCTGCGTTTCCACGGCTGGTCGAAGGATTCGACGATGGAGTAATCGAGCCGGTCGGCGCTGGCGGTATTCAGGAAGTCGCGGATGAATTTGGCTTCGTTGACCAATGACGGTTCGGCGCCGCGCACCCATTGCCCTTCGGACGGCCAGCCGACTTCGCCGATAAAGATATGCTTGTTAGGGAACGCGGTGGCGAGCTGGCGATAACGATACATGACATAGGCCATGGCGTCGCTTTCGGGAATGCCTTCCCAATAAGGCAGGATATGCACGGTGATGAAGTCGACGCTGTCGGCCAGCTGCGGGTATTTAAGCCAGACATGCCACGGCTCGGCGGTCGAAACCGGAATGGATGTCTGGCGCTTGGCTTCGTCGATATAGCCGATCAACTGGTCGACGGTGACGTCGGTGCGCAGGATGGATTCGTTGCCGACGATCAATCGTTTGACGTTGGGATTGGCGCGCGCGACATCGATGGCATGGGTCAATTCTTCTTCGTTATGGGCTTTGTCGGGCGATATCCACGCGCCCAGATTGACATCGATGCCGTGCCGCGCGGCGATGGGCACGATGCGGTCCAGCCCGTCGCCGACGCCATAGGTGCGGATGGTCGAGACATGGCCCTGCAAAATCGACATGTCGTGGTCGATCTGGGCGTCGGTCAGGTAATGGTCTTTGTCGCCTTCCTGATAACCGCTGTAGGACAGGCCGTTGATGACGCCGCCCCAGGCGCGTTCGGACACGCTTTGATTGACGGCGGCCCAGATGATGAAGTTGGCCAGAAGGACAAAGGCGGTAATAGACAGGACGCGTGGGATCATGATGCCAAGGCTGAAAAAGGTTTCGGCAAGGCTACACCGGCACTGTGTCTTTTTCGAGGGGGAATTAACGCCCGGTTTAGCCCGGGCCCATTTCCTTGGATTTCGCGCCTAACGAATTGACCAGCGCATCGATGCCGTCGCGGCGGGCGATGGATGAAAATTCGGCGCGACGGGTGGCCATCTGGCTGATGGTGCCGTCCAGATAAACGTCGACGACGCGGTATTTGCCTTTGGCGTCGGGGCGCATGAGGTAATCAAGCGAGACGGGGTCGCCTGCCTTGGGTTTCAATTCGCTTTCGACGATGACGCCGTTTGGGGTTTTCTTTTCGCCGGTGACGGTAAAAGTTTCGCCGTCGTCGCTGGCGAACTGGCTGGCATAGGTGGCGACGCTGAATTCGGAAAAAGCGTCGATCAGGTCGGCTTTTTCCTGCGCCGACGCGCTGTCCCAGCTCGCGCCCACCGACATTTGCGCCATCAGGGGCAGGTTGAAGGTGGCGCGGATGACGGGATCGAGTTTTTGACAACGGCCCGCGAAACCCAGCGCGTCACCTTGTTTAATGGTGGCGGTCAGCTGCGCGTAGAACGCGCGGATCGTCGCGGCAGGGCCGGTTTCCGCGTGGGCGGCTGCGGACACAGCGAGCACGGCTATAAAACCGATCGCGACGATGCCTTTGCGTAAGAGGGCTGCTGCTTTCATGCCTTGCCGCCTTTAGCCGCCGACAACCGCGGCGGCGATGTCGATTTCGGAATGGCCCAAAGCTTCCAGCGCGCGGGCGACGATATGGTTGGCCGTCAATCCTGCCTGGTCATATTGTTTTTCGGGCTTGTCCTGATCCTGGAAAATATCGGGCAGGGTCATGGCGCGGATTTTCAGCCCTTTATCCATCATGCCGAGATTGGCGAGGTGATGGACGACATGGCTGCCGAAACCGCCGATGCTGCCTTCTTCAATCGTGATGACGACTTCGTGTTCGCGGGCCAGACGCTGGATCAGATCCATATCCAACGGCTTGGCGAAACGCATATCGGCAATGGTCGTGCTGACGCCGCGGGCGTCCAGCGTTTCCGCCGCCTTGCGGCATTCGGTGATGCGCGTGCCAAGATTCAAAAGCGCAACCTTGGATCCTTCCTTGACGATGCGGCCTTTGCCGATGGGCAGAACCCGGCCGCGCGCGGGGCGGGCGACGCCGGTGCCTTCGCCGCGCGGGTAACGCAGCGCGGTGGGGGCGTCGTCAATCGCGGCGCAGGTTGCGACCATGTCGGTCAATTCGGCTTCGTCCGATGCCGCCATGATGATGATGCCGGGCAAACAGCCCAGATAGGCCAGATCGAACGAACCGGCATGCGTCGCGCCGTCGGCGCCGACCAGGCCGGCGCGGTCCATCATAAAGCGCACGGGCAGTTTTTGCAGGACGACGTCATGCATCAGCTGGTCATAGCCGCGTTGCAGGAAGGTCGAATAGATGGCGCAGAACGGTTTGAACCCTTCGCAGGCCAGGCCGGCGGCAAAGGTCACCGCATGCTGTTCCGCGATGCCGACATCGAATGTGCGGTCGGGGAATTTTTTGCCGAAGATATCCAGCCCCGTGCCCGACGGCATCGCGGCGGAAATGGCCAGAATGCGGTTGTCGTGTTCGGCTTCGGTGATAAGCGCTTCGGCAAAAGCCTTGGTGTAGGTCGGCGGCGATGCGGGTTTCGGCTTGGCGGCTTCGGCGGCCTTTTCCGCTTCGGTTTTGACGATGTTGAATTTGGGCGCGACGGCGTGCAGTTTGTCGGCGGCTTTTTCCGCCGGTTGATAGCCGTGGCCTTTTTGCGTGACGACGTGGATCAGAACCGGGCCGCCGGTAGGGTCGTCGCGCAGATTTTCCAGAACCGGCACAAGATGGTCGAGATTATGGCCGTCGATGGGGCCGACATAATAGAAGCCCAGTTCTTCGAACAGCGTGCCGCCGGTGACCATGCCGCGGGCATAGCGTTCCGCCTTGCCCGCCGCTTCTTTCAGGCGGCGCGGGAACAGATCGGCGAATTCCTTGGCGATGTGGCGCAGGCCGCGATATTCCTTGGACGACACGATGCGCGACAGATACGCGCTCATCGCGCCGGTCGGCGGCGCGATCGACATATCGTTGTCGTTGAGGATGACGATCAGGCGCGAATCCGACGCGCCCGCGTTGTTCATCGCTTCATAGGCCATGCCCGCGCTGATCGACCCGTCGCCGATAATGGCCACGACGTTGTTGTTTTTCTTTTTCAGATCGCGGCCGATCGCATAGCCCGCGGCTGCCGAGATGGAGGTCGAGCTGTGCGCCGCGCCGAACGCGTCATATTCGCTTTCGCTGCGTTTGGTGAAGCCCGACAAACCGCCGCCCTGACGCAATGTGCGGATACGGTCGCGGCGGCCGGTCAGGATTTTATGCGGATAGGCCTGATGTCCGACGTCCCAGATTAAAATATCTTCGGGCGTGTTGAAGACGTAATGCAAGGCCACGGTCAATTCGACCACGCCCAGCCCCGCGCCCAGATGGCCGCCGGTGACCGACACGGCGTCGATGGTTTCCAGACGCAGTTCGTCGGCCAGTTGCGGCAATTGTTCGGGGCTTAGCTTGCGCAGATCTTCGGGAATGCGAACCTTGTCCAGCAGCGGCGTCACCGGCTTGCCGGGGGCGGCGCTGATGTCCGACGCGTCGACTTCGCACGCCTGAATGATGTTTTCGCGGTAAGGTTCGTGGTTCGACAATGGCGGTTTGGGCGTCGTCACGCGGTGCTCCTGATAAATTCACAATTAATACCGGCAGGTTGCGAATCGACAGATTGCGCGAACGGCCATGAAAGCCGAAATTACACGTTTGTTAACGGCAAAAGCAAGGATTCCTTTACCTTTTTGCTTTCACGGCGGGTGCGTGTGGCATAAGGGTTACTTTATGCTAAGCAATTGAACAATATAAGTTTGTTTATTTTTGCTTGCGTTGCATCGCAGCAAGGAAATGGGTTAACCACGCTTCCTGCAACCCCCAGTTGCCGCGCAGGATGAAGCTTGGGTGATAGGTGGGGATAACGGCGGCGGGCGGGTAAAGACGGCAGGGCAGGGGCTGGCCGACCTTGTCCAGCAACCCGTTTTCGCCGGTCAACGCCCATAAAGGCGTGCGTCCCAGCGCCATGACGGTTTCGGGTTTGCGGATGGCCAGCGTGTCGCGCAGATGGTCGATGTCGGCGGCATAATCGGCGCGGCAGAAGGCGGATCCGAATTTGCCGTAAGTTTCGGCAATGGCGATATGTTGGGCCGTGGCCGCGCGGCGCGAGATAAAAAAATGATCGATTTTATTGCCCGGCGGCCGGCGGCGGAACACATTGGCGATCAAGCATTCGGCGCGCTTGATGCCCGCCTGTTCAAGGATTTTATCCAGCAGCTGGCCGCTGCGCCCGACAAAAGGCCTGCCCAGTCGCGCTTCCTCGGCCCCCGGGGCTTCGCCGACCAAAAACAACCCGTTCCACCGTTCGGGTATGGTGTAATCGGCAAAAGGCAGGGGGGCGTCACCGGCGGCGGGTTCGGATAATTTCAGGGCGTGTTGCATGGGGTGTCGGCTTTTGTGATGGGGTTCCGTACTTTCTTCTTGCCCAAGGCGCGGCAAACCTCTAAAACGCCGCAACCACGAATGTGGGCGCGTAGCTCAGCGGGAGAGCACTACCTTGACATGGTAGGGGTCACAGGTTCAATCCCTGTCGCGCCCACCATCTAAATCAAAAGCTTAGATGGTGGAGCTTAATCAGAAAAATCGGTTTGTGCGTGTATTGGTGCGTGTTAAATTGTTAACGTCGGCCTTTGCACATCCAAGCGATATACTTCCATCATTGGCGATATTCTCAGATTATTGGTTTCGGGACATTTATTGATGTTTTGGGAGGTATGGGTTGCTGGCTTTCCAGTTGTAGAACGTGGCACCGCTGATCCCGTGACGCCGGGATAGCTCAACCGTCTTGGCTTCCGCCTCCGCTTCCTTCAGTACACGGATGATCTGTTCTTCCGTAAATCGCTTCTTCATCAGTCTGCTCCTCCTTCAGGGTTGCAGACTCTACCTCATTTTAGCGACATTTTCGGGGAGAACGCCACCGGCCGGCCGCAATTAATTTGGGCCATTCGGCGCACGAGGAGATGGGCGGAGCCTTAACGCTAATGAGTCCATGGAGCGTTGCATGTCCGGATCCGCTTGGTCGCGAAGGGCATTCAAATCAATCGGCGTTATGTGGGCCATTCCGAGAGCTTCTTCGATGAAAAGGCGCGCCGCTATTGTACGTGAAACAACCGCCTTATGATCGGCGTTAATTATGTTCAAGCCAGCGAAAGTGCAGGCGCTGGCTAGGCTCCAGGAATCAAGCGCATGCTTTTTTGCAATAGTTGAAATATCATCTCTGATAATAGCGGCAGCATATGGTGGCCAAGTTTTGGGTTGATCTTTTTTATCTAGTGTTAAATTGGGGTAGGGGTCTGCCCCAAAACTTTTAATTGCATGCGTCAGGTGCGTTTGGAAGCGAGGAAGCGTTTCCGATCTTTTATTCGGATGACCTGCAAAAAGGACGAACTCTCTATATGAACGGGCGAGAAACGCATCTGTTTTGGCGCACATGATTATTGCCGGAGACGATGAGATTGTTTTTTTTCCTGCGCGCAAGGCCATCTCTCCCGTCAAAGCACCTGCCATGGCAATCGCCGTTAATATGCCCTCGCGGGTATAATCTTCTTTGTTGTCGCAAGTGCCTTTGGCTGCTTCCGCAGAAGTGCGTAACAGTAAGCCGAAAATTTCTTTGCTTGCGCTAATTGCAGCCGATTCCGGCTTCAACAATTTATCATAATCGTTAATCATGCGTGCATCTTGGACTACAATAGGTTTTGATTGAGCAACACCGATCGCGGTTTCCATAACAAGCCGATAAATTACATCCGGCGGGTCAATTTGTAATGCTTGTTCCGCGGCGTTGATCACAGCGAAAGCCGCCGCAGATGCCACTTCCCATTCGCCAATTTTATGTTTTTTTGTGATGGCCTGGACTGCATTTCGGTAAATGGCCGCAGCGCAAACTGGGCGCTGATGCGGTTCGTAATAAGGATCGTTTGTAAGAACCAGCCCATTCCCCGCACATGATTGTTGAACAAGGTCATCAAAGTCGGGATATTCGATTTTAACTTGATGAGACACAAATTGAGACTTTATGATTTCAGACAGGCTTTCCAGAAATTCTATAGCGCTATCTGAAACGATACCTCGTGTCATTTCAGGATTTGACAATGAAGCAAAGGCTGCCGCTTCACCTGTTATGGCCGCCGTAGTAGCCAATAACGTTTCTACCGATACACGGCCATCTGATTCCATCAGACTGCCGATTATCGTACGATATATTTCTCTGCCACTATTCATTACGTTTTCATTCATGATGAAATGAGGGCTTAACGATTTTTCTTTGTTCCCTGTGCTCATAAGTTTCTCTTGGCGTTGAGAGGTTTCACGACATCGATAAAGTACGGGCGATTTGGTTCTTGTTGGTTTGAACCTGTCTGCATTCTAACCTATTGATGTTTGAATTTTTGCCGCGATATAAAATTTGTGCATATCAAGCAACATAGGCTAGCAACAAGAATAGTGCATGTAAATCGGGCCTGTGGCGTATTGACCGAATAGCTGATTTGCTTGAAAATCGAAAAACCCCATCCCTTCACGGGGACACGGGGGGGCGCCACCGGATGCGCATGTGAAATGTATTGACGCTTTGATAACGAAGTCATAGGCTAAAAGAAATTTCAGGGGCGAAGCCACGATATGAAACTTCATCAGATTCTACTTAGTTGTGCGTTGGATGCGGGGCGATCATAGGATCGCACGACCGACCAGCGCACACCCAAAAGGCTCTTTTCAGAGCCTTTTTTTGTGCCCAAATGAACCCCAAACGCAAAAAGGAAAAAACCATGAAAACCCAGGAAAATGGCGGAAAATCAACCCCAATCATCATTTTTGACACGACATTGCGCGACGGCGAACAATCGCCAGGCGCGACCATGACGATGAAAGAAAAAATCGCCGTGGCGTCCATGCTGGATGGCATGGGCGTTGACGTTATCGAGGCTGGTTTTGCCGCCGCATCTTCCGGCGATGCCGAATGCATCAAGGCGGTCAGTCGCGAAATTAAATGGGCCCGGGTGTGCAGTTTGGCGCGCGCCATCAAGGAGGATATCGAAGCCGCCGCCCGGTCTTTGGAACACGCCAGAAAGCCGCGCATTCACACCTTCGTGTCTACCAGCGACATTCACATCGAACACCAACTGCGCAAATCACGGCAGCAGGTTCTCGAAATTATCGATGAAACCGTCCGTTATGCAAAATCATTTTGCGACGATATCGAATGGTCCGCAATGGATGCGACGCGCAGCGATGTCGATTTTCTGACAGAGGCCGTTGGCACTGCCGTGCGGGCCGGGGCCACGACGATTAATATTCCAGACACCGTCGGATACGCGGTTCCCCAGGAATATCAGACCCTCATTGCCGTATTGGTGGAAAAATTCCCGTCCGTCTGTTTTTCCGTGCATTGCCACGACGATTTAGGCATGGGCGTTGCCAATTCATTGGCCGGCATTGTGGCGGGAGCCCGACAGGTTGAATGCACCATCAATGGCATAGGCGAACGTGCCGGAAACGCAGCCATGGAAGAAATTGTGATGGCGATTAAAACGCGCGCCGATTTCTATCACTGTCATACCAATATCGATGCCAGAAAGATTTATCCGGCTTCCCGTTTTGTCGCATCTACGGTTGGATTTCCGATACAGAAAAACAAAGCGATTGTCGGCGCGAACGCCTTTGTTCATGAATCCGGCATTCATCAAGACGGTATGCTGAAAAACAGAAATACGTACGAAATCATGCTGCCTGAAAGTGTCGGCATAGAAAAATCGCAGCTTGTTTTAGGCAAACATTCGGGGCGCGCGGCGTTAAAGAACAAGATCGCCGAATGGAATATTGAAATGTCCGAAGAGGATTTCGGGCGCTGTTTCGACGCATTCAAAACTTTGTGCGACCAGAAGAAGACGGCAACTGAAGAGGATTTGTTGAAGATTCTGGGGGGCTATAATCAGGGAAATATGGTCTCCATCGCTTCTTTGGTTTCTTTTGATACGCATCAAAAAGGCCCCGCCCAATATGATGCCCGCGTAACCATCAGTATCAATGGCACGACACACAGCGTATCGGCTTCGGGCGATGGCCCGCTCGACGCGATATTCCAGGCCATAAGTTCAGCGACAGAGTGTCATGCGGTTCTGAATAGTTTTGAGGCGCACAGTGTTGCCGAAGGCCCCGACGCCCAGGCGGAAGCGGTAATTATCCTCAACGATAACGGCGTATTTCATAGTGGCCATGCGCGCGATACTGACACCATTATGGCGTCTGCACGCGCCTATGTCGGCGCCGTTAACAAAATTTTGGCTCAAAGAAAGGAAATCAAAAATGTTGCATGAGAGAGCGGGGAAAATATGGATTGACGGCAGGTTTGTTGAAAGCGCGGACGCCAACATTCATGTGTTGACGCACACCCTGCATTACGGAAGTGGCGTTTTTGAAGGCGAACGCGCCTATGAAGGCGTTATTTTCAAGATGCAAGAACATCACGAGCGGTTTCACGCCTCCGCTGCCATGCTCGGCTTTGCCATTCCTTATTCCGTGGATGAAATAAACCGGGCCACGCAGGAGGTGCTGAGAATCAATAATCTCAAGGACGCCTATATACGGCCCGTCGCCTGGCATGGATCCGAAGCGCTCAGCGTATCCACGTCTCATAACTCGGTTCATGTGGCCATTGCTGCCTGGGAATGGGGTTCTTATTTCAAGTCTGATGATGGGCAAGTTCCGGGAATAAGGTTGATGTGGTCTGACTGGGTGCGCCCCGCCCCCAATATGGGGCCGGTTCATGCTAAGGCGAATGGCCAATATATCACGGGAACTCTTGGCAAAAATAAAGCAGAGAAGAACGGATATAACGATGCGCTTATGCTCGATTATCGTGGCTATGTGGCTGAATGCACGGGCGCCAACATTTTCATGGTCAAAGACGGCGTCTTGATAACGCCGACGGCTGATTGTTTCCTGAATGGCATTACGCGTCAGACCATTATGGATATCGCCAGAACCATGGGAACGACGGTTGTTGAAAAACGCATTATGCCCGACGAATTGGCTCAGGCAGATGAGGTTTTCATCACCGGAACCGCTGTCGAAGTTCAGCCTATATCTGAAATTGGCACTCAGAAATTTTCTTCCGGGCCTGTAACGCAAAAAATCGCGGCTGCCTATGGAAAATTGGTAAGGGGAACGGCCTATGTCTAAAACGCTTTATGACAAAATCTGGGAACAGCATGTCGTGCATGACTTCGACGACGGTTCCTCGTTGATTTATATCGACCGTCATCTGGTTCATGAAGTTACAAGCCCACAGGCGTTCGATGGCATAGGGCGTGAAGGCCGTGTTTTGTGGAATCGCGACAGCATATTGGCCGTTGCGGATCATAATGTGCCGACAACTTCACGAAACGATCGCGTTACCGATGATGAGGCGCGCATACAACTTGAAACGCTTGAAGCCAATTGTCAGAGCTACAATCTGCGTTATTTCGGGCCGCATGATAAGGCGCAAGGCATTGTCCATATCATTGGACCCGAACAAGGGTTTACCTTACCCGGGGTCACTTTGGTGTGTGGCGACAGCCATACATCCACACATGGGGCATTTGGCGCATTGGCGTTCGGCATCGGGACAAGCGAAATTGAACAGGTGTTCGCCACGCAGTGCCTGACACTGCGCAAATCAAAGAATATGCGCATTTGGATTAATGGTGTCCTGCCCGTAGGGGTTACAGCCAAGGATGTCGTGCTGCATATCATATCTGTTATCGGTATCGCAGGCGGAACGGGGCACGTCATTGAATATGCCGGCCCTGTGGTCGATCGCATGTCGATGGAAGGCCGCATGACCTTATGCAACATGTCTATCGAAGCCGGTGCACGGGCCGGGTTGATTGCTCCTGATGAAACAACTTTTTCTTACCTCAAGGGGCGTCCATTCTCGCCACGCGAGCAGATGTGGGATAAGGCCGTTGCCTTCTGGCGCGACCTGAAATCGGACGCCGATGCCCGCTTCGATCAGGAAATACGCATCAATGCCGCCGACATAGCGCCTTATGTGACGTGGGGAACCAATCCAGAAATGGGGTGCGCCATCACACAACGCATTCCTAACCCCGAATTGATACAGGATGGTATCCAGCGCGCCTCTATCCAACGGGCGCTTGCGTATATGGGGCTTGAAGGCGGTATGCCCGTCGATGGCATTCCCGTTGACCAGGTTTTTATCGGCTCCTGCACCAATGCGCGTCTGGAAGATTTACGCGCGGCCGCACAAATCGCAAAAGGGCGCAGACGCGCCGCCAATGTCAAACGTGTTCTTGTCGTGCCTGGTTCCGGGCTTGTTAAAGAAGCCGCGGAACGCGAGGGACTAGACAGGATATTTATTGAATCCGGGTTCGAATGGCGCGAACCGGGATGCTCGATGTGTCTCGCTATGAATGCCGATCGTCTGGAGCCCGGAGAACGATGCGCGTCGACCTCAAATCGCAATTTTGAAGGCCGTCAGGGGCGCGACGGGCGCACCCATTTAATGAGCCCGGCAATGGCCGCCGCTGCTGCGGTTGCGGGGCATATAACCGATGTGCGTCGTTTTGAAAAAGGGGTTGCCTGATGCAAAAATTCACAACACTCACGGCGCAGGCGGCCTATATGCCTATTGCCAATATTGATACCGATATGATTATTCCCAAACAATATCTGAAAACGATCACAAGATCGGGCCTGGGGAAGTGGCTATTTGCCGCGATGCGTTACGATGCGCATGGTAAAGAAATTCCCGATTTTATATTGAATGCCAACCCGCAAGCACAGATATTGCTGGCCGGTGAAAATTTTGGATGCGGGTCCAGCCGCGAACATGCGCCATGGGCCTTAACTGACTTTGGCATTCGTGCCGTCATCGCGCCAGGATTTGCGGATATTTTCTATAACAATTGTTTCAAAAACGGCCTGTTGCCCGTGCGTTTGCCCAAAGAGGCGATAGCCGAATTGGCAGAAAGCAAGCAGGACATACAGATCAACCTGAAAGAACAGGCCGTCATTTGTGGCAATCGGCGTTTTGATTTCGATATAGAACCCAATAATAAAGCGGCTCTTCTGAATGGCCTGGACGCGATTGAACCTGTTCTGGCCATGCGTTCGGAAATAAAGAAATTCGAAGCCGCGCATTTTGCGCGACAGCCTTGGCTGAAAGTAGGGGGATAAAAAATATGGAAACAATTCTGCTCGTCGCCGGCGATGGCATTGGCCCCGAGATCATGGAACAGGCCAAGCGTATTCTCGGCTGTTTCCAAAAGAATATGCCCCTTGAACTGATAGAAAAACCTATCGGCGGCGCCGCCATTGATGCGTATGGCAATCCCTTTCCGCAAGAAACAGATCAAGTTGCGCGCGCTGCAAAGGCCGTTCTTCTTGGCGCCGTCGGCGGCCCCAAATGGGATGCGTTGCCATTGGCACAGCGTCCGGAAAAAGGTTTGCTCGGCATTCGCAAGGCATTGGGATTATATGCAAATCTTCGGCCTTTGACGATATGGCCTCAGCTCGCGAATTTCTCGCCCTTGAAACCGGAAATCTTGGAAAATGTTTCCTTCACCGTTGTGCGTGAATTGACGGGTGATCTGTATTTCGGGGAACCGCGCGGGTTAGAGAATAAAGACGGTCAACGCACCGCTTTTAATACCATGACCTACAGCGAGACTGAAATACGGCGCATCGCCATAACGGCTTTCGATCTGGCACGCAAGGGGCGCAAGAAGGTTTGCTCCGTCGACAAGGCGAACGTTCTGGAAACGATGCGCCTGTGGCGTGAAATTGTCGAGGAAGTACATCGTGACTATAGCGATGTGGAGCTGAGCCACATGCATGTCGACAATGCCGCGATGCAGATTGTCCGGCAACCCTCGTCTTTTGATGTCATGCTGACCCCCAACATGTTCGGCGACATTCTGTCTGATGAAGCTGCCGTGTTATCGGGTTCTTTGGGATTATTGCCGTCGGCATCTGTCGGCGGAACCAGCGCTTTATACGAACCCATTCACGGCAGCGCTCCAGACATAGCAGGCAAAGATATAGCCAATCCTATCGGCATGATGCTCTGTGTCGCCATGATGATGGAATCGTCGTTCAATAAACCTGAATGTGCCGCGTTAATCCGACAGTCAGTTTCCGATGTCTTAGATTCCGGCATGCGCACGACGGATATCTGGTCGTCCGGCACTGATAAAGTGTCGACCGACAGTATGGGCAAAGCCGTCGAACGGCGTATATCCTCTCTGCTTTAGAGGGCGTCGGCAATTATGCCGGGAAATCTTGATTTGCGAAGCAATATTGAGTACAGTGGTCGCATTGGATTGATCCTCCTGAACGGATTCGCGGGATTTGACAGAAGCAGCTTGCTGCCGCGTTAACAAAAGCTAAAGCGCCACAGCTTAGGCAGCTCCGGCTTCCGCACTGTGGTCTCTGAGGATGACCAGATAGTGCCGAAGCCTTTTTTATTGGTTTCCTCTCGATCTGTTTGTCCGAACGTCCGGCATGGGCCGAGGCGTCTTCGCAACGGGACTCGAAAGGAAGCAAAATGACGCACAGCAGAGTTGAGCAATTCCACCAAGAACGCGCAGGATATAATGAAATTCTGGCGCAATATGCTAATCCGGAAATCAAAAGATTTCTGGGCATCGATACCACCTCTTACCAAGACGGGGCGTTGCCCAAGAAAACCAAAGAGCTTCTGGGATTCGTGGCATCGCTTGTTCTGCGTTGCGATGATTGCATTCTTTATCATTTGATCGAATGCCACAAACAAGGCGTAACCAGTCAGGAACTCAGCGAAACCATTGGCATAGGGCTTTTGGTCGGTGGTTCTATCACCATCCCACATATTCGTCGCGCGATAAAAGTCTGGCATGAAGAACTGGGTGGTCACACCCTTGCTGTGAAGGGGGCGTAACCATGGTTGAAGCCCTTATTCTGCCCGCGCAAGCAAGCAGGGAAGAACTTTATCTCGCAATCATGCCACAGATTGAGGCCGTGATATCGGTCACGGATGATCTTGTGGCCAATCTCGCCAATGTTGCCGCAATTTTAAAACAAACTTTCGATTTTCATTGGGTCGGGTTTTATCGCACGGCATCGCCCGATTTGTTAATTTTAGGGCCATTCCAGGGCCCTCTGGCTTGTGTTTTCATTCCGTTTCATAAAGGTGTGTGCGGCAAAGCAGCGACGGAACAAAAGACCATTCTTGTACCCGATGTTGAAAACTTCCCCGGTCACATCGCTTGCAGCAGCCTGTCCAAATCAGAAATTGTTATTCCGCTTGTGCATGATGGAAAAACACGGCTTGTTTTGGACGTTGATAGCAGCACTATCAATGGATTCGATGCGATTGATCAGGCTTATCTGGAACAAATTATAGAGTTAGTGCGCAGGCAGAACTTCAATCAAGCAAATGAGGTGGTACATGCCTCATAGAGCAAAAATAAGGCAGCCCCCTCAATATCCTGTCCGCAATGTCCTTATCGATAGGTGTTTCGATAATCTCCTCGCGCTCCGTCCGACGCTAAGGCCTTTAGCTGAAGCATCAAATCTTGAGGAATATCTGGCGCCGGTTCTGGCATGGCAATTTCAACCGCACTTGTTCCCAAATGCCCAACTGTTTCTGGATCTTGTGGGCAAAGAAATCGGACGGTGTTATGGGGGTGCCACCGCCGCGCAAGTCACGAAGCAGTTGAAAAGCAATTTTACCGTCGAAACCGGTATGCACGTTTCTCTACCAAGGCTTCATGATCGGGCGACGGTTCACTCCATACCGCTGAACAACGTCAACACGCTGATATTTCAAGCCACGCTTTATTCGGCTGCGGCCCGCCTGGCTGCCGGACAGCCCTTCCATATCAGCTGTTCCAGCGGGCACATCTCTCTCAGCAATATCAACAGTGGCGCGTACTTTCAGCCGGATGTCGCGCATTGCCTGCGCCTCCAGCCAAACAAACTGGACGGAACGCCACAAACCTATCTGCCGCCGTTGACTGTGGACGGGGTGGATAAAATTTTACACGGCAAGAAGCTGTCGGGCGATGGGTTGAAGCGCGTCGAGCTTTTTCGGCAAAATATACGAAATCATCCTGATAATTTCTCACGCCAGATCGCAACGACACATGCCGCGCTTTACAATCAGGTTTTGCCTGACGGTGTTCGCCAAATCACTTTCGATTTCGAACTGGTGGTTCCCGCGTATCTGATCGCATTGCTCAAGGATCCTCAATCCCTGACTTATCGTCTTTTTTCGACACTGGAGGGCCGCGATTTTCTACGCAGCGAATTTAACGATGTCATAACCGCCTGGAAAACGGATGTGCCGCCGTTCGATGTTCTGGAAGAACGGCATGGGCATCCGCACGTCACGCATGCGCCATATCTGGGTTCTCTCTCTCCCGACAGTCTGTGCGAGGCACTGGGGAACAGGCGCATTATTCCCAAAACGGCACTTAGTTTTGTCGTCTTTATGCTCGAAGCTGGGCTGGCTCCTGTCGGTGGTATGCGGCAAACCCATTATGCGACCCAGATCAGGGACAAGTTGGTTGACTGGCTCCGTCGCGAATATCCCGATGATCCGCGTATCGAGGCGCTGTCTGTCCTGCCGGCTGACCGTGCTATTCTGTCGCCTTTATGGGGTGTGAATGCAGATTTTACCGAACACCCGATCAGCTACAGGGAAGCCTTGAATGGCTGGAAACTGGATAAGGAAACGGCGCACGGAATACTCAACATATCCGGCGCATCGGCTTTGGCTGCCGGCGCCGTTCTGATGGATGCTTCCTCCTTCGGGGAAGAAAAGATTCCTGACGATGTGCGACAGGCGATGCTGCGCGAAATTGCCGAGACAACGGATATCCTTAAATGTGCCGGAGGTTATTATGAGCCTTGATATTGTTCGCATCGAGCTTTTTGTCATCGAATTGCCGCTTCTTAAACCCTTTACGACCAGCGTTGGCAGCGTTTATTCGCGCCGACTGGTTCTGGTCAAGATGACCGACCGGCAAGGCGTTGTCGGCTGGGGCGAGGCTACGCCTCTTGCGGAACCGATCTACAAGCCAGATTATTTCGGCTCGACCCTGGCTGTGCTGGAGCAAATTCTGGCTCCTGCGGTGCTGCGCCACGGTGTCTACGAAACACCAGAAGCATTGGATGACTCGTTGGCTTTTGTGCGCGGTCATTACTTTGCCAAGGCAGCACTGTCTATCGCGGCTTATGACATTGCCGCGCAGAAGAAGAACCAGAATTTGGCCGAATATCTCGGCGCGACCAAGACGGAAGTTGCCCTGTCCCACACCATTGCCATCACCAAATCTCCGCAAGAGATGCTGGATGAGGCGGCCCAGGCTATTGAAGACGGCTATAAGGACATAAAACTGAAAATCGCGCCGCAGGCCGATTTGTCCTTTGCTCGCGCGTTGCGTCATAAATATCCTGATCTTCCACTCATGGTCGATGCCAATGCAGCCTACCGCTATAATGACAACACATTGCGGCTATTCCGCGAGATCGACGAATTAAACTTCTTCTGTATCGAGCAGCCCTTGGACTGGAATGATCTTTACGACCATTCCCGCCTGCAGAAGCAGATCAGAACGCCCATCGCGCTGGATGAAAGCGTGGACTGCGTTCATGATCTTGAACAAGCTCTGGCACTACAAAGCGGTCGTCTGCTCAACATCAAGATATCGCGTGTGGGCGGGTTAACAGCGGCAAAGCGTCTGTATGACCTGGGACGTCAAAGCAAAACCGGACTGTGGGTTGGAGGCATGATCGAAGGCCCGATCGGCTTGGCTTCTGTCATCGCTTTTAGCGCTTTGTCGGGGCTTGAGTATCCGGCTGACTTTATTGACTCGCATTATCTTATCGAAGGCTTTGCGGATTATTTTGATAAAGAACCGTACACGCTTGCCGACGGCAAACTGACGCCCCATTTTACAAGATCAGGGCTAGGGCTGGCAATTAATTACGATCATATTTGTCAAAAAGCCGTAACCTATCTATTGACCTTCTGAAAAAAAATCATGCCCCATTTATTGTCTGCAAAAGAACCGAAATCTTTCAGAATGATACGGGAGAAGAGGGATCGGTCTTTTCTTTTCGTATGTGACCACGCCAGCAACAAAGTTCCATCCATATTAAATCACCTGGGCCTTCCTGACAGTGAGCTGGGGAGGCACATCGGTTACGATATAGGATCTGCACGTGTTACGGAAATTCTGGCGAACCAGCTGGGTGCTGCGGCTATTCTTCAAAATTACTCACGGCTTGTAATTGACTGTAACCGTTTTACGGACGAGCCGTCGTTGATACCTGAAGTCAGCGATGGGACAATTATCCCTGCCAATATTAATCTTTCCACTCAGGACAAAGCCGCGAGGATTGCAGAAATCTTTGATCCGTATCATGAGGCCATCGCGGGCACACTGAAGCGCCTTGAGAAAAATAGCCCACCTGTCACGGTAGTGGCCATCCATAGCTTTACCCCTTGCTTGCAACAGAATGGTACACAACGACCATGGCAGATCGGAGTTTTGTGGAGGAACGACAAAGAGTCTGCGCACAGGTTGATCAGTTTCCTGCAGCAGCATACGACATGGGCTGTTGGAGAAAATGAGCCGTATTCGATGATTAATGATAAGAGTTATACCATCAATAGCCATGCTGAAGCCAAAGGCAGGCCTGGGCTTCTTATTGAGATTCGACAAGATGAAATATCCACAGATGTTGGGCAACAGCGGGTTGCTGAGGTCTTGTGTGCTTTTTTTGACGATTGGGGCAAGAACCCCAAATGCCTCCGGTAAGTTCCGTGACAACAAGGAAACAACAAGGAAAAAGCACTCTTCCCCATAAAAAATAGGTTTTCTATCCTGACAGGGATAGCTGCGACTTTTTTTGATGGGGTTCTTGCGTCAGGGTTCGGCAAAAGGGTCTTTGACGTTAACGCCCGGTGGGATGATGCCGTTCGGGCGGCCGGGTTTGAGAAGATAAATGTCCTCGGCATTATCCAGCGTTCTTTGCGTTGCCATGATGTCGCGAATGGGGGCTCTTTCTCCGAAAATGTAACCTTCGTCACGATAACCATGCGCGCTGTCGCCGTGAATGTGGCGTATCCAGCAATTGCCGGGATTTTTCTCGGCTTCCAGCCATTCCGGCGCATAGCGCATCCACCCCATCGTTATCGCGCGGACCGTGACGCCGTGGTTGATGATAACCGCATGGCGGATGTCGTGCTTGCGCCAATCATCCAGCAGTGTGCCGAAAAAATGTTTGACTCTGATGACGATGTCGATGCGGCTCTCGCCCAAAGGCGATTTGGCGTAAACTCGTCCATTGAAGTCAATATGCTTTTGATAATCGGCGGCCTCGTTCGGGTGCTGTTCCGTGTAGGAACCGTCATCCAGGCCATCGAAAAGCCCTGCCTTTTGTTCAAATAAAAACGGATCCTCGCGATAGGTCAGGGTGCCTGAAGCATGATCAAATTTTCTGCCCAAGGGGCGCAGGACATGAAAAGCCGTCTCGCGCGCGCGGTAATACGGGCTGTACCAGACGCGGATTTTCCCGAAATGCTCCGGGTCTTTCCCTTGCGCTTCGAGAAGATGGTTGGCAAGAAAATTACCGGCACTCTCGGCCTGCTCGACCCCTCTCTCCGTCAGGCGGATCGCATGATCTGCCTTGGTTTGATAAAGACGGCGATTAATATTGCCTTCGGTTTCGCCATGGCGAACAAGGTAGAGATTGATTTTACTGTCGGCCATTTTGACTTCTTTCTAACAGACAAAACCGTAATATGGGCTGTAAGCTTAGGCCATCTTCGGTGTTGTGCGAACATAAAATTGGGGTCCGGACATTAACCATAATGCTGCGGCGCGCTGGATTATATTGCCTGGCATATCTGTTCTTGGTAGCGTTTTGGGGTATTGGAATAACGGATGGACATGATGTCGCAAGGCGAAAAAGAACAAGGTCTTCTGGAACGGGCTTATCTAGCATTTGATCGAGCAGGACGAAATATGCATAAACCGGCGCCATTTCCTGATGCGCCCCATGATGCGGCCAAACACATTCAGCAGGCGATCGCCTATGCGCGCGAGAACCCAGTTATCGATCTAGATGAAGCCATAAGTAAGGTAAATGCAGGAGAAGCGCCGCCGTCTCTTAACAATCCCATCCTGCAAATTATGAGTGATATTTGGGGCGACATGGACGAAGACGCAGGCATTGGCGGTCTCAAGAGAGAGCCGGGTGCGATGACGTTAGTCGATAGGTTGCGCGAGGCAGGAAATCCGCAGACAGAAAAAGAAATTACGCTCGCGCGTATCCACGATGTTTTTGATGATTTGCAGATTGGTGGCACAATTGGCTTGCTTATGAAGGATAGTATGCAGGGAAAGGTCGTTTACGGTGAGATCTCGCCTGAAGATGCTAACAAAATCCTCGACTATCCTCAGGCCATCCTGCAAATCGCGGAGATACATAAAAAAGCTTATGATATGCAACGGCGTTGTACGTTGCTGCATCTTGCGGAAAAGGGTGGTTTTGTTCCCGAAATAGTCGGCGCCTATGCTGACAAAGCGTCAACCCAATATCTGGCAGATTTGGGGGTTCCGGAACTTATCAAGAATGCCGCGACTGCGTCAAAGGATGCGCGCAGAAAGTTGAATAAACAAATTAGATGGGTGATGGCGCCGACGACTTTTGTCGGTGGTGTAATCGGCGAAACCATACTGTCCCACATCTTCGAATTGTCGAGTCCGCTAAGCTCTGTGGGCGGGTATGTCGATGGCATTATTTGCTACCTGCCTGGGGCGGTTCTTTTCGGGGCAGCTGCACATCTTGTTTTGAGAAATGGCAAGCCTGCAAGGAATCTTGCGGCCATCAGAAAACCGGTGTTGGTCATCAATGAATATATTCAGGGTGGTTACAAGACAGCGCTGCGGCCGGGGTCGGTGCGCGATGCTGCTGTGGAATTACGGGACGTTCTCAACAAAATACAGCCATCAATACCGGGCTAGATATCCAAAAAATAATGCAGGCAATGCAACAATATTTTCGACCCCAGATTAACACGTTTACAGACAAGGCCAACTTCGTTTTGTATGGGGCTGCCGGCGCAGCTTTATGCGTGGGGGTCGAATATGCGACCAATATGCCGAAGTTAGTCATGGGGGCGGCATTTGTTGCCGCTGCTGCTTTCAACTATTTTCATACAGTGGGGGCAAACTATATTTTGGATAGAAATTTTCCTCCCACGCCGGAAAAGAAATTGCCTGCCGGGTCAGAAGATTTACCCAATATGATGACGGGGGTCTCAGAAAAACTCGATGTTTCCTTGCCGCATCTTCATGTCATTGAGGAAAGAAAAGATAACTGGCTTAGTGAAAAGAATGGAATATTTTTGGAGGATGATGTCAGGCCATTCACAAAAGACGACATCCGCAGTTACCGTGAACTGGAAGCAGCTGCACTCCTCAGAATAAACGCGAACGCCATGACCTATGGCACCAAAAAAACGGGCGTGATTGTTCAGGCAAGCTTGTAAAACTCCTGTTGCCTGAGGATAAGGCGTTTCTCATAGCGCATGAGCTCGGACATCAGGCGGCACGTCATTTGTCAAAAGCGCGCGCCATTGCCATACTTGCGACGACGGCCAGTTATACCGGCTTCGCCAATTTTATCCTGACGACTTTCAGTAATTGGACGGGGTGGATGGCGCCTGCCTCGGGGATGGGTATCGCTTTAGGGTCGAGTTGGGCGTTGCCCAAAGTTCTACCTGACTCTGTGTGGAATAAGCATGGCCCTGTTCTGAAGTTTGCCAGCCCCGCACTTGGTATTGGGGCCATATTGGGCGTTTCTTATCTTAGCCATAATCCGCAGATTGCTGCGGCTTGGGGAATGGCGCTCGCTACAAACCTAACGGCAAAAATGGTGTATGCGGGGTATAGCAGGGAAAATGAATTTCAAGCTGATCGCATCGGCGCGGAAACCATCGGCAATCCGCAACAGGCAGCCATAAGTTTGCAAAATATTCACGAGCATCTTCAGGTAAATGCGGACAAAGCTGCGGCGGGCACAGCTTTAAAAAAGACTTTGATACTTTGGGCGTTTGAAAGAGCGAAAGAACTTTTTTCCGAGAGCCCTCTCATAGACAAACGCATCAAGCGTTTGGAAAGAATGTCGATGACGCCCCCGATGCCTTAAGGGCTAATGGCCCTGTCCGAATACGATGCTTTTTCGGTAAGGTAGGGGCATTATTACACTGTAATAAAATCTGTGGGTAACAGTGGGGGTTCTGGTCTTTTGGTGTTACTCGATGTAATCTAACACACTGATTGTGTTTATTTATCTTGCGTTGACATGGTAGGGGTCACAGGTTCAATCCCTGTCGCGCCCACCATCTAAATCAAAAGCTTAGATGGTGTTTTGAATTTAGCCTTAAAATTTGGGGCAGTATCCGGGGCAGTAACCCCCTCATCCTCATCGGTTTCGCTAATTATCCGTAATCCAATCATCTGTAATCCGACGTCTTGGCTGCTGACGGCGCAGGGCGGGCGCATCCATTTTTTTCCTTTGTGATGATGCGTGCGACATCGGCTGCTTGTTCGCGCAATTCCGGAACCGCGATTGATTCATACAATTTGCCTTTCAACAGGCTTCCAAGAACGTACAGGCCGTCGACTTTGTGGCCGGCAGCGTTGCAGGCAGTGTAATCTTCAGACTCAATGCCGAGCCGGAGATCGTCGGCGGTAATAAGATTGGCTTTCAGCAGATTCTGCACAAGCGGGTCGCCAAGCCTGCGGAAGTCGGCCTGAGGCCCCGTGCAGCGTACGATTTTCTGAACGGCGAGCGTTTCCGGCGACATCGACCCGCGCGGACGCCAAAGAACATCCACGCCTTTTTCGTGGGTCGTTTGTTTGATGATCGTGCCGTGATGGAGCGCCAGCCTTCCCGCCTGTTCCAATCCGCGATAGGCGTCCATGATTTTGGGCGCGCAGCGATGGCGATGCACATCCCAATAAGCCCGCAAGTGCCTCATAAATCTGCGCTGTTCGTCACGATTTAACGATTGCCAGAGCTGTTGATTCAAGGGGCGCAGGGAATCGATGACGGCCTGCCACGGCGTGTCCGGCGCGTCGGCGATTTCCTGGCGTATCCATTTGCACAAGCCAAGCGCTGTCGCGGGATAAGGCGGCCGCATCTTCAGTATATGGGATTCCGGATTCGTATGTTCGCGCGGTAACAAGCCGTGTCGCGATAGAAGATGTATTTTGCCGGTCTGTTTGGTTTTTGCCATCGTAACGACCAGATCAAGGCTGGTCAGCCCTGTGCCGACAATCAAAATATCCCCGTGGCCGGCCAGGTCTTTCCATGTTTCCGGCGCATAAGGGTTCATCTCGTCTGCGTTGCCGGAAAGTTGGTCCGGCGGGAAATTGCCCAGAGCCAGAACGATGCTTTCCGATGTCAGAATCCGGCCATCGTCGGAGCGCAATTCAAAACCGTTCTGAAGCTGCCGGACATCTGCGATGCGGCGCGTCAACAGGCTCAGTCGCGGATTTGCGGCACGGGCCTGGGCCAGAATTTCGCCCAGATAACGCCCGTAAACCATGCGCGGCGCGAAATCCTGTCTGGACAAGTTGATGTCAGGCTGCGCCTCGAGCCAATGCCAGAAATGGCGTTGATCATCTGCGAACGCGCCCATTTGCTCGGCCCGCACATTTAAAAGGTGATCGGGGTCAGTGGTGCCATAGGCAAGCCCGCGGCCCGGGATGGGGTTTCTTTCAATAAGGGCCACGGGCATGTCCGGAGCAAGCCGCGCAAGATGGACGGCGACCATCGTGCCGCAGAAGCCGGCGCCGATAATGGCAACTTTATAGTCCGGCATGGTGCTGTGCTTTCTTTAACGATTGGCTTGGCGATGGTTGCCGCCGTTACTGGCGGGCGGCGCCTTGTCGTGGCAGTGAGGAGGGGTAAAGGGCGAGGTAAGGGGGGTAAGCGTAACTTTTCGGATTTTGACACGCCAGAGGGCGCGAACTCAATCCCTGTTGTGCCGCCGCCGTTATCGCGGCTTTTTCTTTGGAAAAACCCGTCGTTGTGGGTTGCGTTTGGGGGCGCGGCCCTATACACCCCACGGGACGTTTTGCCAATCCTGACGAAAGAATATAACGCCCATGCTCTCGCTTCAGAGCCTTTCCTACCGCGTCGGCGGACGCACGCTGCTTGACGATGTTTCGGTTAATATTCCGGCGGGCTGGCGTATCGGGCTGGTCGGGCCGAATGGCGCGGGCAAGACGACTTTATTCAAGATTATCGCCGGCGATCTGGCCCCCGACGGCGGCGCGGTTTCCTTTATCAAGGGCGCAAGCCTTGGCATGGTGCGTCAGGATTTGCCGAATGACGATACCACCATTCTGGATGTCGTGCTGGCGGCCGACACCGAACGCGCCGCTTTGATGAAGGAGGTTGAGACGACCGAGGATATGGACCGCATCGGCTATATTTACGACCGGCTTAACGAAATCGGGGCGTACGAAGCGCCGTCGCGCGCGGCGTCTATTCTGGCGGGGCTGGGGTTCAGCGATGCGGCGCAGAACAGCGCCATTTCTTCTTTTTCCGGCGGGTGGCGGGCGCGCGTGGCCTTGGCCGCCGCGTTGTTTTTACAGCCGAATGTTTTGCTGCTGGACGAACCGACCAACCATCTGGATTTTGAATCCCTTGTTTGGCTGGAAAATTTCATGATGCGGTACAGCCAGACTTTGATTGTCATCAGCCACGACCGCGATATTCTGAACAAGACCGTCGATCATATTTTGCATCTGGAAAACCAGAAATTGACGCTTTACACCGGCAATTACGACCAGTTCGAACGCGAACGCGCGCAGAAATTGATGAACCAGCAATCGCTGCATGAAAAGCAAATGGCGCACAAAGCGCATTTGATGAAATTCGTCGACCGTTTCCGCGCATCCGCTGCCAAGGCGCGGCAGGCGCAAAGCCGTTTGAAGGCGATCGAACGCATGGACATCGTCGACGCCGTGATTGCGGAACGCGTGACCGCGTTTACCTTTCCGCAACCCAAGGAATTGAAACCGCCGATGATCCGGCTCGACCATGTCGATGCCGGCTATGTCGCGGGGTCGCCGGTGCTGCGCGGATTGAATCTGTCGATTAACCCGCAGGACCGCATCGCCTTGCTGGGGGCGAACGGCAACGGCAAATCGACCCTGATCAAGATATTGTCGGGGCGGTTGCAGCCGATGACGGGAACCATGTTCCGGTCGGGCCAGTTGAAGATCGGCTATTTCGCGCAGTTCCAGACCGACGAGCTGGATGTCGAGCTGACGCCGTTCGAAGCGTTGCGCGCCGCGATGAACGAACCGTCCGAAGTCAAGGTGCGCGCGATGCTGAGCGGGTTCGGTTTCACCAAAAGCAAGGCCGACACCAAGATAGGCGGGCTGTCGGGCGGCGAAAAAGCGCGGTTGCTGTTCTGCATGATGAGCTTCGACCAGCCGCATATTATGTTGCTGGACGAACCGACCAACCATTTGGACATGGATGCGCGGCAGGCCTTGATTCAGGCGTTGAACGATTACACCGGCGCGGTGATTATCGTCAGCCATGACACTCATCTGGTCGAACGCGTCGCCGATCAGCTATGGCTGGTCGCCGACGGCAAGTGCCAGCCTTTCGACGACGATCTGGACGCCTATCGCAAGCTGGTAATCAAGCAGCGGCGTCAGGAACGCGAAAAATTGCGGCAGGCGGTGCGCGCGGGCAAGGCGGCGGACGAGCCGCGGGGCGACGAATCCGCCGCCGACATCGAACGCGATATAAAAAAGCAGGAAGATGCGATTGCCGGGCTGACACAGCGCAAGCATATGCTGGAAGGCGATATCGCCCAGTGTTTCGAGCAAGGCAAGGACGCCAAACATCTGGCGCAGTTGAACGCGGCCTATGAAAAAACCGTGGCCGAACTGGCGGCGGCGGAAGAGGCGTTGCTGGCGTTGATGGAGAGGGCTTGAGACGTTGACAGCTTCTTCGCGTTTTGGGACTGTCTGCGTGAAAATCAGGCCCTGACTCCGGGGAGGGGAAGAAGATGCTTTATATTCATAATACGCTGACGCGGAAAAAAGAAGAATTCGAACCCATCGACGCCGCCGATGTCCGCATGTATGTGTGCGGGCCGACGGTTTATGATTTCGCCCATCTGGGCAACGCGCGGCCCATCGTGGTTTTTGATGTTCTGTATCGGCTGTTGCAGCGGCTGTATCCGCGCGTGACCTATGTGCGCAATATTACCGATATCGAAGACAAGATTATGGACCGCGCCCGTGAAAACGGCGAAACGATTGAATCTCTGACTGCGCGCACGACGCAGGCTTTTCATGACGACATGGCTGCGCTGAACGCCTTGCCGCCGACGGTCGAACCGCGCGCCACCCAATATATCGGCGACATGGTCGCCATGATCGAAAAACTGGTCGCCAAGGGCCATGCCTATGTCGCCGAAGGGCATGTGTTGTTCAACGTGCCGTCGATGGGCAATTACGGCGAATTGTCGCGGCGGTCGCGCGACGAGCTGGTGGCGGGCGCGCGGGTCGATGTCGCGCCGTATAAAAAAGACGCCGCCGATTTTGTGTTATGGAAACCCAGCGCGCCGGAACAGGACGGGTGGGACAGCCCGTGGGGCCGCGGCCGTCCGGGCTGGCATATCGAATGTTCGGCGATGGCGGAAAAAAATCTGGGCGCGACGTTCGACATTCATGGCGGGGGTCTGGATTTAATTTTTCCGCATCATGAAAACGAAATCGCGCAAAGCCGCTGCGCCCATGACGGCGCGGTTCTGGCCAATTACTGGATGCATAACGGGTTTCTGACCGTCAATAACGACAAAATGTCGAAGTCGTTGAAGAATTTCTTTACTGTGCGCGAATTGCTGGCCCACGCGCCGGGCGAAGCGTTGCGGCTGGCGTTGCTGTCGGGGCATTACCGGTCGCCTTTGGATTTTTCGATTGAGGCGTTGCAGGCGGCGAAGGCCAAGCTTGATCGTTGGTATGGCGCATTGCGCGTAGTGGCATATGAACCCTATGTCGATTGCAATCCACCTTCATCTTTTGAAGGTGCTCTTTTAGATGATATGAATACCTCACTGGCGATTAGCCACATCGACAAGCTGGTCAATAATATTCATGCCAAAAGAATAACCGAAGGCGATGATGCAGCTAAGAATGAATTATTAAGCTGCGCGAGAGCGCTTGGCCTGCTGTATCAAAATCCCGAAGAATGGTTCAAATGGAAACCGGCCGGGCAAAGCGGATTGTCGGACGAAGAAATTAACGCGCAAATCGCCGCGCGATTGGCGGCGCGTCAGGCCAAAAATTATGCCGAATCCGACCGCATCCGCGACGCGCTGGCGGCGCAGGGCGTTATTCTGGAAGACGGCCCCGCTGGAACCACGTGGCGGCGCGGATAGGGGTTATTCCACCGTCACGCTTTTCGCCAGATTGCGCGGCTGGTCGACATCGGTGCCTTTGGCGATGGCCGTGTAATAGGCCAGCAACTGCACCGGCACGCTGTACAGCAACGGCGCGACGGCGGCGTCGGTTTCGGGCAGGGCGATGTTCCAGAATGTTTTCGCGCCGACATGGGCGATGCCGGATTTGTCGGAAATCATAATCACCTTGCCGCCGCGCGCCGCGACTTCCTGAATGTTCGACGCGGTTTTTTCATAAAGCGCGCCGCCGGGGGCCAAAACGACCACGGGCATGTTTTCGTCGATCAAGGCGATGGGCCCGTGTTTCAGTTCGCCCGCCGGATAGCCTTCGGCATGGATGTACGAAATTTCTTTGAGCTTGAGCGATCCTTCCATCGCGATGGGGTACAGCAATCCGCGGCCCAGATACAAAACGTCGCGGGCGTCGGCCAGATGATGCGCCAGTTCCTGAATATGATGTTCGTCGCGCAGCACGGCGTTGATCTGCGCCGGAATTTCGCGCAAGGCATGCAAAATGGCCTTGGCCCGCGCGGCGTCGATGGCGCCGCGCGCCTGCGCCGCCGTCAAGGCGAGGCACAGCAAGACGGTCAATTGCGTGGTAAACGCCTTGGTCGACGCGACGCCGATTTCCGGCCCCGCCATCGTCGGCACGGTGACATCGGCCAGCCGCGCGATGGAGCTTTGCGGCACATTGACGACGGCGAGGATTTTTTGCCCCTGCGATTTGGCGTAATGCAACGCCGCCAGCGTATCCGCCGTTTCGCCGGATTGCGACACGGCGATGGTGACGCCGCCCGCCTGCATCGGCGCTTCGCGATAACGGAATTCCGACGCGATATCGACTTCGACCGGCAGCCGCGCCAGCTGTTCGAACCAGTATTTGGCGACCACGCCCGCGTAACAGGCCGTGCCGCAGCCGACGATGGTGACGCGCGGCACGTCTTTCCAGTCGAACGGCAAAGGCGGCATCGCCAGCGCATCGTCCGGCGTGGTCAGGGCCGACAGCGTGTCGCCGATGACGGCGGGCTGTTCGAAAATTTCCTTCAGCATGAAATGGCGGTACTGGCCTTTGCCGATCATCGCGCCTGACAGGGCGGTGATGTGAATTTTGCGGTCGACGATTTTATCCGCGGCGTCGTGGATGATGATTTTGCCGGCATACAGTTCGGCCCAGTCGCCTTCTTCCAGATAGGCGATGCGGTTGGTCAGCGGCGCCAGCGCCAAGGCATCCGACCCCAGATAGGCTTCGCCGTCGCCGAAACCGATGGCCAGCGGGCTGCCGCGCCGCGCGCCGATCAGCAGATCATTATGGCCGACGAAGACGATGCCCAGCGCGAACGCGCCTTCCAGACGTTTGAGCGACGCGGCGGTGGCTTGTTGCGGCGTCAGGCCCTGATCCAGATAGTCGGTGATCAGATGGGCGATGGTTTCGGAATCGGTTTCCGACGCGAAGGCGTGGCCTTTGGCTTCCAGTTCGGTGCGCAGCGCGCGGTAATTTTCAATGATGCCGTTATGGACGACGGCGACTTTGGCGGTGGCGTGCGGGTGGGCATTGGCTTCGGTGGGTTTGCCGTGCGTGGCCCAGCGCGTATGGCCGATGCCGACATGGCCCGCCAGCGGTTGGTCGACAAGGCGCTGCGCCAGTTGGTCCAGCTTGCCGGTGGCGCGGCGAATGTCGATGACGCCGTTTGTCAGCGTGGCAATGCCCGCGCTGTCATAGCCGCGATATTCCAGCCGCCTCAGCCCGTCCAGCAACAACGGGGAAACAGGCCGCGAACCGATCATACCGACAATACCGCACATGGGATAACGCTCTTTCTTGGGGAAATGGAACAGGTGGAGTTTAGGCGGAAATTCTAGAGCAGGAAGTCAACTTGTGCGACATATTGTTACCCGGCTCTTGCCAGCCCTGTGCAGGTTTGTTAACCGTACGGAGGTAAAACAAGGGAGAAAACCATGTCTGTGGCCAAGGATTTCCGCGATTTCATCGCGCGCGGCAATGTCGTCGATCTGGCGGTCGGCGTTATCATCGGCGCGGCGTTCGGCAAGATTGTCAGCTCGCTGGTCGCCGATATTCTGATGCCGCCGATCGGGTTGTTGCTGGGCAAGGTCGATTTTTCCAGCCTGTTCATCGCGCTGAACGGCGACCATTACGCCTCGCTGGCGGCGGCCAAGGCGGCGGGCGCGCCGACCATCAATTACGGTGTCTTTATCAACAGCGTGATCGATTTCCTGATCGTCGCCTTTGTCGTTTTCATTGTCGTGAAACAGGTCAACCGCATCGTGCCGAAACCCGCCGCCCCCGCGACCAAGGAATGCCCGCGCTGCCTGTCGAAAATTGCCGCCGCCGCGACCAAATGCCCGCATTGCACCGCGGATATCGCCTGAAACTTTGATAATGGAGATGACGATGGCCAAAGTCGCTTTCATCGGTCTGGGCGTCATGGGGTATCCCATGGCCGGACATCTGGCCCGCGCCGGACATGATGTTACGGTTTTCAACCGTACGCAGGCCAAGGCGGAAAAATGGGTTGCGGCATATAAAGGCGCCAAGGCGCCCACGCCCCGCGCAGCCGCGCGCGATGCCGATTTTGTTTTCGCCTGCGTCGGCAATGATGATGATTTGCGCAGTATAACGACGGGCAACGAGGGCGCTTTCGCCGGCATGAAAAAAGGCGCGGTATTCGTCGATCACACAACCGCGTCGGCGCAAGTTGCGCGCGAACTGGCCGGCGCCGCCGCGGGGCAGGGGCTGCATTTTCTCGACGCGCCGGTGTCGGGCGGTCAGGCGGGGGCCGAGAAAGGCCAGCTGACCGTGATGGCCGGCGGCGACGGCGCCGTTTATGCCCGTGCCGAACCCGTGATGCAATCTTATGCCAAGGCCGTCCAGCATATGGGCGATGCGGGGTCGGGGCAGCTTGCCAAGATGGTGAACCAGATATGCATCGCCGGTGTTGTTCAGGGATTGTCGGAAGGGGTCGCTTTCGCGCAAGCCGCAGGGCTAGATATCGGCAGGCTGTTTGCCGCTATCAGCAAGGGCGGCGCGGGATCGTGGCAAATGGAAAACCGCATGATGACAATGGCCGAAGATAAATTCGATTTCGGTTTTGCGGTCGACTGGATACGCAAGGATCTGGGCATCTGTCTTGACGAAGCCGCCCGCAACGGCGCATCCCTGCCGGGTACCGCCCTGATCGACCAGTTTTATGCCGATGTCCAGCGCATGGGCGGCGGCCGGTGGGATTCATCCAGCCTTGTGCGCCGCCTGCGCCCCGTCAGGCGCGCGACATAAAAAGCCCCGCGCAGAAATCTGGCGGGGCTTTGACTTGCGGTTGAAGCGCAAGGATGTCTTACGACTTCTTGCCTTCCTTGATCTTGCCTTCCTTGAAGGTGACATGCTTGCGCACGACGGGGTCGTATTTCTTCAGTTCCAGCTTGTTGGTGTTGTTCTTGGGGTTCTTCTTGGTGACATAGAAGAAGCCGGTGTTCGCCGAGCTGACCAGCTTGATGTCGTTTTTCGCTTTTGCCATTGTCGTAATCCTGTGTCTTGCATAAATTCCGTGCGCCCGCCCGGTCGCGCCGGATGGAACAAGGCGCGCAATGTCGTGAAATAGCGGGTCTTTGTCAAGTTTAATCGAATAAATCTGCGGATTCAGGGGGTTGACCGGCCTCGCTTTTGCTGAATTTCAGGGCGGCCAAAGCCCTTTGCCGCGCGTGGGCATGGTCAAGGACAGGAAAAGGATAGGTTTTTCCCATCTGAACCCCCGCCCGGGCGAGCATGTCCGCGGGGGCTTTCCACGGTTCGTGGATATAGCGGGCGTCCAGCCGCGCCAGTTCGGGGATAAAGCGACGGACATAATCGCCGCGCGGGTCGAATTTCGCGCCCTGTAATGTGGGGTTGAAAATGCGGAAATAGGGCGCGGCGTCGGCGCCGCATCCCGCCACCCATTGCCAGCTGGCGGTATTGCTGCCCAGATCGGCATCGACCAGCGTGTCGGCAAACCACGCAGCCCCTTGCCGCCAGTCGATCAGCAGATCCTTGACCAGAAACGACGCCGCGATCATACGCACGCGATTGTGCATCCAGCCGGTTTGCCATAATTGCCGCATGCCCGCATCGACAATGGGGTATCCCGTCATGCCCTGTTGCCACGCGCGCAAACCCGCGGGGTCGTCGCGCCATGGGAAACGCGCAAAGGATTTTTGCAAAGGCTCCGTGATGAAATCGGGTATTTGCGTCAACAGGTGCCACGAAAAATCGCGCCACAGAATTTCCTGCAGATATTTCTCGCCGCCGCCGTGGCGCATAATGGCGTGCCATATCTGGCGCGGGCTGATCGTGCCGATATGCAAATGCGGCGACAGGCGCGACGTGCCGTCGATGTCGGGGCGGTCGCGGTCTGTTGTGTAGCCTGTCAATGCGCGGGCCGTAAAATCGCGTAGCCGGTCTTGCGCCGCCGCTTCGCCGATATCCCATGCCTGCGCCAGTCCGCGCGGCCATTGTGCCGTGCGCGGCACGAGCTTCAGCGCATCCAGCGTGTCGCCCTTCACCCCGTCCACGCCGCGCAGATTTTGCGGAACGGGCAGGGGGCGTTCCGGCGGCGGCGCGGCGAAACAGGCGCGGGAAAAAGGCGTGTAAACCTTGAACATCGTGCCCGCGCCGGTGCGGATGGATTCCGGCTCGAACAGCAAAAAACCGGAATGGGTCGATGTTTCGATGCCGTCTTCGCGCAACGCCGATGCAATATCCGCGTCGCGGGCCGCGACGGCGGGTTCGTAACGCCGCGACCATGTGACATGCCGCGCGCCGGTGGCCGCGATGACGTCGCGCAAAATATCCAGAGCCTTGCCGCGCCGCAGCACAAGAGGTAATCCGCGCGCGGCCAGATCTGCGCCAAGCGCGTGCAAGGCCTGATGCAGGGCCCACGCCGCCGCCCCGCCCATCGGCGGCGTGGAATCGTCGTGAATATAAAGCGGCACAACGGGGCCGCGCGCCGCCGCCCTTGTCAGGGCGCGATGATCGCCCAAGCGTAAATCGTTGGAAAACCATACGATAGACGGCGTGTCGAATGATGGGGGTTTCATGCCTTTGCCAGTGACTTTCGGGCGGGTTTGCGATAATCCTTTTAACCTTGTTTTCCCTTGCAGGTCAAAACCGTGTTCAAATTCCTTGCCCGCTGTTTCGCCGTTATCGGATTCCTGGCTGTCGCCGTTTGCGTCACCGGTGCGGTTGTCGCGTGGTACACGCAAAAACAGCAGCAAACCGAACCGGCCAAGGTCGTGTTGTCGCTCGATTTCGACAGCCCCATTGTCGAACAGGGCGACGGATCGCCGCTCGACCTTGCGCTTGACGAAAGCAGCCCCGTGGCCTTGCTCGACATCGTGCGCGCCATCGACGCCGCCAAGGATGACCCGCATGTCGTCGGCATCGTCGCGCGCTTCGGGTCGGAACAGCCGAGCCTGATACAGGCGCAGGAAATCCGCGCCGCGCTGGCGCGGTTCAAGAAAAGCGGCAAATTCACTTATGCTTACGGCACCAGTTTCGGCGATTTCGGTTCGGGCGACCGCGCCTATTATCTGGCCAGCGCGTTCGACAATATATGGTTGCAGCCTGTCGGCACGGTCAGCCTGACCGGCGTGGGGCTGACGGATTTCTTTGGCAAGACGGCGCTGGACAAAGCCGGCATTACCGCCGATTTCATGCGCCGCGAGGAATATAAGGAATTCATGGAAGACGCCCAGCGCGATGCGTTCGATCCGGCGGTCAAGGTTGAAATGCAGGGGCTGGTCGATAATCTGTCGGGGCAGATCGCCGCCGGCATTGCCGACAGCCGCAAATGGGATGCCGCGCGCGTCGCCAATTTAATGGCGCAAGGGCCCTATACCGCCGACGAGGCGCAACAAAACGGCCTGGTCACGCGTGTCGCCTATGCCGATCAGCTCGACGACGAGATCGACAGGCTGGCTGGCAAAGACGCGCAACAAGTCGATGTCGATACCTATCTGGGCTATGCCGACGACGGCACGGGCGGCGGGGCGCAGACCGAAGTCGCGCTGATTTACGGCCTAGGCCTTATCGCCGACAAGGATGTCGGCGATGGCGGCATTGCAGGCGGCCATGTCATGGGCGCGGACGATATCGCGGGCGCATTCGACGACGCGGCGTCGGACGCGAACGTAAAAGCGATTTTGTTCCGCATCGACAGCCCGGGCGGCAGCCCGTCCGCGTCGGAAACCATTCGCCGCGCCATGATTCACGCCGAAAAACAAGGCAAGCCCGTCATCGTGTCGATGGGCGGCACGGCGGCGTCGGGCGGGTATTGGATCGCGATGAACGGCGACAAAATCATCGCCGATCCCGGCACCTTGACCGGTTCCATCGGCGTGGTGTCGGGCAAATTCGCGCTCGACGGGCTGTTGCAGAAAATCGGCGTGACCCCCGACGGCGTGCGCACGGCGGACAATGCCGGAATGTGGCAGATGGATGCGCCTTTCAACCCGGCGCAACGCGCGCGGATCAATGCGTTGCTCGACGAAACCTATCGGGCCTTCACCGATAACGTCGCCGCGGCGCGTAAAATACCGTTGGACAAAATGCCGGATATCGCCAAGGGCCGGGTATGGACGGGCGAACAGGCGTTGCCGCTGGGGCTGGTCGATCAGCTGGGCGGCTATGACGTCGCGCTGGAAGATGTGCGCCAAGCCTTGAAGCTGGGTGAAAACGACGTGATCGATCTGGAACCCTTTCCTGCCGCGCCGACGCCCGCCGAACGGTTGCTGAAGCTGCTGCATCATTTCGGCGCGGCGAGTTCGGCCCTGTCGTCATTGGCCGATACCTTGGACGACATTCAGGCCGTGGCCCGCCCGTGGCTGGGGCTGGCGGCTTTGTCGCGCCATCCGGTTGCGGCGCAGATGATTTTGGGAGATACGCATGAGTAACGCGCCTTTCGTTGTGCTGGCTGCCGGCGGCACCGGCGGCCATATTTTTCCCGCCGAAGCCTTGGCGCGCGAATTGCTGGGGCGCGGCTATCGCGTCGCGTTGATGACCGACCGTCGCGGCGCGAAATTCAGCGACGATTTGCCGGTGCCCGTGTACCGCACCCGCGCCAGCGCGATGGGCAAGGGCGTGTGGGGCAAATTGCGCAGTTTCGCCGAAATGGGCGTCGGGGTTTTACAGGCGCGCCATCATTTGCGCGACCTGCGGCCCGATGCGGTCGTGGGGTTCGGCGGCTATCCGTCGGTGCCGACTTTATATGCCGCGGCGCGGCTGGGCATTCCCATTATTTTGCACGATTCCAACGCTATTCTGGGGCGCGCCAATCGCGCCCTGATGGACAAAGCGCGCGTGATTGCGACATCGTTCCCCAAAGTCGCGGGCGTCAAGGCCGCGCCCAATGCCACGCTGGTTTGCACCGGCAATCCCGTGCGTTCGGCCTTTATGGCGTTACGCGCCCAACCCTATGTCGGTTTGGCCGACGACGGCCCGATGAAAATTCTGGTGATGGGCGGCAGTCAGGGCGCTCGCGTGTTCAGCCAGGTGGTGCCGCAGGCATTGGCCCTGATGCCCGATCATTTGCGCCGCCGCATTGTGATCGCCCAGCAATGCCGCAAGGAAGATCTGGAAAGCGCGCGCGCGGCCTATGCCGCCGCCGGGATCGATGCCGATCTTTCAGCCTTTTTCCGCGACGTGCCCGAACGCATGGCGGAATCGCATTTGGTCATCTGCCGCGCCGGCGGGTCGACCGTCGCCGAATTGACGGTGATCGGACGCCCGTCGATTCTGGTGCCGTTGCCGCACGGCCATGCGGGCGAACAGATCGCCAATGCCGAAGCGGTGGCCGAAGCGGGCGGCGCGTGGTTGATCCCCGAACAGGCTTTTACCCCTGAATCTTTGGCGGTGCGGCTGGAATCGCTGATGGCTTTGCCGTCGACATTGACGAAAACGGCTGCCGCTGCGCGGGCATGGGGTAAAGTGGGCGCGGTTGACAATCTGGCCGACTGCGTCGCCGGTGTCGTCAAGAAAACATACGCATTTTCATTGGAACAGGATAAAGCGGCATGAATTGGACGGACATGGATTGGAACAAAGCGACATCGCGCGCGCATTTTTCCCCGCAATCGGTCGGGGTGATACATTTCGTCGGCATCGGCGGCATCGGGATGAGCGGCATCGCCGAGATTCTGCACCATCTGGGATACAAGGTTCAGGGCAGCGATCAAAATGACAACGCCAATGTCAAACGGCTGCGCGACAAAGGCATCGCCGTGCATATTGGCCACACGTCCGAAAATCTGGGCGCGGCCAGCGTCGTGGTGATTTCGTCGGCGGTCAAGCGCGACAATCCCGAAGTCGTGGCGGCGCGCGCCGCGTTTTTACCCATCGTGCGGCGCGCCGAAATGCTGGGCGAATTGATGCGCCTGAAGTGGGCGGTCGCGGTCGGCGGCACGCACGGCAAGACGACGACGACATCGATGGTGGCGTCGCTGTTCGACGCGGCGGGGCTTGACCCGACGGTGATCAATGGCGGCATTATCAACGCCTATGGCACCAATGCGCGATTGGGCGGCGGCGAATGGATGGTCGTGGAATCGGACGAAAGCGACGGCAGTTTCACGAAACTGCCCGCGACGGTCGCCATCGTCACCAATATCGATCCCGAACATATGGATCATTACCATGATTTCGACGCGGTGCGCCGCGCCTATGAAACTTTTGTGCAGAATATCCCGTTTTACGGCTTTGCCGTGTTGTGCGTCGATCATCCCGAAGTGCAGGAACTGATCGCCCGCGTGCAGGACAGGAAAATCGTCACCTATGGTTTTTCGCCGCAGGCCGATATCCGCGCCGTCAATGTCGAAGCGCGCACCGACGGGTCGCGGTTCGATGTGGTCGTAACCGACAGAAAGACCGACGAAACCCGCAGGGTTGACGGCGTATTCCTGCCCGTTATCGGGCGGCACAATGTGCAGAACGCGCTGGCGGCCATTGGTGTCGGGGTACAGCTTGGCTTTACCGACGCCGTGTTGCGCATGGCTTTTGCCAAATTCGAAGGCGTCAAACGGCGTTTCACCCGCACGGGGGTTGTCAACGGCGTGACCATTATCGACGATTACGGCCATCATCCGGTCGAGATCGCCGCGACATTGAAGGCGGCGGTGCAGGCCAAGGGCGACGCGGGCCGCATCATCGCCGTCATGCAGCCGCATCGCTATACCCGCCTGTCGAGCCTGTTCGGCGATTTCTGTAAAACATTTAACGACGCCGATACCGTTATCATCGCCGATGTTTATGCCGCCGGCGAACAGCCTGTCGAGGGGGCTTCGCGCGACGCCTTGGTCGAAGGGTTGCGCGCGCACGGGCATCGCGACGTGCATGCTTTGCCGTCGCCGGACAGGCTGGCCGCGATGATTGCCGACATGGCGCATCCCGGCGACTATGTCGTGTGTCTGGGCGCGGGGACGATCAGCCAGTGGGCTTATGCGTTGCCGGGCGAGCTGGAAGAAATCTGGGGTAAAAAGAAGGCGGGGTAGGGATGTTCGATTCCAGCCTTATCGACAGGTTGCCGGTTAATGATGTGCGCGGCAAATGTGTCGCCAACGCGCCGTTGGCCGACCAGACATGGTTCCGCGTCGGCGGGCCGGCAGAAATTTTATACCGTCCGGCGGATGAAGAAGATCTGGCGTTTTTTCTTGCCCATTGTCCCGCCGATATACCCGTGATGGTTATCGGCGCGGCGTCGAATTTATTGGTGCGCGACGGCGGCGTGCCGGGCGTCGTTATCAAATTGACGCCTGCCTTCGCCACCATTCGTGTCGAAAACGAGGAATTGCGCGCGGGCGCGGCGTCAATCGACCTGAACGTGGCGCGGGCGGCACAGAATGCGGGCATATCGGGCATGGAATTTTTGTGCGGCATTCCCGGCACCATCGGCGGGGGCTTGCGTATGAATGCGGGTTCTTATGGCCGCGAATTCAAGGATATTGTCGTGCGCGCCGATGTTGTCGACCGCGACGGCACGCGTCGCACATTAACCCCGGCCCAGATCGGGTTTGCCTATCGCCACACCGACGTGCCGGTTGACACGATTTTTACCTCGACCCTGTTGCAAGGCGACGCGGGCGACCCGCATGCCATTCTGGCGCGGATGAACGATATTCAGAAATCGCGCGCCGATTCACAGCCCATCCGCGAACGCACCGGCGGTTCGACTTTCGCCAATCCGGACAATGACCCGCAGAACCGTAAATCGTGGCAATTGATCGAAGCCGCGGGTTGCCGCGGTCTTAAAATTGGCCACGCCAAGGTTTCGGAAAAACATTGCAACTTTCTGATCAACACCGGCGGCGCGACGGCGGCGGAGATCGAACATCTGGGCGAAGAAGTCCGGCGGCGCGTGTTCGAAAGCTTCGGCGTCGAATTGCGGTGGGAGATCAAGCGAATTGGCATCGCCGCATCCCCCTGACCACGCAGACCCTAGAACGGCATCAGGATATCGAACAATTGCGACCCATAACGCGGTTGCTGAACGTCGGTGATGGAACCGCGGCCGCCATATTCGATGCGGGCTTCGGCAATCTGGTCGTAGCTGACGGTATTGTCGGCGGAAATATCCTGCGGACGGATGATGCCGCGGATTTTAAGTTCGCGCACATCGTAATTGACGCTGACCTGCTGGATGCCTTCGACCACCAGATTGCCGTTGGGCAATACCTGTGAAATTGTCGCGGCGACGCGCAGGTCGATCTGTTCCTGTCGTCCGATCGACCCCTTGCCGTCGTTGCTGGTCGTGCTGCCCATATCGACGAGACTCGCCGGGCTGACGGCGGCGGGAAGGACGGAACTGAGTTTGCTTTCCAATCCAAGGAAATTGGTCAAATTGGCGGTGTCCGAATTGTTGCGCGACCGTTTGGTTTCGTTTTGAATCTGCGCCTGATCGTTGATGGTGACGATCACGGTCAGGATGTCGCCGACGCGGCTGGCGCGCTGGTCGCGGAAAAAGGCGCGTCCCCCCGTTTCCCACAGGGAATTGGGTTGGCGTTCGTTCAATGACGGCGGCGGCATCGGCATGCTGACGGGAACATAGCCAGCCTGTTTGGTCGGGTTTTCGATGGGGGCGAGTTGCGGCTGGTCGCCGATTTCGGAAATGCGGTCGAAGGCGTTGCATGCCGTCAACGACAAAAAAGTCGCCGCCAGCATGATGTTTTTATAGCGAATACGAACCATAAAACCTCCTATTGCGCCGACGCCAATTGCTGCGCGGTGCGTATGTCGACCGTATCGGGCCCGGTGACCGTGCCTTCGATGACGCGGTTGCTGCGCGTGTTGAGCAGGCGGATCACATCGCCTTGCGCGCCGTCCTGTTCGGCCTTGCCCTGCGCCGTGACGGTCATATAAGGCGTGGCGATGCGCATGGTGACCAGCGCGCCGCGCTTGACCAGCTGCTGCGGCATGACGTCGCGGGCGTGGAACAGTTCGTCTTCGGCCTTGTCGCGCCGCAATTCGCGGCCGACAAGCTGCGATTCCTCGGTGACGACGTCGGCGGTGATGCGGTCTTCGGGCACTTTTGTCCAGTCGATGTCGTCGGCGCCGATGGTGTCGCCCGCTTCCAGCCGGTGGGCGAGGATGGGAACGGGCCGTTCGACGACGACGCGTCCCGTCACCGCGACGACATAGGGGCCGCGGGTTGTTTGCGCCGTCAAATCGGCGCGGAAGTATTTGTTGAGCGGATCATAGACAAAATTGGCCAGCGTAAAGTCGGGATCCGTGTTTTTCTTGCCATTAACCGGCAGGTCGATTTCCTGCGCCGGATTGTCGAGCGTGACCTGAAAGCTGCGCCCGTCATCGCCTGCGTTTGCCGCGCTGTTAATGACTGTGTTGCCTTTGATGGCCGAGGTGGCGGCGCTGTTTTCTTTGATCGCGGATATAACGCGGGCACGGATCATGTCGGCGGTGACGCGGGCGCAGGCCGATGTGACGGTGACATGGTCTGACGACGCGTTTTGCGACTGCCAGTCGAGGCGATAGGTGTCGGCCAGTTTGTCGAGAACGGTTTCGTCATAGACGGCGGATTTGCACGGCGCGGGGGCCTGGGCGATGTCGCGGTCGATGTCGGCGGGCACGCCGTTGAATAAATCGCTAAGCCGCACGGCAAAACGCGATACCTGCACATCGGGGTTGATGGTGACGGACGCGTCGGCGCGGCACGGCGTCGACGACGCGATGCTGCCCGCGGTGACAAGCCATAATGCCGATAAAATGCGCAAGGTTCTGGACATGATGTTACCCGGTTACGTCTTCATCTGGTTGGCCGCGCTGAGCATCTGGTCGGCCGTGGTAATGACTTTGGAATTCAGTTCATAGGTGCGTTGCGCCGAAATCAGGTTGGTGATTTCTGTCACCGTATCGACGTTCGATGTTTCCAGCGATCCCTGGATGATGGTGCCGGTGCCGCTGACGCCGGGGTTCTGGGTCGTCGGCGCGCCCGACGAGTCTGTCTGTTTCAGCAAATTATTACCGATGGCTTCCAACCCGACGGGGTTGATAAAGGTCGCCAGCTGCAACTGGCCCAATGTCTGCTGGGCGGTCTGTCCTGCAATGGTGGCCACGACCTGACCGCTGGAGTTAATAGTGATGGATGTCGCCGTCGACGGCACCGTGATGCTGGGCGTGATCTGGTACCCGTCGGCCGTGACGATCTGGCCGTTGGCGTTGAGTTGCAGCGACCCGTCGCGGGTATAGGATGTCGTGCCGTCGGGCATTTGCACCTGCAGATATCCCGCGCCATTGATGGCAAGGTCGAGGGAATTGTTCGTAACCGAAATATTGCCCTGCGTGTTGATGCGATAGGTCGCGGCGGGCATGACGCCGAGGCCGACCTGCAAACCCGATGGCAGGTAGGTGCCGCTGTCCGACGATTCGGAACCGACGGTGCGCATATTCTGGTACAAAAGATCCTGAAACTCGGCGCGCGACGCCTTGAACCCGTTGGTGGACGAGTTGGCGATGTTGTTCGAAATCACTTCGATGTTCAACTGCTGGGCTTCCATGCCCGTGGCGCCGATGCTTAATGCTCTCATGATGAACCTCGTCCTTTAGGATGTTTGCGACAATTTATCGATGGCGTTGTCCAGACGCGTATTTTCATTGCTGATCATGTTGGTGGCCTGTTCATAGGCGCGCTGGATCTTGATCAGATCGGTGATTTCGACGACGGGCTGGACGTTCGACTGTTCCAGCGCGCCTTCGACGATGACGTTATTGGCGGCGGCGGGCGTCGGTGCCTGCGTTGTGGTGTACAGCCCTGCGCCCGTCGGGCTTAACGCCTGATTGTTGGCGAATTCGACGACCCCGACTTTGCCCAGAATGGTGCGCGAGGTCACGGTGCCGTTTTGTACCGACACCGTGCCGTCGCCGGATATGGTCAGATCGGTCGATTGGTCGGGAATGATGATGGGCTGGCCGCTGTCGCTGAGGATCGGCAGGCCCGATGCCGTGACGATTTGCCCCTGGTTGTCGATTTGAAACGCGCCGTCGCGTGTGTACTGCTTGCCTTGCGGTGTCTGTACCTGAAAATAACCATCACCCTGAATGGCCAGATCAAGCGGGTTGCCGGTATTCGAAATGGCGCCCGGCTTCATGTCGCGATAGGTGGCGCGGTCATAGACGAAGCTGATCGGCGCGGTCGATGACGCGCCGCCGCCAAGATTGCTGAGCACCGTGTCGAACTGCATGGCTTCGCGCTTGAAGCCGGTGGTGTTGCTGTTCGCGATATTGTTGGCGACGACGTCCAGAGAACGTTCCAGCGCCATCTGATCGGAAAGCAGGACAAGGCCGGGTGACATCATGACGGTTCTAAGCCTCCTTCAGGGACACGACCACCGTGTCCTCGCCCTCACCAGTGCATATGCCGTGCCAAAATTATATGCAGGAGAATCAACGTATTGCTGGTGATTCAGGCGGGCAGTTTTGGCCGCGCGGCGGGCAGATTGTTCCACCTGTTTTGCCGGAAATTATTTTCGGAAACTATTTTCAAAGGTGGAAAAGACGGCGCGAAAGGCATAAACAACCTTCATGCATACGAAAGAAAATAAAATGCCAATTTTTGCCGCGCCGCAACGGCGGCCGGTCTGGCGGTGGCGCGCGGCTGCCCTTTTGGTCGTTGGGTCTGTCGCCGTGGTCAGGGATGCGCAAATCGGCTGGCAATCATACAGGGCTGCCGTTACGGCGGGGGCGGAGAATGCCCTTGGCGTCACGCGGCTGGATGTGCAGACAAGGCTCGATACGCGCAACCCGCCTTTATCTTCGTCGCCTGTTTGGTTGGGAGGCTGGGCCGCGCCCGGCGGTTACAGCGGCGGCATTTATGCCCAAAAAATGCCTGCCGCACGACAGGCCGGGTTTTTGGAGGCCGGGGTTTTGGCCGGCGATGAATGCGTGAAGACAACCATAACCGTTCGCGCGCCGGCGATGCTGGGCGTCCTGCGCGCAATAGGCGAACGCGCGGAAATCGATATTTGGTGTCACCGTTCCGGCGAGAATTATAACTTAAGGCGCACGAACATCATGCCGGACGTCGGATTCGCGCCATAGGCGCCGTCCATGCTGGCGGGGTAGGCGTAACGGTCGACGACGCCGCCGACCCCAAATTTCAGATGCCCGGTGACATGGAAATCGCGGATATAGCCGACGCTGATTTTGCTGACAGTCAGGACTTGCCCGCCAAGCGTGGGGCTGCCGTCGAATAATTCGTCTTCGCCGGCGCGTTCGGCGCGCGCGAAAAAAGTATGCTTGTCGTGCAGGACGACTTCGCTTTCCAGCAAAAAGCCGTCGAGGGTATGGCCGGGGTCGTTCATTTTCCGGCCCCACGCGAAAGTCGTGGCCCAGTTGTTATCGTCGAAGGGCAGGTTGTACGTGCCGGACGCCGTGACGCGATGTTCGTTGACGCCGGGCGTCAGCTGTTCCGGGCTGTGCAGGGAACCCCAGCTGGTTTGCAGCGACCAGTCGGCGGTGGGGTTATAGGTCAGGCGGGCCGAATAACTGTCGAGCTTTGGCGATTCAATGTCCGAACGATATTGGTCGGGTTCGCGGCCGTTGAAGGCCGATGCTTCAATTTTCCACTGCCCATGCACATAACCGCCGGTCAGCACGCCATAGGTAATATGCGTGCTGTCGAGCCAGTGATGGGTAATGGGCGCCTCGGGGTTGTCCATGCCCGACAGGCGATGCATGAAGGTTGTCGGCCCCAGCGCCGGTTCGCCCGGCAGGCCGCCATAGACAAAGACCGAAGATTTATCCGTCAGGCGATAGCTGTAAGTCGTGGCCAGTTCCATGAACAAATCATGCGGGTGCTGGCGGTCGACAAGGGGGGTGCTGCCGTTGGCGGTTTCGCCTGTCGCGAACAGCAAGGGATAGCCGTTGGCGCCCATCAGCGGATCCAGCGACATCATGGCGCGTAACCCCCATGTGCCGCGCTCGCCGACGGGCCTTTGCCCCATCAGCATGCCCATGCTTTGACTGAACGTCTTGTTCGCGCCGCGCGGGCCGCCCTGAACATCGTAAATGCCGTTGATATAGCCTTCGGCCATCAAATCCCAGTCGCCCGCCGCAAAAGACACGCCCTGGGCCGGGGATGAATCGGGTTGCCAGCTGGTGCCCGATGCGTCGCGCGTCATGGCATAGGGGCCCAGCGCGCCCTGCATCGCCGCACCGCCGGCGCCGTTCATATGTGCCATATTCATGGCGTCCGCGTCAGGCGCGGAGGTTGCCTGCGCCACGGCGGGTTTAGGGCAGGCGGCCAGCAAAAGAAACAATGCGGCGCAGGATACGGTTTTTCCAACGTGAAAGAATCCGGCTTCGGCGGCGGGCATCATGATTGCCCCGCGTTGGCGGTAAAGGCCGCGACCTCATTTTGCATCTTGCCGCATTCGGCGCGGCAGGTTTGCGTTGCGGCCTGAACGTCGCGCGCAGTGGCGGTGACCTGACGCACGGCGTCGCCCAGCGTCATCATGTTGTCGCTGACCTTGGCCATGTTTTCGGTTGTGGTGCGGACATTGTCGGCGATGCGTCCTGTGGCGGCGGCTTGCTGGTCGACGGCGGCGGCGATTGACTGGCTGATCGCCAGCGAATGGTCGATCGTGCCGACAATGGCGGAAACGTCGTCGACGACAAGGCCGATCGCGCTTTGGATGGACTCGATGTGCCCCGTGATTTCCTGCGTCGCCGCCGATGTCTGATTGGCCAGAGCCTTGACTTCGCCCGCGACCACGGCAAAGCCCTTGCCCGCTTCGCCGACGCGCGCGGCTTCAATGGTGGCGTTCAACGCCAGCAAATTGGTTTGCGCCGCGATTTTGCCGATCAGGGCCACGACATCGCCGATTTTCCGCGCCGCTTCTTTCAGCGTTTCGGCCTGTTCGCTGGTTTTCCTGACGTCTGCCACGGCTTTTTCGGCGACGTTGCGCGATTCCCCGGCCTGTTGCCCGATATGGGCGCTGCTGGATTCCAGTTCGGCCGTCGCGGTGGCGATCATCGATATGTTTTCATAGGTTTCCTGCGCTGCCGTCGACACGGTTTCGACGGCATGCGACGCCGTGGCGACGGCATCGTGCAAATGGCCGACGCCGGATTCCTGTTGCTGGATGGCTTGCAGCAATCCTGTGACGATTTTGGCGAACGCCTTGTTGAACGCATCGGCCATGTCGCGTCCGGCGCGGCGGCGGTCGTCGTCGGCGCGTTGCTGCAAGGTTTGCTGTTCCGCCTGCAACCGTTCCTTGGCCAGAGCCGTCTGGCGGAAACTTTCCAGCGCGCCCGCCAATTGCCCGATTTCGTCACGGCGTCCGCGATAGGGGATGTCGACGCCGTTATCGCCGTTCTGCAATCGTCCGGTGATGTCGATGATGCGGCGCAGCGGCGGCACGATGTTGAAAATCATCGCGACGACGATGATGCTGCCTGCGCCGATGCCGCCAAGGCCGAAGGTCAGCGCCGTCCAGAAAGCCGCGGGGTTGTTGTGCGACACGCCGTTCAGATAAAGGGCGAAGAATACCCAGGCGACGGCAACCGGCGGTACGAAAGACAGGGCGACGCGCAGACCGATTCCGCTGCTGAAGACGCGTATGAAGTTGAAAAATTTGGCGAGCAAGATTTTCTCCCCGGCAGGAAGGACGCCGCGATTATTTCAGCCCCGCGACGGAATTGCAATTGGCGCATATGGGGTATGTCTTTTTTGACGCCAGTGTGCTTTTTGGAATTATAATAAATCGGCGCGGCCGTAAATGGCGGTGCCTTCGACGCGCTGTCCGTGCGCGATCCATGTCGCCAATTGATCGCCGCGCGAAAAATGCCACCATTCCGTGGGGTTGCGCGTAAAGCCCTGCGCCGCCATCACGGTGTTCAGCAGCACGCGATTGGCGTGGGCCTGTTGTCCGGTGCCGTCAGCGGCGGCGAAATAATCGGGGTTGGAACGGTCGGAATTTTCGTCGATGGGCGACCCCATGTCGATTTCATGGCCCCGTTCGTCGGCCAGCGTGCAATCGACCACGGCGCCGGTGCTGTGCGGCGGCGGGGTCGCGGGGTCGGCGCTGGGCATGCCCCAGATGCGCAGGACTTTGGGCATCAGATTTTCACGCTCGGCATCGGTTAATCGCGCCGGATCCAACCCCTGCGCGCGGGCCAGCGCGGCCAGTTCGCGTTCGACCATAAAGGCCTGTACCGCGTTGGGGCGATAGGCGTCGAACAGCATGATCTTCCAGCCGGGGTTTGATGCTTGCAGTTGCGCCTGTGCCTTAATCAGGGCGTCCAGTACCGATGCGCGCAGCATCCACGGGCTGGCGTCGCCGTAAGGCGCGCCCAAAGCGGCATAGGGATGCGGGTCGAAGAATGCGAATATGTCGCGCGGAATTTCAACCAGAGGTTCGCCGCAGTCGCGGATGGGGATGGTGCGGTAGGGTTTGATCAATGCCATAGGATGGGTATATGTTTGACAACCGGAAGAACGATAACGAATAATAGCCCCTTATTATCTTAAAAATATATAATCAGAGCGTGCCAATGAAATCCGTTAAAAAGGGAACTGTTTCCGACATCGGTGTAGGGTTCGAGGGCGCGCGCGCCCACTTTTTGCCGTCGCATGACGCAAATGTCCAACATTACGTTATCCCTGACGACACCTTCCCCTATCTTGCCAGACTATACAGCTTTACCTCGGAATTCGATGGAAACCCGGACGAAAGAACTGTTGCGTCGCGCCAGAGGGATTGCCGGACGTTTCTGCTCGACTTCGCCGAGCATTTATTTGCTGACGGCAATCCGATGCTGTGGCCGTACAGCGCGGTAATGGCCGCTGTTGTCGCCGCGCAGGACGCCAAAACGCATTATGATGAAATCAAAACCGTTTTCGACAGGCTCGATCGCGAATTCGAGGATATCGCCCGCTACGGATTGGGCGAGAAAACCGATAAACTGATGGCGTTCGTGGCTTATTTTTGCGCGGCGCGGCTGCTGCCGTTTGAAACCGCTTTCGGTCAGCGGTTGCATGGCCGGGTGGACGCCATTCTCAATGCCGCGCTGGAACGGAGCGAAACCGATTATACCGACATGCTTGTCATTGGCATGAAGGGGCAGTCGACTCCCGGCTATGCGCCGCTGTTTCCCGCCGGCGAATCCTTGCTGCTTACACATTTCCAAAGCACGGTGCAGGGAGTTAGTGATTACAGCAAATCGCCGGAAGCAACGCCGTCGACGATCGCAGAAAATCTGGTTTTTCTGGCAGAGCTGGCGGGCGGCCTGTCCATACAGTTATGCGACGAAACGCTGATGGGAATGACCGCGACCCATGTTTTTGCGGAATCCATGCACGACTTGATGGTTGCGGACGAAATGGCGGCGCAGGAACTGGTGCGTGCCGGGCAAAATCTCTATGCCTGGCAAGAAGACCCCAATCCTTCTTTCATCGAAGTGGTGGAGAAGGCGCGCCTGTCTCTGGAAAGCCGCAAAAGGCCTATGCATCAAGGCTCGGTTTCGGCGGCCGCGCGCGCGGCCGCCCGCCCCCTTGCGCAACCGCGCTAAGTCGGGCATTTTGCGGCCTGTCCGTCCGTTTTCCGCGAAAGGTTGTTTCCATGTCCCACGCCGCGCTTGCCGCCCTTGCCGATGTTCCGGCTTCCGTCGATCCTTTGCATAAGGATATGGCCAGCGCCATTCGCGCGCTGGCGATGGATGCGGTCGAACGCGCCAAGTCGGGCCATCCCGGCATGCCGATGGGCATGGCCGACGTCGCCACGGTGTTGTGGACCAAATTTTTGCGTTTCGACGCCGCCAATCCCGGCTGGCCCGACCGCGACCGTTTCATTTTGTCGGGCGGGCACGGGTCGATGCTGCTGTACGCGCTGGCGCATCTGGCCGGCTTTCAAAAAATGACGATGGAGGAAATCAAAAATTTCCGCCAACTGGGCAGCCACACTGCCGGCCATCCCGAACGCGATGTCGACCTCGGCATCGAAATGACGACAGGGCCTCTGGGGCAGGGCATCGCGCACGCCACGGGCTTTGCTCTGGCCGAACGCATGCTCAACGCGCGCTTTGGCGACGGGCTGGTCGATCATCGCACCTTTGTGATGTGCGGCGACGGCGATTTGATGGAGGGCGTCAGCGCCGAAGCGGCGAGCCTCGCCGGTCACCTGAAACTCGGCCGCCTGATCGTTTATTATGACGACAATAATATTTCCATCGACGGCGAAACGGCGCTGTCTTTCACCGAGGATGTGCAGGCGCGCTATCGCGCCTATGGCTGGCATGTGCAAAGCGTCAACGGGCATGACCCCGACGCCATCGAAGCGGCGACCAACGCCGCGCTGGCCGTCGCTGATAAACCGTCCTTGATCGCCTGCCGCACCGTGATTGGTTTCGGCGCGCCGAAAAAACAGGGCACGCATGGTTGCCACGGGTCGCCTTTGGGCGCGGAAGAAATCGCGGCGGCGCGGGCGCAGCTTGGCTGGCCGCATGAACCGTTCGTGATTCCGGCCGATATTTTGTCGGCGTGGCGCGCGGCGGGCGCGCGCGGGCAGGCTGACGTCGCGGCGTGGGCCAAACGCCATGCGGCGCATGCCGGCCGCGCGGCGTTCGACGCGGCGATGTCGGGCGACATTCCTGTGGCCGCCACGCAGGCTTTGGCCGCGCTGAAACAGAAAATCGCGGCCGAAAAACCGAAATTTGCCACGCGGCAATCATCGGGCGCGGCGCTGGACGCGTTGATCCCCGTTTTTCCCGAACTGGCGGGCGGCAGCGCCGATCTGACGCCGTCGAACAACACCCATGTCAAAGGCATGGAAGACATCGCGCCCGGTTCCTATGGCGGGCGGTATATCCGTTACGGCGTGCGCGAACATGGCATGGCGGCGGCGATGGGCGGGCTGGCGCTGCATGGCGGCGTCATTCCTTACGGCGGCACGTTCATGCAATTCGCCGATTACGCGCGTCCGGCCATTCGTCTGGCGGCGTTGATGCATTTGCGCGTCATTTACATCATGACGCATGACAGCATCGGCCTTGGCGAAGACGGGCCGACGCACCAACCGGTCGAACATCTGGCGGCCTTGCGCGCTATCCCCAATTTGCTGGTCATGCGTCCGTGCGACACCATTGAAACGGCGGAATGCTGGGCGGCGGCCTTGGCGAATAAGACACGGCCCAGTTTGATGGCCCTGTCGCGGCAGGGTCTGCCGACATTGCGCGGCGCGGATGCCGAAAACCGCGCGGCGCGCGGGGCCTATGTGCTGGCGGGCGGCGACGGCAAACGCGACGTCACCATTCTGGCCACGGGGTCGGAAGTGTCTCTGGCGATGGAGGCGCGCGCCAAGCTGGCCGAACAGGGCGTCGCGGCCGCGGTGGTGTCGATGCCGTGCTGGGAACTGTTCGAGGAACAAAGCGCGGATTACCGCGCGTCGGTTCTGGGCACCGCGCCGCGCGTGGCGGTCGAAGCCGGCATTCGTCAGGGCTGGGATTATTATCTGGGCGCAAACGGCGCGTTCGTCGGCATGGCGGGTTTCGGCGCGTCGGCTCCGGCGGAAAAACTTTACGCCCATTTCGGCATCACGGCGGATGCCGTTGCTGCAGCCGCGAAAAAGCTTTTGGGTTGATATTATTGGGCAATCTTCCTAAGGTTCGGCATTCCGAATTTTAAGGGAGATTCCCATGACCGCCTCCATCCGCGTTTCCATCAACGGTTTCGGCCGCATCGGCCGCCTTGTCCTGCGCGCCGCGTTCGAAGCTGGCCGCGACGATATCGAAATCGTCGCGATCAACGATCTTGCTTCGGCGGAAACCAATGCCCATTTGCTGAAATATGATTCCGTGCATGGCCGTTTCGACGGCGATGTCGCCGTCGACGGCAACGATCTGATTATCAACGGCAAGCGCGTCAAGGGTTTGCAGGTGTCCGATCCGGCCAAGCTGGGATGGGGCGATCACGGCATCGATGTGGCGATGGAATGTTCGGGCCGTTTCACCAAGCGCGACGATGCGTCGGCCCATTTGAAAGCCGGGGCGAAGAAAGTCCTGATTTCCGCGCCCGCCACCGATGAAGACATCACGGTGGTTTACGGCGTCAATCACGGCGAATTAAAGGCCGCGCACACCGTCGTGTCGAACGCGTCCTGCACCACCAATTGCCTTGCCCCCGTGGCGTTTGTGTTGAACAACGCGATTGGCATCGAACACGGCTTTATGACCACCATCCATTCCTATACCGGCGATCAACGCACCGTCGACACGATGCACAGCGATTTGCATCGCGCCCGCGCCGCGGCGTTGAACATGATCCCGACCTCGACAGGCGCCGCCAAGGCGGTGGGCAAAGTGTTGCCCGCGCTGAAGGGCAAGCTCGACGGCACATCGATCCGCGTGCCCACCCCCAACGTTTCCGTGGTCGATTTCAAATTCACCACCAAACGCGCCACGACGGTTGATGAAATCAATGCCGCTATTTCCGCCGCCGCGTCGAACGGGCCGTTGAAGGGCATTCTGGGGACCTATACCGAGCCTCTGGTATCGTCGGACTTCAACCACGATAAACGGTCGTCGATTTTCGCCTTGGGCGAAACCAAGGTTATTGACGGCACTTTCGTGCGCGTCATGAGCTGGTACGACAATGAATGGGGCTTTTCGAACCGCATGTCGGACACGGCCGCGGCGATGATGGCCGCGAAATAAGGGGCTGTCTGGGTGTTATCGGGTGCGTGTTTTTATGACGTCCCCTTCGACTTTCCATCCGGCTTCACCGTATATGTAGGGAATATACCATTGGTAGCTTGTCACGGTGACGTCCGTCATGACGTCGCCGTCTGACTTCCTGAAAGCGTCGGTCAGAGCGTCGGAAAGATTAGGATTCGTTTTAGTGGGGATCAAAACAAAGATTTGGGATTTGTCCTCACCCACAACGTCTTTTGTTTTGGTGGCTTTGCCCAAGTCAAATTTACTGACATTGACAATCTTGTTTGACATCACTGTGAATGTTCCCTGATTGGTCGTGCAGCCGGACAGGGCGAGGGCGATTAGCGGCAGAGCAATTTTTTTCATCATTAGTTCCCCCTGGTCTTGACAACGGTGCCTTGGATTTCGATCGTCTGCTGACCAACCAGGAACCACCAGGATTTTCTGTAAACCGAAGCATCGACCATTAAGTCGCCGTTTGTTTTTCTTAACGCGTCATCAAGCGCCCCTTTCAATGTGGGTTGGCCAAAGGGGATGAAAAGGAAGACAAACCGGGAGTCGTCGCCGACAACATTTTTAATTTGCGGCGCTTTGTCGAGATCAACCGTTTTCAAATCCACATTTTTATTAGAGACGACCGACAAATCGGTTACATAGGTTGTGCAGCCGGAAAGGAAAAGTAAGGCCACAATTAAAGAGGGTATTTTATTCATGTTTCTTCCTTGTAAAAACCACAGGTTGAAATTTATCGGTTTTTCTTTGGATTACAAGGTGTTTTGTTATGGTGGGGGCTGTAAACAACCGGGGGTGCGCAAATGTTTAAACCAACAAGGTACAGGTTATGGTGGTATTAGTCACCGGCGTCGCGGGCTTTATCGGCTTTCATGTCGCCAAGACTTTGCTGGCGCGCGGGGACGAGGTCATCGGCGTCGACAATCTGAACGATTATTACGATGTTGCGTTGAAACAGGCGCGGCTCGATCTGCTGACGCCGCACAAAAACTTCTTGTTCCGCAAAACCAGCATTGCTGACAAAGATGCGATGTTGCCGTTGGCCCGAACGGGCATCACCCGTATCGTCCATCTGGCGGCGCAGGCGGGCGTGCGTTATTCGCTGCAAAACCCGTTCGCCTATGCGGAATCGAATCTGATGGGGCAGGTGGTGATGCAGGAACTGGCGCGCCATACGCCGAACCTTGCGCATTTCGTTTATGCCAGCTCGTCATCCGTTTACGGCGGCAACACCAAAATTCCGTTCGCGGTCGGCGATGCGGTGACGAAACCCGTGTCGTTGTATGCCGCGACCAAATGCGCCGACGAATTGATGGCCTATACTTACGCGCATCTGTACCGCATCCCGATGACGGGGCTGCGTTTCTTTACCGTCTATGGCCCGTGGGGACGGCCCGATATGGCGGCTTATATTTTCACGCGGCAGATATTGGCGGGCGAACCGATCAAGGTTTTCAACCACGGCAAGATGCGGCGCGATTTCACCTATATCGACGATATCGTCGCGGGCGTTCTGGCCGCTTTGGAAAAACCTCCCGTTGATAAAGGCGCGGAACCGCCGGTCGCGCTGTATAATCTCGGCAATTCACAGGCCGAGGATTTAACGCGCTTTATCGCCGTGCTGGAGAATGCGCTGGGCAAAAAAGCTATTATCGATTTACAGCCGATGCAGCCCGGCGACGTGCCCGAAACATTCGCCGATATCGCGGCCAGCGCGCGCGATTTGGGTTTCAAGCCCATGACGGGCATCGAACAGGGCATCGAAAAATTCGTGGCATGGTATCGGGGCTATCACGCCGGTTGAGGAAGGCGCGGTTGAGGAGGCTGGAGGCTCTGCGGCGATGGCACCAAGACGGCAGGAAGCCTTCTTATGAACATTGCAGCCCAATGCAACGGCATATCTCGCTGAAATCCGTACCCTTTTACATGTTCTCGTAAAACGACGCCATGCTGGGCTACGGCCATGAAAGAAACGCTGCCTATTGATTTGTCCAGGTCAACGATGCCTTCCCATTCTTTTTCGCTGCGCGTGTCGTCTTTGTAAACAGTCAAGAGATTGCCGGTTTCAACAAATTCGCTGCTGGTTCCGTTAGAGATCATCCAGCCAACGCCTTCCATCCCCGTTTCGTAATACAGGCATAACCGGCCCGTGATTTCTTTCTTGGCTTCTTGCATGGCTATCCCACCTCCACAATCACCGGCACATGGTCGCTGGGTTTCGGTTCCCACCCGCGCGCGTCGCGCATGATGGCGGCGCGTTTCAGCGACGGCGCGAGGTCGGGCGTCACCCATATATGGTCGAGCCGACGCCCGCGGTCGGAGGCGTCCCAATCCTGCGCGCGGTAACTCCACCATGAATATAATTTTTGGTCGGCGGGCGTGAAATGACGCACGGCGTCGTGCCAGCCGCCGGCTTTCTGCCACGCCGCGCATTTTTCGACCTCGACCGGCGTGTGCGACACCACGCCAAGCATTTGTTTGTGCGACCACACGTCGTTTTCCATCGGCGCGACGTTGAAATCGCCGACCAGAATGCGGGTTTTGCCGTCGCTCTTGCGTTTTTTCCACCACGCCGCGCATTCGTCCAGAAAACCCAGTTTATGCGCGAATTTCGGGTTGGCGACAGGGTCGGGAATATCGCCGCCCGCGGGCACGTAACAGCAATGGATTTCCGTGCCGTCGGGCAGGGATGCGAACGCATGGCGGCAATCCTCGCGGCCCTGCCAGTTTTTGTGGCCGGCACCGGACAAAGGCTGGCGCGACAGAATGGCGACGCCGTTATAACTTTTCATGCCGATGAAATGCTGGTGCCTGTACCCCTTGGCGGCCAGCGCCTCGCGCGGAAAGAACGCGTCCTGCGTTTTCGTTTCCTGCAAACAAATGACGTCGGGATTTTCTTCGTCGATCAACCGTTCAATAAGCCCGATGCGCAGCCGGACGGAGTTGATATTCCATGTCGCGATTTTCATGAATGCCGGTTACGACGGATTATCGAAGGTCGGTGCGACGAAAAAGAAATAATTGTCAGGGAAATTCGCGACTTTGGTCATATTGTCCAATGTCACGCCGGTCATGTGGCCTTCGGCGTCCACCACTTTCCATTGCCGCAATTCGATCGGGTTGTTGTCGAAAACCAATGTCAGGCTGCCCGCGGCGGGGTCTTTGGTTTGTTCCAGCGTGACGTCGATCAGGCCGGGCGGGGTCTGGAATTTGGTCACGGTGACGTCGCCGCTTAATTTGACGGGATCGCGCAGGATGAATTCGGCCAGGCTTGACCCTTCCTCGACATTGGTTTGCGCTTTCAGGTCGTTGTTCCAGATATGGACGAAATCGCCGTCGGCGATGACGAAATCCTTGTCCGGCGGGTCATAGGTCGCGCGCATCTTGCCGGGGCGCGAAATCGCCATCTTGCCGTGCAGCATGCCGCCGGCATCGTCGACTTGCAGGAAATCGGCGGTGACGTTTTTGAGGCTGTTCAGATAGTTCTGGATCAGGACGATGTCGGCTTTTTGCGCCGGCGTCAGGGCGGCAGGCACGGCCGTGCCGGAATCGTCGGCGAAAGCGGGCGAAGCGGGTGCGGCCAAAACGGCCAGCAAGGCGATAAGGATGCGTTTTTTCATGTCCGGCAGAATGGGGGAAGAATGCGGCAAAAGAAAGGGGGAAATAACCCTTATTTTTTAATGCGCTCCGCCGGAAACAGCAACGTCACCGTGGTGCCGTTGCCAAGCTCGCTGACCAGATCGAGCGTGCCGCCATGCAATTCAACCAATGCCTTGGTCAAGGGCAGGCCCAACCCCGTGCCCTGATGCTTGCGGCTTAACGCGCTTTCGATCTGGCCGAACGGGGTCAGGGCCACGGCGATGTCGTCGGGCGCGATGCCGATGCCGCTGTCGATGACGCTGATTTTCATATGGCCCGCATCGTCGATCATCGCCGACAAGGTCACGCTGCCGCCTTCGGGCGTGAATTTGACGGCGTTGGTCAACAGATTGGTCAGGATCTGTTTCATCGCTTTTTCTTCGCCGCGTAACGCGGGAAAATCGCGCGGAATGTGAATGTTCAGCCGCACCTTGCCTTCCTTGGCGCGGGCCGCGACCAGACGCACGACCGATTGCACCACGGCGTCGATATTCAAGGTCGTGTCGTGAAGCTGGCGTTTGCCGGCTTCGATTTTCGACATGTCGAGAATATCGTTGATCAGCGACAGCAGCAATTGGCCGCTGTCGTAAATATCCTTGGCATATTCCGTATATTGCGGCTGGCCCATGGGGCCGAACATCTCGCCCTTCATGATTTCGGAAAAACCGATAATGGCGTTCAAAGGCGTGCGCAATTCGTGGCTCATATTCGCCAGAAATTCCGACTTGCTGCGGTTGGCGAAATCGGCCTGTTCCTTGGCGCGGGCGGTCGCCAGTTCGGCGCGTTTGCGTTCGGTGATGTCGTACATCGCGCAATCGAACACGTCGTTGCCGTCCTGCTCCTGCGTGATGTGGCCGCTCAGGCTGACCCAGATAACGCGCCCGTCCCGCGTGCGGATTTCGGCTTCGCGGGCGTGGCGGCCGCCGGCGCGGATATCGGCGATCCAGGCGTCGCGCTGGGTTTGATCGACGAACAGTTGTCCTTGCGCGTCGGGCCGGGCCGCCAGCAAGGCATCGGGCGTCTCATAGCCCAGAATGGCGGCGGCGGCGGGGTTGGCGCTGGCCCAGACATCATTCGCCGCGATACGGAAAATGCCGATATCGGTATTTTCGAAAATCGCGCTGTATTTGCGTTCGCAGGCCTGAAGCGCGGCGGCGAGCTGGTCGTATGACGGCTGGTCTGACATGGGGTTACCATGCCTGCGCAACCCCTAAAAACCGGTTAAAGGGGTTGTTTCCACCCGTGCAGGTTGATGATCTCGATGGTCGCCGGAATATGACCGTTCGCGTCGCCGAAACGGTCGCGATACAGCCGCGCGGCCTCGAAAAACACCGCGCGGCGCGTGGCGGCGCGTGGGCGCTGGCTGTGGGCATTGGTCTGGCCTGTGCCGCGCAGGTCGCGCATCAGGGCGAACATGTCGGGATAAACGACGGTGACGGTTTCGATATCGGCGACGGGCAGGGCAAAGCCGCCGCGTTGCATCAGGATGCTGGCGGTCTGCAAATCCAGCGTCGGCGACAGGCGCGGGCTGATGCCGCCGGACACCGCGATTTCGGCCTCCATCAAACAGGCGCGCAATTCGTGAAGCGTGTTTTCGCCGGGCAGCGCGGCGATGAACATCCCGTCGGGTTTCAGCACGGCGTGGATTTGCGCCAGAACGCCCGGCAGGTCGTCGACCCAATGCAGGGCCATGACGCTGGCGACAAGGTCGGCGCTCGCGGCGGCGAAGGGCAGGATTTCCGCGTCCTGCATCAACGCACCGGGCGCGTGGGTGACCCCGGCGATTTTCGCGCCGGTTTCAAGGCAGGCAAAGGGGCTGAGGTCGAGCGCGGACTCGAACCGTCGCGCGACATCGCCGACGCGTTCGGCGACAATTGCTGCCATGGCGCGGAACAAGGCATCATGTTGCGCGAACACAGGCGCGGCGCGCGCGATATGGCGGCGCAGCGCGGCGCGGTCGAACAAGGCGGGCGGTACGGGTGAAGGCATGACAAAACCGGTTGAGGGAAGACAGTCTTATGCCATATTGGCCTGCCATGTCACGTTTCTCGATCTTCTTTGCGCCTTGGCGCTGCATGATCGCCTGTCTCGCTTTGTTCGCGATGCTGGTGCCGTCGGCGACGTTCCTGGTGCATCACCCCGCGGGCCGTCTGGCGGGCATGATGCCGAATTGCGGCATGTCCGGCATGGCGACTATGGCGGCGGATATGCAGGGCGGCCCTGCCAAGCCGTATAAAACGCCGCATAAAACAACGCCGCCATGCCCCATCTGCCAAAGCCTGCATATCATGGCGGGCGGTTTTGTGCCGCCCGATTTGTCCGCGGCCGTCCTTGTCGCGCCGACAACCGGCATTGGCATCATCGCGTTGCCGCCGGCGGTCTTGATTGCCCGCCTGATCGCGCCGCAGGCACGGCCCCGCGCGCCGCCTTTCCGCGCCTGAATCCAAATATCGTTATGCAATCACGGGGCGCGGCCTTGCCGCTGCCTTTCATTTTCTTGCGAGGGGGAATCCCATGTCCAAAAAACTTCTGTTCGTCACTTTGTCTTTATTGGTTTTCGCGCCGGCCGCCGCGCAGGCCTGCGCCTGCGGGTGCGGCATCTTTGATGTCGGCACCGGCACAATGATGCCGACATCGTCGGGCGGCACGGTGTGGCTGGAATATGATTATATGGACCAGAACCGGAATTGGGCCGGCCAAGGCCCGTCGAACGCCGCCAATAATTCCGACAAGGAAATCACCACCCATTTCATCACGGCGGGCGGGCAATATATGTTCAACCGTTCGTGGGGGGCCGAAATTGAAATTCCCTACGACCTTCGCACCTTCGATACCACCGGTGACGATGGCGGTCCGGCGCAATTCACGCATAGCGCGTTGGGCGATATTCGGGTCAAGGGCATTTATTCGGGTTTTTCCGACGATATGTCGACGGGCGTGACCTATGGGTTGAAACTGCCGACCGGTGATTATTCCTATTCGGGGTTCGACCGCGATACGGGGATCGGCACGGGCAGCACCGACTGGTTGTTGGGCGGCTATCATATGGGGTTGCTCAGCAGCGCGGCGCATCTTGACTGGTTCGTCAACGGTCAATGGGACCACGCCTTTACGGTCAGCAGCCATTACCGGCCCGGCGACGAATGGGACGCCGCGCTGGGGTCATATTACGAGGCCGGCGCGATGCTGGGCGCCGACAGGCTGGCGCCCCTGCTGCAATTGCTGGGGTCGTACCGGCTGCATGATGTCGGCTTCAACGCCGATCCGGCCGATTCCGGTTATCGCCGCTTGCTGATCTCGCCCGGTGTGGAATATGATGTGCATAACGTCAAACTTTACGCCGATATCGAATTGCCGGTGTTTCAGGATGTCAATGGCAACCAATTGACGGCCTCGGCCTTGGGTAAATTCATCGTCGGTTACAGCTTCTAGGAAAAGAGGACAAGATGCGCGCAAAAATCGGAAAAATTCTGTGTCTCGCCGTTTTTTGCGCGCTGTTCCTGCCGGGTGTGGCGCGGGCGCAGGTCGCCGTTGGCGACAACATGCCCGCCCTGACCGCGACGACGCTGGACGGCAAAAAATTCGATTTGTCGGCGTTGAAAGGCAAGGTCGTCATCATCAATTTCTGGGCGACCTGGTGTCCGGCCTGCCACGAAGAAATGCCCGCGCTCGAAGCCGTATGGCGGCAATATCGCGGTCAGGGGTTGCAGGTTCTGGCGATCAGCTGCGATCTGCCGCGCACGCGCGGCGATGTCGGGCAGGTGATGAATTATTTCTCGTTCCCCGCCGCGATGTTCGGCGATTTGACTAAAAACGGTTTCGGCACGCCGCAATCCATCCCCGTCACCTATGTTATCGATAAACAAGGCGTGGTGCGCGATATCCTGTCGCCTGACGTCACGCCGGTGACGGAATCCGGCCTCGGCGATATCGTCAAGGATTTGCTGGCGGCCAAAGACGCGGAAAAACCGGATGCCAAAAAAACGGACGATAAACCCGCCGCCGCGCCTGCCGCACCACCTGCCGCCAAAACGGAAAACGCCCAGTGATCGACCCGACGGAAAACGCGCCCGACCTGTGGCGCGACATCTTTCCGTGGCCGGACGCCGACAGCCATAAATACACGCGCGGTACGCTGCTGATACGGGGCGGGGCGTCGATGACCGGCGCGGCGCGGCTGGCGGCGCGGGCGGCGCAACGGATGGGGGCGGGGCTGGTCATTCTGGCCGCGCCGCGCGATGCTTTGCCGATATATGCCGAGGCGTTGGAAAGCGTGATCGTGCGTCCGGCGGACACGCCGGACGAATGGCGCGATCTGGTCGGCGATGCGCGGCAACCGGCTGTGTTGATCGGCCCCGGCCTTGGGCGGGGCGCGGCGCAGAAAAACGAAACCCTGACCGCGCTGGCTGTCAAACGCCCCTGCGTGATCGATGCCGACGGGTTGACGAATTTTGCCGCCGAACCCGAAACATTATTCGCGCATTTGCATGACGCCTGCGTTCTGACGCCGCACGAGGGTGAATTCGACCGGCTGTTTGGCGATAGGGGCGGCGACAAGGTGACGCGCGCCCGCGCCGCCGCGCGCGAGGCCGGATGCATCGTGCTGTTGAAAGGCGCGGAAACCGTCATCGCATCGCCATCGGGACAGGCGGTGGTTAACCGCAACGCGCCGCCCTGGCTGGCGACCGCCGGGTCGGGCGATGTGCTGGCGGGGATGATTGCCGGATTGCTGGCGCAAAAAATGGATGCGTTCCGGGCCGCCTGCGCCGCCGCATGGGGGCATGGACGTTGCGCGGCATTACACGGCCCCGGCCTGATCGCCGAGGATATAGTGGCCGGAATCCCGAAAATGCTGCAGGAAATCGCCCGATAAAAAGGACTCGGCATCCGCGCCGGTTTTGCTATAAGGACGGCGGGAGACCGGCGCGGGCGAATCCGGTGCCAACCCGGTCAGGGCCGAAAGGCAGCAGCCGTAACATTTTCGATTCGGGTCGTGTCCGGTCTCCCACTTGTTTTCCCGAACATGCCTGTCCCTGATGCCGGTCACGCCCGAACAGCTTTTCGCGTTTCTCGATTCCCTGTCGATTGCGCATCAAACCGTTGCGCACCCGCCTTTTTTCACGGTCGAAGACGGCAAGGACTGGTGCGGAAAAATCCCGGGGCTGGATTGCAAGAATTTGTTTCTGAAGGATAAAAAGGGTGATCTGTGGCTGGTCGTCATGCCGTCGGAAAAACGCGCCGATCTGGCCGGTCTGGCGCAAAAAACCGGGGCTGTAAAATTTTCGTTCGGCAAGCCCGATTTGTTGCTGGAAAAACTCGGCGTTACCCCCGGTTCCGTGACCCCCTTTGCCCTGATGAATGATGCGCAAAAACACGTTCATGTCGTGCTGGACGCCGATATGATGCAGGCCGATATGGTTAATTATCATCCGTTGCATAATGCCGCCTCGACGGCCATTTCATCTGCGGATTTAATGAAATTTTTGCGTGCCCTCGACCGTCATCCTGTTATCATCGACTGCGGTACGGGCTAGATTCTCCGCACCGCAGAAAATGAGGAAATTTTGCCGGAACTTTTCGCCACATCCGCGCCCGAACAAACCGGGACAGATCATGCCGGACAGGACGCCCTGTTTCCGGATATGACGTCTGCCGCGCCGCCCGCCTATCGCGTGCTGGCGCGCAAATACCGGCCTGTGACGTTCGAGCAATTGATCGGACAGGAAGCGATGGTGCGGACTTTGTCCAACGCCATCGAAACCGGGCGTCTGCCGCATGCATGGATGCTGACCGGCGTGCGCGGCATCGGCAAAACCACGACGGCGCGCATCATTGCGCGCGCGTTGAATTGCACCGGCGTCGACGGCAAAGGCGGGCCGACCATCCATCCTTGCGGCCAATGCGACGCTTGCCGCGGCATTATGGAAGACCGCCATGTCGATGTGATGGAAATGGACGCGGCGTCGCGCACCGGCGTCGACGATATCCGCGACATCATCGACGGCGTGCGTTATGGCCCCGTGTCGGCGCGGTACAAGATTTATATCCTCGACGAAGTCCATATGCTGTCGAAGAACGCATTTAACGCGTTGCTGAAAACCCTGGAAGAACCGCCGCCGCACACCAAATTTATCTTTGCCACCACCGAAATCCGCAAAGTGCCGGTAACGGTGCTGTCGCGTTGCCAGCGTTTCGATCTGCGCCGCATCGATGCCGATGTGCTGACGCCGTTTTTCATGAAAATCGCCGGTCTTGAAGACGCCGTGGCCGAGGAAGAAGCGATCAAGATGATCGCCCATGCCGCCGACGGGTCGGTGCGCGACGGGTTGAGCTTGCTGGATCAGGCTATCGCGCGCGGCAACGGCAATGTCACGGCGCAGGATGTCAAGGATATGCTGGGGCTTGCCGATCGCGGGCAAAGCCTTGCCTTGTGCCGCCATTTGCTGCGCGGTGAAATGAAGGACGCGCTGGCGGCCTTTGCGTCGATGCAGCAGGCGGGGTCCGACGCCTTGCAGATTTTGCAGGATATGGCCGATTGCGTGCATATGTTGACGCGCGCGCAGGTGATCGCCGATCTGGCGGCGGACGAAGCCTTGGCCGAATATGACCGGCGCTTGATGACGGATTTGTCGGATATCAAAATTCCCGCGCTGGCGCGCGCGTGGCAGATCCTGTTGAAAGGCATCGGCGAAGTTCAATCCGCCGCGCATCCGGCGCAGGCGGCGGAAATGGTGCTGATCCGTCTGGCCTATGCGGCCGATCTGCCCAGCCCCGGCGATCTCGTCCGGCAATTGCGCGATCAGGCGGCGTCGGGCGCGTCTGCCCCTGCAGCATCGGGCCCGACATCCGGTGGCGGGCCCAAGGCACGTCTGGCGCTGGGCGGCGGCGGTGTTTCCATCGACGCCGCGCCTGCGCCGCAAGCCGTGGCCGCCTTGCCCCAACCCGCCGATTACCGCGCCATCGTCGCGCTGTTTTCCGAAAATCGCGAAGCCGCGCTGCATGCCCTGTTATACGGACAGGTTCATCTGGTGCGCTGCGAACCCGGCATGCTGGAACTGCAGGTCGGCACGGGCGTGCCGGCCAATTTTGCCGGCCGCGTCGGGCAATGCCTGACCGAATGGACGGGCCAGCGCTGGGTGGTGTCGGTCGTGCCGCAAGGCGGGGCGACGACGTTGGCCGAGCAGGATCGTCTGGCCGCCGCCGCGCGCCGCGAACGCGCGCGGGCGCATCCGTTGATGCAGGCGGTTTTTTCGGCTTTCCCCGACGCCAAATTGATAGATTTGCGGCAAAGAATGGTTGCGTCCGCGCCCGTCCGCGACGATGATGCCGCCGCACCCGATATCGAAACCCCGATTGAATTTGAGGATTGAAACATGAATATCGCGAAGATGATGAAACAGGTCAACGATATGCAGGCCAAAATGGCCGATATGCAAAACCGGCTGGGCGACATGGAAGTCACGGGGCAGTCCGCCGGCGGCAAGGTCGTGGTGACGATGAACGGCAAGGCGGAAATGCGCAAAATCAGCATCGCGCCGGAACTGATCGACGCCTCGGAAAAAGACATGCTGGAAGACCTGATCGTGGTGGCCTGCGGCGATGCCAAGGCCAAGGTCGAAGCCTTTGTCGCGGGCGAAACCGAAAAAATGATGGGCGGGTTGCAATTGCCGCCCGGCGTCAAATTGCCGTTTTAAGGCCCGATGTCGCCGCTCGACAACCTGATGAAACATCTGGCGCGCCTGCCCGGCCTTGGGCCGCGGTCGGCGCGGCGCATGGTTTTGCATCTTCTGAAGCGGCGTGAAGCTTTGATGCTACCGCTGATCGACGCGATGACCCGCGCCGCGCAGGACGTCAAAGCCTGTTCGGTTTGCGGCAATCTGGGCGGCGTCGATCCGTGCGAAATTTGCCGCGATCAGGGCCGCGACCGCGGCGTGATCTGTGTGGTCGAGGATGTCGCCGATTTATGGGCTTTGGAGCGCAGCCATGCCTTCCGTGGCTTGTATCATGTGCTGGGCGGCACGCTGTCGGCGCTGGAAGGCGTGCGCCCTGCCGACCTGCGTATCGAGGCGTTGCTCGAACGCATAAAACTGAATGAAGTCAGGGAGGTAATCCTTGCTCTTAATGCGACGGTCGAAGGGCAGGCTACCGCGCATTACGTCGCGGAACGGCTGGAACCGTTGGGGGTCGCGGTGTCGCGCCTTGCCCACGGCTTGCCGGTAGGGGGGGAACTGGATTATCTGGATGATGGAACCCTGGCCGCCGCCATGCAGGCACGGCGCAAAGCCGGGTAGGGTATTCACCAGACATTAACTATCTATGCCCGACAATGGCGGGCATTTTTCTTTAAGGATCGGTTCGGAGGCTCGCCAAACGTGAATATAGGCCTAGTCGTTAACGCACGCGGAAAGATGTGCCTGGTTCATGACGAACCCTTTGAAGCGACGCCGCTGTGGGTCGGTTATCATGTTGATTCTAAACGTTTAGAGATCATTTACGATACCGGTGGCACCTATCCCATCGATTGGGAGGCAACCGACGAAATGCATAACTTCTTGCTGAAAATAAATAAAATCCTTATAATTCGTATGGAAAATAAAAGACCGGTGGAAGGATTCGATACCAGCTTCCTTCATTTGCAAAACGGCAAAGTCATAGACGAATAAATTATTATCGAAAAGGTGACGCATGACCGACCAGATCGACGATCAAGACGCCAACGGGCAGGAAATCCGTCGCCGTCAAAAAGGCGAAGGTGATGGCGAACAGGCCGGCCGCGGCATTGTCAAGATGTTGACGACCCGCAAGGCCGAACAAGTCACGGGCGAACACCGCCATTTGACCGGCGCGGATCTTATCGAAGCCATTGTCGAATTCGTCAGCGAACCGTTGATCGCCTCGGCCTCGGCTGTTGTGGAATTCGTCAAGGGCGTCAAGAACGCGGTGGCGAACCCCAAATCTTTCGCCGTGACCAATTGGTTCACCGATTTGCAAAAACATGTCGACGATCTCAGGCTGCAGCTTGCGCGCGCGCGCGGCGCCGACGCCAACGGGTTGGCGCAGAAGCGACAACCCGGGCATCAACCCGGCCACGGGCTTGCGCCGAAACTGAACCTGACGCCGACCGGCCCGACCGGCGCGCAATAACTCTTTCCATTAACGAAACGGTAAGGCCGGATGGCGGAAAATGCCCTCCGGCCTTTCCCTTTTCCGAGATGATCCATGACAGAATCCATGCCGCGCGAAACCATGTCTTATGACGTCCTGATTGTCGGCGCGGGGCCGGCGGGGCTGTCCTGCGCGATTAAAATCAAACAACTGGCGCAGGCCGAAAAGCGCGACATTTCCGTATGCGTGATCGATAAAGGGTCGGAAGTCGGCGCGCATCTGTTGTCGGGCGCGGTGTTCGAACCGCGTGCGCTGGATGAATTATTTCCCGACTGGCGCGACATGGGCGCGCCGCTGACCGTTCCCGCCGGCGAAGACCGTTTCTATTTTCTGACATCGCGCCGCGCTTTTCGCATGCCGACCCCGCCGCCGATGCATAACCACGGCAATTATGTCATCAGCCTCGGCCGTCTGGCCAAATGGCTGGCGGCGCAGGCGGAAAATCTGGGCGTCGAAATCTATCCCGGTTTCGCCGCCGCCGAGATTTTGTACGACGACAATGGCGCGGTGGCAGGCGTGGCCACCGGCGATGTCGGCATCGGCAAGGATGGCAACCAAACCGACCGTTTCACGCGCGGCGTCGAATTGCGCGCGCGCCAGACGGTGATCGCCGAAGGATGCCGCGGGTCGCTGGCCAAAATGCTGTTCGCCAAATTCAAATTGCGTAACGGATGCGACCCGCAAACTTATGGGCTCGGCATCAAGGAAGTTTGGGAAATCGATCCGGCCAAGCATCGCCCGGGCCATATTCAACACAGCATCGGCTGGCCGATGGATGCGCGCACCTATGGCGGGTCGTGGTTGTATCATTGGGAAAATAATCTGGTGTCGATCGGTTTTGTCGTCGGGCTGGATTACGAAAACCCCTATCTGTCGCCGTTCGAGGAATTTCAGCGTTTCAAACAGCACCCGCATATCCGCGCCGTGCTGGAAGGCGGCAAGCGCCTGTCCTATGGCGCGCGCGCGTTGAGCGAGGGCGGGTTACAATCAATCCCCAAATTGACGTTTCCCGGCGGCGTGCTGATCGGCGATGCGGCCGGATTTCTGAATGTGGCAAAGATCAAAGGCAATCACACCGCGATGAAATCGGGAATGGTCGCGGCGGAGGCATTGGTCGCTCATCTGGCGGGCGATGCTGTCGAAGTCGCCGATTACCGCGCACGGCTGGAAAAAACATGGCTGTGGGATGAACTATACGGCGTGCGCAATATTCGCCCCGCGTTCCGCGCGGGGTTGTGGGCGGGCATGTTGTACGGGGCGATCGACAATGTATTGCTGCGCGGCCGCGCGCCATGGACGTTCCATAATCATGCGGACAATAAAACATTAAAGCCCGCGCGCGATTGTACCAAAATTGCCTATCCCAAACCTGACGGGGTGATCAGCTTTGATCGCCTGTCATCGGTGTTTTTGTCCAACACCAATCACGAAGAAGACCAACCCGCGCATTTGAAATTGCGCGACCCGTCGGTGGCGGTGAATACCAACCTGACGCTTTATGCCGGGCCGGAAGCGCGTTATTGCCCGGCGGGCGTGTACGAATTTGTCGAAGAAAAAGGCGCGCCGCGCCTGCAGATCAATGCGCAGAATTGCGTGCATTGCAAAACATGCGACATCAAAGACCCGACACAGAATATAGACTGGTGCGTGCCCGAAGGCGGCGGCGGGCCGAATTATCAGGATATGTAAGCGCTGACACAGCGATCGATCCCGCCCAGATCTTTGTGTATCGCGACATCCGCGAAGGCATGGGCGCGCAGCAAGGCGGCGACATCCTGCGCCTGATCAATGCCGACTTCGAAAATGACGAACCCGTTTGCATTCAGGAACGCGGGCAATTGCGGGATCAGAAAACGATAGGGTTCAAGCCCGTCCGCGCCGCCGTCCAACGCCGCGCGCGGGTCGTGGTCGCGCACTTCAGGCATTAATGTTTCAATGTCGGCGGCGGGGATGTAAGGCGGATTGCTGATGATAATGTCGAACTTTCCCGTGATGCCGTCGAACCAGTTGCCGGTGCGGAACGCCGCGCGCGTGTCGAGCCCAAGGCCGGCGGCATTTTGCGACGCCTGTGCGACGGCGCGCGGCGCGATGTCGATGCCCACCCCCGTGGCATGCGGCCATTCATGCAGCAACGCCAGCAACAGACAGCCCGTTCCCGTGCCGAGATCGAGTATCCGGGGGGCAAAGCTCTCACAAGAAATAGCGTCATTCCGGCGCAAGCCGGGATCCAGAGAAAAAGAACCGCTGGATTCCGGCTTGCGCCGGAATGACGACAGAACGGCTTCGACAAGGGTTTCGCTGTCCGGGCGCGGTTCCAGCGTGGCCTCGTTCATGCCGAAGGGCAGGCCCCAGAATTCGCGCTGGCCGATGATGCGCGCCACGGATTCGCGTTTTTCGCGGCGTTGGAGAAGGGTTTCTATTTTTTTGATTTCGGGAATGGTCGGTTCGCGTCGGGATTGGCTCAGCAAACCGGCACGGTCAAGGCCCAGCGCATGGCAGAATAACAATCGCGCATCCAGCTGCGGATTGTCGACGCCTGCGATATTCAGGCGGTCGATGGCGGCGCGCAATGTATCGGCCAGCGTCACGTTCCGTTCAATTCCGCCAGTTTTTCGGCTTCGTCGCGTTGGATCAGTTCGTCGATAAAGGCATCCAGCCCTTCGCCGTTGATGACGTCGTCGATGTTATACAGGGTTTTTTCGATGCGATGGTCGGACACGCGGCCCTGCGGGAAATTATAGGTGCGGATGCGTTCGCTGCGGTCGCCGGTGCCGACCTGGCTTTTGCGTTCCGCCGCGTGGGCGGCCTTGATGGCGCGGTCTTTCTGTTCGTACATGCGGCTGCGCAGAATCTTCATCGCCTTGGCGCGGTTCTTGATCTGCGACCGTTCTTCCTGCATCGCCACGACGATGCCGGTGGGCAGATGGGTGATGCGCACGGCGCTTTCGGTTTTATTGACATGCTGGCCGCCGGCGCCCGACGCGCGATAGACGTCTATTTTCAGGTCTTTGTCGTCGATGACGATGTCGGTTTCTTCCATTTCAGGCAGCACGGCGACCGTGGCTGTCGATGTGTGGACGCGGCCCTGACTTTCCGTCTGCGGTACGCGCTGGACGCGATGCACGCCGGACTCGAACTTCAACCGCGCGAACACGCCGCGTCCGCTGACCTCGGCGATACCTTCCTTCAGCCCGCCCAGATCGTTTTCCGACAATTCCATGACCTCGAACCGCCAACCGCGATGGGCCGCATATTTGCGGTACATGTCGAATAATAATGCCGCGAACAGCCCCGCTTCGTCGCCGCCCGCGCCCGCGCGGATTTCCAGAATGGCGTTGCGTTCATCCGCCGCATCCTTGGGCAACAGCATTTTCTGAACCTGCAGTTCCAGAACGGGAATACGGGGTTTCAGGGCTTCTATTTCTTTTTTTGCTTCGGCCGCCATATCCGCGTCGGACAACAGGCTTTCGGCGTCGGACAGTTCGCGGCGCGCGCGGTCAAGTTCGCCGATGGCCTCGCACACGGGCGTCAGGTCGGAATATTCCTTGGATAATTTTGCGAATTGGTCGGGCGCGACGTCGGGTTGCGACATCAAATGCCGCAATTCATCGTGCCGCGCCATGACGCGGGAAAGGGTTTCGGAGAGGGACATGGGTTAAGGCTCGATCGCAATGGACGACAACGACTTCGTGCTGAAATAGGCGCACAGCGAAGCGCTGATTTCAGAGCTGAGCTTTGCCATAGCGTTGAATTGATGAAAAATATCGCTCTTGGGTGCGACCAGCGCCGTGTGGAGAAGGTGTTCATTGCCAATCATAACGGCATTTTCCGCATTGTTGCCGACAAGCGACGGCATGTCTTGCGTGGCTTTCACGATTTCCAGATGCGCTTGACACCACCGGATATCGACGCCCCTGTTGGCGGGATGAATCTCGGCCTGCTCTTTGATATGCTCAACGGCGGCGCATAACGTGCCGTGTTCGTCGGTGTTCGTGATTTGATAATCTGAAACGGTGTCTGGTGCATGAAAACACAAAAGCAGCGAGGATTCGGAGAATGCCTCGGCAATTTCCGCCAACTCATATAGCCGTTCGCAAAGCACAGACGGCAGATAACGTCGCGGCGCGGTTTCCTGATGGCCGGGTGCGAGCATTTATTCCGCCGCCTGTTCCATCTTGGCTTTTTCGGCGGCGATGTCGGCGGCTTTCTTTTCCACCAATTCGACCAGATGGCCGACGATGTCTTCGTTTTGCAAACGGTGCGCGGGCTGGCCGGCGATATAGACCTGATGCGTGCCCTTGCCGCCGCCGGTAAAACCGATATCGGTCATCATCGCTTCGCCGGGGCCGTTGACGACGCAGCCGATCACCGACACCGTCATCGGCGTCGTGATGTGCGACAGCCGTTCTTCCAGAACTTCGACGGTTTTAATGACGTTGAAATTCTGGCGCGCGCAGGACGGGCACGAAATGACGGTGACGCCGCGACGACGCAGGCCCAGCGTTTTCAGCATTTCATAGCCGACTTTGACTTCCTCGACCGGATCGGCCGACAGCGACACGCGCATGGTGTCGCCGATGCCCGCCCATAACAGCGACCCCAGCCCGATCGAGCTTTTCACCGTGCCCGCGCGCAAACCGCCGGCTTCGGTAATGCCGATATGCAAGGGGTAGTCGCACGCGTCGGCCAAGGCCTGATAGGCCGCGACGGCAAGGAAAACGTCCGAAGCCTTGACGCTGATTTTGAAATTGGTGAAGTCGTGGTCTTCCAGAATCTTGGCGTGGGTCATCGCGCTTTCGACCATGGCGTCGGGGCAGGGTTCGCCGTATTTTTCCAGCAATTCCTGTTCCAGCGACCCGGCATTGACGCCGATGCGCATGGCGCAGCCGTAATCCTTGGCGGCCTGCACGACTTCGCGCACGCGGTCTTCCGACCCGATATTGCCGGGATTGATGCGCAGACACGCCGCGCCGGCCTTGGCGGCTTCGATGCCGCGTTTGTAATGGAAATGGATGTCGGCGACGATGGGAACATTGACCGCTTTGACGATTTCCTTCAAGGCGGCGGTGGATTCTTCGTCGGGGCACGACACGCGCACGATATCCGCGCCCGCGGCTTCGGCGGCGAGGATCTGCTCGATCGTCGCCTTGGCGTCGCTGGTCAGCGTGTTGGTCATGGTTTGCACGCTGACGGGTGCGTCGCCGCCGACCAGCACGTTGCCGACCTTGATCTGGCGGCTCTTGCGGCGGGAAATTTGACGCCACGGGCGGTGGGCGAGGGCGTCGGAATGATCTACGGACATATGTTCTCCTGTTCCTTATTGTGCCGGTGTTGCGGCAGTCAGATGGTCGGGGTCGAGATTGACGTCGCGCACCACATGCGGCGCGCCGCCGTCGATTTTGGGCAGATCGGTTCCGTTCAGCGACAGGATAATGCCCGCCGCGTTGCCGGTTGTCAGGCGCAGGCCCGAACGGTTGGGCACTTTGTAGATGTCGCCGGGTTTCAGCACATGATCGAACACGGTTTTGCCGCTGCTGTCGGTGACCATGATCCAGCTGCTTTGCGTGGCGCGGATAATCAATGCCGAAGCTTCGTTGGCGTCGCCATAGACATGATGCGGCGTGTCGTCTTTGGGGGCTTCCGTCGCCGCAGGCGTTTTCTGCACGGCGGGCGCGGCCTGTTCCGGCGCGGGGGAAGGCGCCGAAGCCGGCGACGGTTCGGCGACGGGCTGCGGAACCTTGCCGGTCAATACAATGCCGGGCGCGGCGGGCGGAATGACCGTTGTTTTGGCGTCGGGGGCGGGGGATGGCGCGGCTGATGCCGGTGTGGCCGGCGCAGGCGCAACCGCTGCCGGCGTGACGACAGGTTCGGCGATGGGGGCGGTCAATCCCGCGGCGGCGGGGGCTGCTTGCTGTGCCGTGGGCAGAACCGGCGGCGCGTTGACTTCGGCGCGGTTGGACGATGAAATGCCGTACCACAAAGCATAAATCAGAAGTCCCACAATGGTCGCGCCGACCAGAATAATGGCCGACGGCGCGCGTCCTTCGCTCAGCGGCGCAGGCATCGCCAGAACCGGTTCCTTGCGCCGTCCTGCCATTTCGTAGCGATAACGTTCGACGGCATCCTTGCCGTTGACGCCTAAAAGATCGGCATAGGAACGCAAAAAGCCGACGACATAGGCGTCGGCGGGAAATTTATCGTATTGGCTGTTTTCCAGCGCGACCAGAAAGTCGGGCTTGATGCGCAGATACTCGGCGATAGCATACAGATCGTCGCCGCGTTCCATGCGTTTGTTGCGCAAAATCTCGCCGATGCGTTCGGTGCGCGGGCGCGGCTGAATCGGTTCGACCCGCGCGACGGATTCCGGCTCTTTGGGCATCGCCACGAGCCGCGCGGCATCATCCTGCGGTGCGCTTATCGGTGCGCGCGAAGGCGCATTTTTGCGTCTGTTTCCTGACATGGGCGGAGATTAGGAGATGCGGGGGTAAAAGGCAAACAAAAGGAAAAAATCCGGGATTTTTACCTGTTTTCCAAGGCTTTTTCCGCCTGCGCCACCAATTCGGCCATAATCTCGGCCACGGGCTGTTCGCGCGTCACCATGCCCACGCTTTGCCCGGCCATGACCGACCCGGTTTCGACGTCGCCGTCGATGACGGCGCGGCGCAGGGCCCCGGCCCAGAAATGCTCAATCTCCAGTTGTGCGGCTTCCTTGGTCAATTCGCCTTTGTCAAAGCGGGCGATGACCTCGCGCTGCTTTTCCAGAAACTTCTTGCTGCCGTCGTTGATGATGGCGCGCACGGGAATGATGGGAAAGCGCGCGTCGATCTGTACCGACGGCATGGCATCGCGCGCCGCGGCGCGGATGAAGGACTGTTTGAATTTCGGATGCGCGATGCATTCGGTGGCGCAGACGAAACGCGTGCCCAATTGCACCCCCGCCGCGCCCATTTCAAGGTAAGACACAATCGCTTCGCCGCGGCCGATGCCGCCGGCGACGAACACCGGCACGTCGCGGATTTCCGGCAGTATTTCCTGCGCCAGCACCGATGTGCTGACGGGGCCGATATGGCCGCCCGCTTCCATGCCTTCGATGATGATGGCGTCGACGCCCATGCGCACCAGTTTCTTGCCCAAGGCCGCGGTGGGGGTAAAGCACATCAATTTGGCCCCCGCATCCTTGATTTTCTTGATCGCCGTTGCGGGTGGCAACCCGCCTGCCAGAACGATATGCGTGACTTTTTCCGCGATGCAGATATCGATCAGTTGATCGAGCTGCGGATGCATTGTGATCAAATTCACGCCGAACGGTTTTTGCGTCAGGGCTTGCGTGCCTTTGATCTCGCCGCGCAGCAAATCCGGCGGCATCGACCCGCAGGCAATGGTGCCGAACCCGCCTGCGTTTGACAAAGCCGCGACCAGATGCCGTTCGGAAACCCACGACATCGCGCCGCCCATAATGGCGAGCTCCGTGCCCAGGAAATCGCAGCCGCGCTGCCACAGGTGATGAAGGGCGGGGGATGTTTTTACCATAATTTTTCCTGATGTTATGTTCCGGTGTTATTTATCGTCCAGCCCATAGGCCGTATGCAGCGCGCGCAGGGCGAGTTCGGTATAGGCGTCGTCGATCAGAACGCTGATATTGATTTCCGACGTTTCGATGACAAGGATATTGATGCCTTTGGCGGCCAGCGTTTCGAACATCATCGCCGCCACGCCCGCATGGGTGCGCATACCCGCGCCGACCAACGAGATTTTGGTCACGCCGGTATTGCTGACCAGCCGTTCGAACCCGATTTTCTGTTTTTCTTCTTCCAGAATTTTAACCGCGCGTTCGGCGTCGCCTTTGGTCACGGTCAGGGTGGTGTCGGCCTGCCGCCCGTCGCTCGACCCCGACTGCACGATCATGTCGACGCCGATGCCGGCGCGCGCCAGCGGCCCGAAAATCGCGGCGACCACGCCGGGTTTATCCGGCATGTTGAGAAGGGTAAGCCGCGCCTGATCGCGCGTATAGGCGATGCCGGTGACAAGGTTGTTTTCCATTTCTTCATCCCCTTCGGTGACCAAGGTTCCGGGCAGATCGCTGCCGACATCGTTGGCGAAGGTCGACAGCACCTGCACCGGCATGCGGAAACGCATCGCCATTTCGACCGACCGCACCTGCAACACTTTGGCCCCCAGCGACGCGAGTTCCAGCATTTCTTCGTATGAGACGCGGCCCATTTTGCGCGCCTGCGCCACGACGCGCGGGTCGGTGGTATAAACGCCGTCGACATCGGTGTAGATGTCGCACCTGTCGGCCTTCAGGGCGACGGCCAACGCGACGGCCGACGTGTCCGACCCGCCGCGCCCCAGCGTGGTAATGCGGCCTTCCGGCGTGACGCCCTGAAACCCGGCCATGACCGCGACATCGCCGTCTTCGATGCGGCGGCGCAGCGCGTCGGCCTGAAAATCGACGATACGCGCCTTGGTATGGGTGGAATCGGTCAGCAATTGCGCCTGCCAGCCTTGCCATGACCGCGCGTTCAGCCCGCGCTGATGCAAGGCCATCGCCATCAGCCCCGCCGTGACCTGTTCGCCCGTGGCCACCACGACATCATGTTCGCCGCGATCATACCGCGGCGATACGGCGCGGCAATAATTGATAAGCTGATCGGTGACGCCCGACATGGCGGACACCACGACGGCGACCTTGTTCCCTCGCCGCACTTCGGCCGCGACCTTGGCGGCCGCATTCTTGATGCGGTCGATGTCGCCGACGGAGGTGCCGCCGAATTTCATGACGATAAGAGGCATAAAAGCAGGGTGTAGAAGCCAAAGGAAGCGAGAGAATTAGCACAAAATGGGATTCGACAAAATCAGATTTACAATTCTATTGTCTAGCCCATAACCATAACCCCCCGCTTTGCCATGTCCAGCATCGATCCCGCCGAAATTGCCAATTTTTCCCGCCATGCCGATGATTGGTGGAATCCGGACGGCGCCCTGCGCCCGTTGCATAAACTCAATCCGGCGCGCATGGAATATATCCGCGATCGGGTCTGCGCCCATTATGGCCGTAAACCGGGCGGCCGCGACGCCCTTAAGGACATCTCGATTCTCGATATAGGCTGCGGCGGCGGGTTGCTGTGCGAACCGATGGCGCGGCTGGGCGCGTCCGTCACGGGGCTGGATGCGTCCGATGCCGCAATAAAGGCCGCCCGCCGTCATGCGGATCTGTCGGGCCTTGATATCGATTACCGCGCCGGCAGCGCCGAGGATCTGGCGCGCGGCCACAAAAAATACGACGTGATTACCGCGCTGGAAATTCTTGAACACGTCGCCGATATCGGCCTGTTGCTGGACGCCGTGGCGGATTTGCTGAAACCGGGCGGCATCGTCATTTTGTCGACCGTCAATCGTACCGCTAGAAGCTGGATTTTGGGTATCGCGGCGGCGGAATATATCCTGAAATGGGTGCCGCGCGGCACCCATGACTGGCGCAAATTTATCCGCCCGTCGGAACTGGCGGCGCATCTGGCGCGCGCGGGGCTGGACGCCGTCGATATCGCGGGGATCATTTACAACCCGCTGGAAGACAAATTTTCCCTGCGTGCGGGCGCGGTGGGGATGAATTACATGATGACGGCGGTTCGGGCCCATTCATAAACATGGCAGAATAGCCACGCTTTGGCGTTTTTTGCCTGCGCAACTAATTCTTTGCTTTGCAAACCGTTGGTTTTTATGTAGGAAGTCAACCGTTCGCTCTTGCCTTGACCGGGAACGTCCCGAAAGGCAATACCGTCGGCGCCGCGAAAGACGCCGCTTTTCCGGAAAGCGACTCCTCTGATGTATCAAATGTATAAGGGAGATTTTGTAGTATGAGTTCAACCCTCGTCGGTAAATCCATCGCTATCCTCGCCGCCAACGGCTTTGACGAAAACAATATGACGGAAATCCAGCGCGCCATCACCGCGCTGAAAGGCAAATTCAAAACCGTCGCGCCCGAAAACGGCGTCATGAACGGCTGGCAGACCGACCATTGGGGCCATTATTTCCCCGTCGATGCGCAAATCGGCGAAGCGTTGGGTTCGGATTACGATATTTTGATTATTCCCGGCGGCGAACGCGCCGTGACCAAGCTGAAAACCAATCTGCACACGCGCCGCATCGTCAACCACTTCCTCGAAGCGGGCAAACCGATTGCCGCCATCGGCGCGGGCGTTGCGCTGCTGGCTTTGTCGCCCAAAATCGCGGGGGTTGCGGTGGCCGCACCTGCCGAATGTCAGGCCGAATTGACCGCGGCGGGCGCCGTTATCGGTGGCGACGCGCTGGAAGTGTCGGGCCAGATTCTGACCGCCGATGGCAGCGACGCCAAGGCTTGGGTCGAACAGGCTCTGGCCCTGTTTCAGGAAGCCGAAGCCGAATTGCAGGCGGCCTGATGACGGCGCCGGATACATCGCCATCCGGCCTTGTTTCCAGCTATGTTGATTTATTGCGGCGGCATCCGGCACAACCGGATGCCGCCGTTTCTTTTATATCCGACGCTTTGCCGCTGCGCGGTAAAAATCCGTGCGCGTTATTGCTGTCGCCCCACCCTGACGATGAATGCCTGGCCGGCGCGTTGCCGTTGCGCTTGAAGCGCGAACAGGGCTGGCAGATCATCAATATCGCCGTGACGCTGGGCAGCAAAACGGATCACAGGCCGGCGCGGTTGGGCGAATTGGCGCGCGCCTGCGCCGTGTTGGGGTTCGATGCGTTCACGCCTGCCACGATGGGGTTTGATGATGTGACGGAAGCCGCGCGCGCCGCCGACCGCGCCGCGTGGCAGAAAAAAGCCGCGCGTATCGCCGAACTGGTCGGGCATTACAAGCCGCAGGCGATTTTCATGCCTCATGCGCAGGACGCGCACCCGACCCATATCGGCACGCATCTTCTGGGCATGGATGCGCTGGCCCTGCAACCGGTGGAATTTTCCTGCGCCGTGGTCGAAACCGAATATTGGCAACCGAACCCGTCGCCCAATTTGATGATCGGCGTCGGGGCGGCAGATGCGGCGACATTGCTGTCGGCCTTGGCGTGCCATGCGGGCGAAGTCGCGCGCAATCCCTATGATGTCCGGTTTCCGGCCTATTTAATCGACAATGTGCGACGCGGGTCGGAACGCGTGGGCGGCGCGGGCGCGCCATCCGCCGACATGGACTTTGCCATGCTGTACCGTTACGGGCTGTGGAAAAGCGGGCGGTTCATGCCGTCGGCGTTGGGGCGGATTATTGGGGCCGGCGATCTATTGAAAGAAATCCTGTCGGGTTAAAAGAAAAAGGGCTGCGGTTTCCCGCAGCCCTCGTTCTTTGGTGATGGAAAGATGGATCAGAAATCCATGCCGCCCATGCCGCCCATGTCACCGGCGCCAGCGCCGCCGCCGACGGCTTTCTTTTCGGGCTTGTCGGCGATCATCGCTTCGGTGGTGATCAGAAGGCCAGCGACCGACGTCGCGCTTTCCAGCGCGATGCGGACGACCTTGGTCGGGTCGACGATGCCCGACTTGATCAGGTCGCAATAGTCTTCCTTCTGCGCGTCGAAACCGAAATTGCTGTCCTTCTGGTCCAGCATGCGGCCGACGATGACCGAACCGTCGACGCCGGCATTGTCGGCGATCTGGCGGATAGGGGCTTCCAAAGCGCGGCGGACGATGTCCACACCGCGGCGTTGGTCGTCGTTCGACACGCGAACCTTTTCGATGGCGCGCGTGGCGTACAACAGGGCCGCGCCGCCGCCCGCAACGATGCCTTCTTCGACGGCCGCGCGCGTGGCGTGCATGGCGTCGTCAACGCGATCCTTGCGTTCCTTGACTTCGACTTCGGTCGCGCCGCCGACGCGGATAACGGCAACGCCGCCGGCCAGCTTGGCCAGACGTTCCTGCAGTTTTTCGCGGTCGTAATCCGACGAGGTTTCTTCGATCTGCTGACGGATCTGGTTGCAACGGGCTTCGATGTCTTTCTTCTTGCCCGCGCCGTCGATGATCGTGGTGTTGTCCTTGTCGATGCGGACTTTCTTGGCGGTGCCGAGCATGTCGAGCGTGACATTTTCCAGCTTGATGCCCAGATCGGCCGAAATGACCTGGCCGCCCGTCAGGATCGCCATGTCTTCCAGCATCGCCTTGCGACGGTCGCCAAAGCCCGGCGCCTTGACAGCCGCGATCTTGAGCCCGCCGCGCAGCTTGTTGACGACCAGCGTCGCCAGGGCTTCGCCTTCGACTTCTTCCGCGACGATCAGCAGCGGCTTGCCCGACTGCACCACGGCTTCGAGCACGGGCAGCAACGGCTGCAGGCCCGACAGTTTGGATTCGTGGAACAGGATGAAGGGGCTGTCCAGTTCGGCCACCATCTTTTCCGCGTTGGTGACGAAATAGGGCGACAGATAGCCGCGGTCGAACTGCATGCCTTCGACGACTTCCAGTTCGGTTTCAAGGCTCTTGTTTTCTTCGACGGTGATCGGCGATTCATGGCCGACTTTTTCCATCGCCTTGGCGATCATGTCGCCGATTTCCTTGTCGCCGTTGGCCGAAATGGTGCCGACCTGCGCGATTTCCGCGTTGCTCGACACTTTCTTGGAACGGGCGGCCAGATCGGCCACGACGGCTTCGACCGCCTTGTCCATGCCGCGCTTCAGATCCATCGGGTTCATGCCCGCCGCGACGGCCTTCGCGCCTTCGCGGGCCAGAGCCTGCGCCAGAACGGTGGCGGTGGTGGTGCCGTCGCCGGCCTTGTCGTTGGCCTTGGAAGCGACTTCGCGCACCAGCTGCGCGCCCATATTTTCAAGCTTGTCGGACAGCTCGATTTCCTTGGCGACGCTGACGCCGTCCTTGGTGACGCGGGGCGCGCCAAAGCTCTTGTCGATCACGACATTGCGGCCCTTGGGGCCCAGCGTGACCTTGACGGCGTTGGCGAGGATGTCGACGCCGCGCATCATTTTTTCGCGGGCTTCGGCGCCGTGAGTTACTGTTTTAGCAGCCATTGGATATTTCCTTGTTGGTTGGTTGGGGTCGGTAACGGATTAGGCGGCCTTCTTGGCTTTCGCCGAGGTTTCGATCACGCCCATGATGTCGGATTCCTTCATGATAAGCAGGTCTTCGCCGTCGATCTTGACTTCGGTGCCCGACCATTTGCCGAACAACACGCGGTCGCCCGCCTTGACGTCCAGCGGAACGATTTTGCCGGCTTCATCGCGCGCGCCGGGGCCGACGGCGATGATTTCGCCTTCGCTGGGTTTTTCCTTGGCGGTGTCGGGGATGATAATGCCGCCGGCGGTCTTGGTGTCGCCTTCAAGGCGGCGAACGACCACGCGGTCATGCAGAGGACGGAATTTCATTTGGAATGCTCCCTGAATGGTTAAAAGGCCTTGGCGGCCATAGCGTAGGGGTGGAGATAGGCTGTTCCCACCCCGATTTCAAGAGGTTGTTAATCGTTTTTTAATGAAAAATGTGTGCGGGCCCAGTTGCCGGCGCGTCAGGGGGCCAGTTTCAGGATCAGCTTCAACAACCCCGGAAACCGCGCGTTAATATCCTCTTCACGCAGGGTGTTTTGATGCTCGACGCCTTTCTTGGTGGTGCGGATCAAGCCGGCTTCGCGCAAAATGCGGAAATGGTTGGACAGCGTCGATTTCGCCATTTTCGGGCAGGGGGCGGTGTCGGTGCATGACGCGCATGCGCCTTTGTCTTTAAGGCGGCGCACGATGTCCAGACGCATGGGGTCGGCCAGCGCCGCGAGCACGCCCGCCAGCGTCAAATCTTCTTTTGCCGGATGTACGAATTGAACCATAGAAAAAATATAGCACACGCCTTGACAAAGTTCAATAGTTCAATTATATCGAACTTATGAACTAATAACCCATCCTTAAACCACACCCAAAACAGGAGAAATACCATGACCAAGAAACTAGAAGGCAAAACCGCCGTCGTCACCGGCGCGTCCAAGGGCATCGGCGCAGCCATCGCCAGGGATCTGGCGGCGGCGGGCGCGCGCGTCGTCGTTAATTATGCATCCAGCAAGGAAGGCGCTGAAAAAGTAGTCGCCGATATCGTGGCCAAGGGCGGCAAGGCGGTCGCCGTTCACGGCGATATGTCGAAAGCGGCGGATGTGGCGCATCTGTTTGCCGAAACCAAGAAATCCTATGGCGGGCTGGATATCCTTGTGAACAATGCGGGCATTTATAAATTCGCGCCGCTTGAAGAGGTGACCGAAGAGTTGTTCCACAGCCAATTCAATCTCAACGTTCTGGGGCTTTTGATGGCGACCAAGGAAGCGGTCAAGCTGTTTGGCGACAAGGGCGGCAGCGTGATTAATATCAGTTCCACCGTCACGCGCATTACGCCGCCGCATTCGTCCGTGTACAGCGCGACCAAGGGCGCGGTCGATGCCATCACCGGCGTTCTGGCCAAGGAACTGGGGCCGCGCAAGATCCGCGTCAATGCGATCAATCCCGGCTTGATCGCAACCGAAGGCACGCATGTCGGCGGCATGTCGGAAGGCGATATGAAGGGATGGATCGAAGCGACGGCGCCGCTGGGACGCATTGGTCAGGTCGATGATATCGCCCCGACGGCTGTGTATCTGGCGTCGGATGATTCCAAATATATGACGGGACAAACCTTGTTCGTCAGCGGCGGGCTGTAAGCCTGCATCCCAAAAATAAAGCCCCCGGGAAACCGGGGGCTTTTGTTTTTCAGGCGCGGATTCAGAATTATCCGACTTTGGCCTTTTTCATCACGGTCGTCATGGTGTCGTTGGCATGCTGGGTCAACGGATCGAACGTGTTCTTGGCCAGACGCATCGACATTTCGGCCAGTTTGCTGCTGTTGGCGATCATGCCGTCAAAACAATCCTTCATGAATTCGGCCTGTGTTTCCGCGGCTTCCTGCGGGGTTTTGGCCGACATCATGGATTTGATCGCCGACACGGCGCGGGCGTAGGACTCCTGCATCGTGCCGCCCATGTCGCGGGTCATTTCTTCAATGCCCTGCCATGCGGCGGTGCTGGACTTCGTCGCGGCATTGACATAGGCGGACGTTGCCGCGTTGACTTGCTCGTAAGCTTGGGTCAGATTTTCGGTGAATTTGTTGGCATCGTTGGCGGCAAAGGTCATGACGAACTCCATGCATGAATAAAAAGTGGAAGCTGTGCGATAGAATGTTCAACCGCAGGTTTGCGTGCACTGCACTATATGTAATCACTGGTCATATTGTCAAACGCTATCGGTAGAACTTAAAATTAAAAAACCCTTATTTTATTGCATCGGCGAATAAGCGCTTGCCAAGCGGGGGCGATGGGGATTCTTATAAACCGGTCGCGAATCAAGAACCCGTGTTCTGCGGGTGCTGCAGAAAACCGGACGGCATGAAAAAACAGAATTTTATCATATTTATCATGGCATTGTGCTTGTCCTTCGGGGCTACGCCGGCCAGTGCGGCTTCGCATCACGCGCATCACCACCACACGCGGCATCATCCCCATCCGTGGGTGCAAAGCGGCGACAATCCGCGTTATGCCGATATCGTGATCGATGCCGATACCGGACGCATCATTCACGAAACAGATCCGAACGGGCTGCGGCATCCCGCATCTTTGACCAAGATGATGACGCTGTATCTGACCTTCGAAGCGCTGGAATCCGGGCGTTTGCGGCTTGACCAATATGTGCCGGTGTCTCTTAACGCGTCGCAACAATCGCCCTCCAAGCTGGGGCTGCGTCCCGGCCAAAGCGTCAAGGTCGAGGATTTAATTCTCGGCATGGTCACGAAATCGGCGAACGATGCCGCTGTGACCATGGGCGAAACGCTGGGCGGCAGCGAGGCCGGATTCGCCAAAATGATGATGGCGCAGGCGCGCGCGCTGGGCATGTCGCGCACAGTGTATCGCAACCCGTCGGGGCTGCCCAACCCCGATCAGGTCACGACGGCGCACGATATGGCGATACTGGGCGACGCGCTGGTGCACCATTTCCCCGAATATTATCATTATTTCAATTGCGACGGCTTCACCTTCGAAGGCATTTACCGCCATACGCATAATCATCTTAAAGACCGTTATCCCGGCATGGACGGCATCAAGACCGGCTATATCCGCGCGTCGGGATTCAACCTCGTGGCGTCGGTCAAGCGTAACGGCATTCGATTGATCGGCGTGGTGTTCGGCGGCACATCCGCGGTCGAACGCGACAATCATATGGCACAGCTTCTCGACGCCGCGTTTGCCAAAGACGAAGCCGATATCCGCGAAGCCCGGATCGACAAGGCGCAAGGGCAGGGCGATGCGGATGCCGATGCCGGCGATGCCCATTACGTGACGTTGCCCGCCAAAATTGCCGCCGTATTTCCACCGCGCAACCTTGCGCCGGCGCAAGCTGTTCCGGCGCAACCCGAACATGCCTCCGTCACCGTGGTTCAGCCCGCCGCCGTTCCCGACGCCGCGCATCGCTGGGGCATTCAGATCGGGGCGTACAGCGACCCCGCCATCGGGCGGCAGGCGTTGGCCAGCCTTGTCGCCGAACTCCCTGACAGGCTCGGTCAGGCGACACCGCAAATTGATCCGGTTGCGGTTGCGGGCACGCAAATGTATCGGGCGCGGTTGATGAATATGGATCAACAAACGGCGCAGGGCATGTGTTCATACCTTGTTCGCCGCAGCAAAAGCTGTTTGACCGTCGCGCCATGATGGATGTTGCGGAGTAAGGCCTATACTTGCTAGTAACCAGCGTCCGCAGCCCGGTATGGGCGAACGGCACCCACCCCGAACTCCCTTTATGTCCATGCGCCCTTCGACCCGTGCTTTTGATCAGCTCCGTCCTGTCACGCTCGAATCAGGCTTTGCCAAATATGCCGAAGGATCGTGCCTGATCAAATGTGGCGACACGCATGTTCTGTGCACCGCCAGCGTCGATGAAAAAGTGCCGCCGTTCCTGCGCAATACCGGTCTTGGCTGGGTCACGGCGGAATACGGCATGTTGCCGCGCGCCACCGCCGAACGCACCGACCGTGAAGCCGCCAAGGGCAAGCAATCGGGCCGCACGCAGGAAATTCAAAGGCTGATAGGCCGTTCTTTGCGCGCCGTGGTGGACAGGAAAATCATGGGCGAAATGCAGATCAAGGTCGATTGCGACGTGCTGCAGGCCGATGGCGGCACGCGGTGCGCGTCGATTACCGGCGGTTATGTCGCGCTGGCTCTGGCGTGCCGTTATTTGATGAAGACCGGCAAATTGAAGGCAAACCCGCTGACATCGTCGGTTGCGGCTGTTTCCTGCGGCATTTATCAGGGCGAACCCGTGCTTGATCTGGATTATGCCGAAGATTCGACGGCCGGAGTCGATGCCAATTTCGTCATGACCGGGGCCGGAGGCATCGTCGAAATCCAGGGCACCGCCGAACATGCGCCTTTTTCCGAAACCCAGTTCGGCGCGATGCTGAAGCTGGCGCAAAAGGGATTGGCCGAGCTGGCGGCGATGCAGGCAGCGGCCATTGGCGGGTAACGTTTTTTCTTTCCCCTTGCCTAAAAACCGTTCCGGTGTCAGAAAGTCGGCTTGTCAAATTCACCCTCTCTTTCCTCGCTACGGGTAAAAAGTCATGTTTGCCAATTTGTTGGGTATGTTGTCGGCCGATATGGGCATAGACCTTGGCACCGCCAACACGCTTGTTTACGTCAAGGGCCGCGGCATCGTGCTGGATGAACCTTCGGTGGTTGCGATCTCGCATAACAAGGGCAAACGTCAGGTTCTGGCCGTCGGCAACGACGCCAAGCTGATGCTGGGCCGCACGCCGGGCAACATTCAGGCCATTCGCCCTTTGCGTGACGGCGTTATCGCCGATTTCGAAGTCGCCGAGGAAATGATCAAGCATTTTATCCGCAAGGTGCATAACCGCCGGTCGTTCGCCAATCCGCAGATCATTATCTGCGTGCCGTCGGGGTCGACGGCGGTTGAACGCCGCGCCATTCAGGAATCGGCCGAATCCGCGGGCGCGCGCCGCGTGTTTTTGATCGAAGAACCGATGGCCGCCGCGATCGGCGCCGGGTTGCCGGTCACCGAGCCGACGGGGTCGATGGTGGTCGATATCGGCGGCGGCACGACCGAAGTGGCGGTGTTGTCGCTGGGCGGTATCGTGTATTCGCGGTCGGTACGTGTCGGCGGCGACAAGCTCGACGAAGCCATCATCAATTACATTCGCCGCTATCATAATTTGCTGATCGGGGAATCGACCGCCGAACGCATCAAGAAGGAAATAGGTTCCGCTTGTCCGCCCGAAGACGGCGAAGGCCACGTTACCGAAATCAAGGGCCGCGATTTGATGAACGGCGTGCCCAAGGAAATCGTGATCACCGAACGTCAGGTCGCCGAAAGCCTTGCCGAACCTGTCAGCGCGATTCTGGAAGCGGTCAAGGTCGCGCTGGAAAACACCGCGCCCGAACTCGCCGCCGACATCGTCGATAAAGGCATTGTGTTGACGGGCGGCGGCGCGCTGTTGCGCAATCTCGATCTGGTGCTGCGCCATGCCACGGGGTTGCCGGTGTCGGTGGCGGAAAATCCGTTGTTCTGCGTCGCGCTGGGAACCGGCCGCGCGCTTGAAGCCATCAAAACGTCGCATAATTTGTTGATCAGCGGATATTGATCCCGTTCGCGCCGTAAGTTTTTCGTCGTCGGCCCCGTTTAATGGACAGCAGGGATTTTCTGCGCTATCCGTTGATCTTGGGAGGCTTTCATGACGACCGTTTCCGGACTGACTTCGTCTGCCGCTTATTTTTCGTCATCGGCCAGCAGCGCCAGCGCATCGACGCCGTCGACGGCCAGTTCATCCGGAACAGGCACTTCTTCTTCGGGGGCGTCCGGCAGCGCGTCGGATTCGTCGACAACCGTTAAAAGCGAAACGACGAAAACCAATAAAGACGGTTCGGTGACGACAACCATAACCTATGAAGACGGATCGACGCGAACGACGACTTCCGTTCCCGATCCTTCCAAATCAACGGCGCTTGGCGGCGCAAACGCAAGCGGCGGGAATAATGCCGTCGATCAATTGGTGTAATGCCGGGCGTCTTTAAATCGCCCTTTTGCTTTCACATTCCCGCCTTGTTTGGTTTCTAGGTTTTGCCTCTCTGATTCTTCCGCGTTCGACAAAGGGGGACAGGCATGACCTCTTTCCATAAAATCATCATTCTTCTCGCTTTATCGGCAATGGTCGGTCTGTCGCTGACCGCGCCGGCGCGCGCCGATGGGGATGATCGCGATATGCGTCTTTGCGAATGGCATGACTGCGATCGCGATTGCGACGCGCAGGATGTCGATACCGCCGCTGGCGCGCCGCCGAATCAGGACTTCGTTTTTTCCGCGGACGGGGCGCGGCGCAGAATTCAGGCAATTGGCGGATTCTGACCCCACTGCGATATGGCAATTGTTGCCGGATCTGGCGTATATTTACCCCTTCAAGGTTCTGGCCCCGATCCGTAAGTTGGTGATAGATCATGCGTTCCCAAAGACAATTGCGCGTCGGCGAAGAAATTCGCCACGCTTTAGCTGCCGTTCTGATCCGGGGCGACATTCCGTGGCCGCCCGATTTTTCACCGCCCGTGGTGACGGTGACCGAGGTCAAGGTCAGCCCCGACCTTAAAAATGCCACGGCCTATATCATGCCGTTGGGCGGCGAGAAATTGCGCGAAACCGTGCGCTTGATGAATGACGGCGCCAGCTTTTTCCGTTTCGAGATCGGCAAGGCGGTCAAGTTGCGCCATGTGCCGAAAATCCGTTTCATGGCCGACGAAAGCTTCGAAGCCGCCCAGCGTATCAGCGATATTCTTAACGACCCGGCGGTGGCCAAGGATCTGGACAGATAGGGTGTTGGCATAAGCCTTGCTTATTCCGGCGACAAGGAGAACGGGGCCATGAGAGAAACGACCGAGCGTATTTTTTCCGGAATCGCCACCGGCGCGGCGGCGAAGAAGCTGGAACAAAGCCTGCTCGCCTGTCGTGAAAATCACCGTAAAAAACCCTATGACATCGGATGCATGACGGCGATGGGGCTGTTGGAATGCCAGCTTGGCCGTCCCGCCAACGCGGAAAAATGGATGCTGAAATCGCTGACATTGGCGCCGCAGGCCCATGATGTGCGGTATCATTATGCGCTGGTGTTGTTGGATCAAGGCAAGAATGCCGAAGCGATTACCGCCTTGCAGCAGATCGTGCAGGCCGGCGCGGCCAACGCCGATGTGTGGTACTATCTGGGCAATGCCCTGAAACGGCAGGGCGACGAAGCCGGCAGCGAGCAGGCGCTTGCCGAGGCGATCAAAATAAAGCCGGATCACGCCGGCGCGTTGAACAATCTGGGCAATGCGGTGTCGCGGCGCGGCGATCTTGATGCCGCCATCGGTTATTATGAACGCGCCATTGCGGCCAAGCCCGATTACGCTTTTGCGTTTAACAATCTGGGGCTCGCGCTGGCGGCCAAAGGCGTGCTCGACAAGGCCGAAGATTGTTACCGCCGCGCGCTGGAACTACGCACGCAATACCCCGAATCCCTCAATAATCTGGGCATTGTACGGCGCATGCGCGGCGATCTGGAGGAAAGTAAAAATTGTTATCGCCGCGCCTTGGAATTGCGCCCCGATTATGCCGAAGCCCTGAATAATCTGGCCAATGCGTTGAAAGACAGCGGCGAGGTCGAGGCCGCGCTGGCGATGTATCGCCGCGCGCTGGCTTTGATGGATACGCCCGACACGCGCCACAATATGGCTTTGGCTCTTCTGGCCTTGGGGCAATATGATGAAGGCTGGCGTGAATATGAATCGCGTTGGCACGGTTCGCAATTGGGGCATACCAGACGGGCGTTTGCGCAACCCGTATGGCGCGGCGAGGACGCGCAAGGGCGTACCTTGCTTATCCATGCCGAACAGGGGTTCGGCGATACGCTGCAATTTTGCCGTTACGCGACAATGGCGGCGGAGCGCGGCTTTACCGTCATTCTGGAATCGCAACCGGCTTTGGCGCGGTTGATGAAATCGCTGCGCGGCGTGACGCAGGTCGTCGCGCGCGGCGAGCCGTTGCCTGCGTTCGACCTGCATTGCCCGATGATGGATTTGCCGCGCGCTTTCGCCACGCAGCCCGATACCATTCCGGCATTTGCGTCCTATCTGGCGGCGGATGCGGACGAAGTCGCGCGCTGGCGTGATTTGATGCCGCGCGGGCAGGGCGGGGTTCTCCGTGTCGGGTTGGCGTGGGCGGGCAATCCGCGCGTGCAATCGCCGGAACTGACGGCGGTGGATCGCCGGCGTTCTTTGTCCGCCGATGCCTTGCGTCCTTTGCTGGGCGTGCCGCAGGTGGAATTTTACAGCTTGCAGAAAGTCGGCGACGCCGCGCCCGCAGATATGGGCATCATCGATTTCATGCCGCAATGCGGGGATTTCGCCGACAGCGCGGCCTTGATCGCCAATCTTGACCTTGTCATCAGCGTCGATACGTCGGTTGCGCATCTGGCCGCGGCATTGGGCAAGCCGGTGTGGCTGTTGAACCGCTATGACAATTGCTGGCGCTGGTTCATCGGGCGCGACGACAGCCCGTGGTATCCGTCGCTGCGGCAATTCCGCCAGCCCGCGCCGGGGCAATGGGCGCCCGTATTGGCCGCGGTGCGTGCCGCGCTGGATGACAAAGCGTCAATGATGATGCATCATGGCCATCACGCGTAAAATCGCGGGGCCGAGCAGCACGATAAAAAGCGGCGGCAGAATAAATAAAATCATCGGGATGGTCAGCGTGGCCGGCAGTTTGGCGGCCTTGGCTTCGGCGGCCATCATGCGTTCGTCGCGCATTTCCGCCGACAGGACGCGTAAGGATTGCGCCAAAGGCGTGCCGTATTTTTCCGTCTGAATGAGCGTGTTGACCAAAGCGACGACGCCCGCCAAAGGCACGCGGTCGGCAAGATTTTGCAAGGCACGGCTGCGGTCGGGGAGGAAGCCGAGTTCGACGCCGGTCAGCCCGACTTCCTCGGCCAGTTCGGGGCATGACGGGCCGATTTCGCGGCTGACGCGGTCGAGGGCGGAATCGAGGCTCAGCCCCGCTTCGGCGCAGATGACCATAAGGTCGAGCGCGTCAGGTATGCCCTTGCGCAGCACGGTTTCGCGTTTCTGGCTCTGGTTCTTGATAAAGATGTCGGGCAACATGACGCCGGCAATAATGCCGCCGATCACGGCCAGGATTTTCATCGACGCCTGCGCCGAAAAAGCCTGCGCCACGAATGCCAGGAAAAACACCACAAAACCCGTGCCGATGGGCAAGGCAATGCGCAACAACAGGTACAGCATAACGGCATCGCGCGATCTGTACCCCGCGCGCGCGAGTTTCAGCCGGATCTGGCTGACCTGCTTGCCTTGTTCAAGCTGCAATTTCTGCACAAGGTTTTTAACGAAATCCTTGTGCGCCAGACCTTCGCGGCGCGTCAGTTTTTTCTGGCGTTCTTCGTGGCGCAGTTCGTCGCGGCGTTCGGTGACGTTTTTCAGGCGCGCGGGCAGGGGGTCGGTTTCGACCAGCGCCGTCCAGATCAACACCACCACGGCAAAAGCCCCCGCGCCGCACAAAGCGGCGAGCGCGTCGGGATCATGCAGGATGTGGTCGAGGGTCATGGATTCTCCCTGCCTATATTTCGAAGCTGATCATCTTCAGCATCGTTGCCCACCCGATTGCCATCCAGGTGACGCCCGCGCCCAGCAAAAGGCGCCCGCCCGTATGCCGGAATAAAATCATGATGTAGTCGGAATTCACGATCATCAACAGTCCGAACATGATGAAGGGCAGCGACCCGATGATCATCGCGCTGGCCTTGGCTTCCGACGACATCGCCTTGATTTTCAGGCGCAGCTGGCGGCGTTTGCGGATCAAATCGGCCAGGTTGCCCAGCGTTTCCGCCAGATTGCCGCCGGTTTCCTTTTGAATTGCCATGGCGATGATCAAAAAACGAAATTCCGGCGCGTCGATGCGCTGCGCCACTTCCCACATCGCCGCTTCCAGCGTTTTGCCCATGCGCACGCCGTCGCTGATGCGGTGAAATTCCGTGCCGATGGGGGCCGGCATTTCGCGCCCCACGGCGGCGATGGATTCGGTGATGGGCAAACCCGACCGGATGCCGCGGCACATGGTGTCGATGGCTTCGGGAAAAGTGGCGAGGAATTTTTTGACGCGCCGGTCGCCCATAAATCCGGTTACGGCATGCGGCAGGCCCAGCCCCACCATGGCGGCCAGCGGCACGGCGATAATTTTATTCCATCCCACAAGTTCGATGATCATATAGATCAAGGCGACGGCCAATGCATTCATCAAGGCATATTCGCCCAGATTGATAGGCCTGCCGGTGCGCGCCAGCCGCGCGCGCAATTTTCCGGGGTTTGGCAAAAGCTTGACCAGCGTATCGATGACGCCGATGGAACTGTCCTTGCGCGATTTGATGCTGCCCGGCGTGGCGCGGTCGTGGGTCATGATTTTGCGCGTCGTGCCCTGCGCGACGCGCGACAGGCGGCGATTCATGTCGGAATCGCCGCCCGCAAAAGCCGACAGCACCAAAGCGGCGACGGCGAACGCCCCGCCGCCCATGATCAGATACAGGGTTTGCGCGTTCATCGTCGTCATGACGATTCCATGGTTTCGAGCAATTGCTTGTCGAGCCCGAAATAGGCGGCCTTGGGCAGGCTGTGGGGGCGCAGCCCGTGATTTTTGAAGTCGACCACCAATTTGCCGTCGGCGGATTCGCCGGTCACTTCGCAGGTGTATAAATCCTGCATGGTGATGACGTCGCCTTCCATGCCGGTGATTTCGGAAATATAGGTGATGCGGCGCGACCCGTCGCGCATGCGCGACACTTGGATAATCATATCGACGGCAGACGCGATCTGCTGGCGGATGGCGCGCGGCGACAGGTTGGCGCTGGCCATGCCGACAAGATTTTCCAAACGCATAATGGCTTCGCGCGGGCGGTTGGCATGCACCGTAGACATCGATCCGTCATGGCCGGTGTTCATCGCCTGTAACATGTCCAAGGCTTCGCCGCCGCGGGTTTCGCCGACAATAATGCGGTCGGGGCGCATGCGCAGCGCGTTTTTGACAAGGTCGCGCATGGTGACTTCGCCATTGCCTTCCAGATTGGCGGGCCGCGTTTCCAACCGCACGACATGCGGTTGCTGTAACTGCAATTCGGCGGCGTCTTCGATAGTGACGACGCGTTCGCCGTGGTCGATCATCTGCGACAACGCGTTGAGCAGCGTCGTTTTGCCCGACCCCGTGCCGCCGGAAATCAGGATGTTCAGGCGGCAACGGCCGGCAATGCGCAGCACCTTGGCCATTTGCGGCGACACGCTGCCGAATTTGGTCATGGTGTCGAGCGTGATTTTCTTTTTCGAGAATTTACGGATGGTAATGGTCGCGCCGTCGATGGCCAGCGGCGGAATGATGATGTTGACGCGGCTGCCGTCGGCCAGACGCGCATCGCAAAGCGGCGAGGATTCATCGATGCGGCGGCCGATGGCGGTGACGATGCGGGTGGCGATCGCCTGTACATGGGCGTTGTCGCGGAATTGCACGTCGGATAACGTCAATTTGCCCTTGTTTTCGATAAAGACATGATAGGGGCCGTTGACCATGATTTCGGATATGGTTTCGTCGGCCAGAAGCGGTTCCAGCGGCCCCAGCCCCAACATGTCATCAAGCAATTGCTTGACCAGTTCCTGCCGTTCGGCGGCGTTAAGCTGGATTTTCGTTTCGGCCAGCAATTCGGCCAGCAAGACGGTCAGATCGCGCGACAGATCCTCGCGCGGCAATTTTGCGGCAGCGGACGTGTCGATGCGTTCCAGCATCAAGGGCTGCAATTTCAACTTGGCCTGTTCGACGCTGCTGCGGCTCGACGGGCGGGCGGGGGCTTCGCGCACCGGATCGTGGCTTCTGTCTTCGCTCTGGGCCTGTTCGGCGGCTGCGACCTGCGCCGTTCCCGCCGGCGCCGGCGCAGCGGCGAATTCGGTCATGAAGGTGTTGACCATCGCGGTGACGAGATCGCGTTGGTCGAGCAGATTGAGTTCCATGCCGGTTTTCGCCAGAAAATCGCCAACCACCGCCTTGGCTTCACGCGCGACATCGGACCGTGTCACGCCCAAGGTTTTTGCGTTCGGGAATTTTTCTTTCAGCGACGGCATCGCGCGGTCGCGCAGCGCGGCAATGGTCGTGTCCGGTTGCGACGGGTCGACGGTGATCATGACGCCGCCTGTTTCGCCGTTTTCTTGCCGCCGAAGACTTTAAACAATTTGTCGAACGGTGACGCTTTGCCCGTTGCGGTCGCTTCGATCTTGGCCAGCCTGCCCGCCAGTTCGCGCAAAACCTTGGTGACGGAGGCGCGCGGCGCGGTTTCGGCCAACGCCTTGCCGCTGTTGGACGCGGCGGTAAAGGCGGCGGAATCTTCGGCGATGCTGGCGTCGATTTTGGCCTGCACGCCTTTTTCGAACACGGCGCGGTCTATCTGTCCGACGCCGGCGGCGTTGGTGCGCGCGGTGACCAGCGTGATGGTCGCGGGACAACCCAGGCCGATCAGCGCGTTTTTAATGCGCAGCGTGTCGCGGATGCCGGTCAACGACATGTCGGAAACGATGACGATTTCATGCGCCGCCATTACCGCGCGTTTCTGCGCCGCGATCATGTGGCGCGGCATGTCGATGATCATGACATCGACGCTGCTTTTCATTTCTTTCAAAAGCGCGGTAATAGCCCCGCCGTCCATATGGATGATTTCATCGACGGCTTCCTCGGCGCCCAGCACGGAAAAATTCTCGCTTTCCGCAACCATCGAACTGGTGATCATCAGATTGTCGACGCGTTGCGGCGACCCGACGATGTCGCGCAGGCCGCGTCCTGCTTCAAGGTCGAGCGCCAGCGCGCTGGTACCGAATTGCAGGTCGAGATCCAATAAAGCCGTCGTCAACCCAAGTTCATGCGCCATGATCCAGCCGAGATTCAGCGCGATGGTGCTGGCCCCCACGCCGCCGCGCGCGCCGATCACGGCGACAATGCGCGATTCCTTGACTGTGGGCTGGGCGGCGGACGGGCCGCGCAGCGCGGCGGCAAGGCTTTGATTGATTTGTTCCGCCGTCAGGGGTTTGACCAGATAATCGGCCGCGCCCGCACCGACGATGCGGCGATACAGCGCGACATCGTTGACCGACCCGATAATCACAAGGCGGCATTCGCGGCCGCACATGCCGGCCAGCCGCGCCGCCGTCGAAACCGGATCGCTCTGGCCGTCAACATCGACGACGGCCAGCCGCGGCGGTGTCGTCGATTCCAGCATTTGCGCGAACATGTCGGGGCCGCCTTGCTGCACCGTGGCGGCGGGGTGTCCTTGCCGTTCGGCCCAGCCGCGCAGCGCGACGATCGATGCGTCATCGACGACGAACCCCATGAATTCGCCGTTCATCAATGTGTTGCCGTTTCCGAATGACATGAATCCGCTCATGGCGCTGTCACTGACGTTGCCCCCGAGCTCGACGACGATGCCGATGACGACGAACCGCCGCCGCCGGTGACGTCGCCGCTCATCGACGATGTCGCGCTCGACGATGTCGTGGCTGCTATTGTGTTGTCTTCGGCTCCCGGTACAATCAGGCCGCGCGTCTGGTTGTTGTCGTAACGGCGGATTGCCCCGACGGATTCGACGCCGCGCGCGCCGCCCATTTCACGCGGATGGACCAGATCGTTGGGCGTTTCGACTTCCATCGCCAGATTGCGCGCATCGGCGCAGCCGAATTGCGGCATGGGCTGATTGTCGAACGGGTCGGCTGTCGCCGTGGCGTAACTGGGGCAGGCGGGCGGCGTGGCCACGCCGCCTTGCGCCGTCGGCGTGACGCGGATGGCATAATCCGGGCGCGGCGTCGGGTCATAGATAGAGCAGGCGCTCAAGGCCAAAAGGCCGGTCAGAAGCAGGGCGGGGCGCGGCAATGTCTTGGTCATGTGTTACTCCACCATAATGCCGCCATCGGGCGTTTTGCTGCCGTCGGCGGGATGCAGAACCAGCGATGTCGGCGGCGCGGGATTTTGCGGCGTTGCCGATGCCGGCGCGGCCAGTGCGGGGGCTTGCGTCACGGGCGTTACCGGCGCGGCGTCGGGCGCCGCGGGCATCGTCGCCGATGGCGATGTGCTGACGGCCACAGGTTCGCCGCTTTGCGGGCGGGCATTGGGGTCGCCGCTGGTGGTGCGCAACCCGATCAACCGTTCGGCATCGTTGGGCGGCGCCATGCCGTCGGTAGGCAGGGCCAGCTGCTGGTCGCTGGGATGCACGATATAGGGCGTGATGATGACGATCAATTCGCTCTGGTTGTTCTGGAAATGGTTGGAACGGAACAAAGCGCCCAAAATCGGCATATCGCCCAGCACGGGGAATTCATTGGCCGTTTGCGCCTGATTGTTGTCAAGCAACCCGGCGATGGCAAAGCTTTGCCCGCTGGCAACCTCGACCGTGGTTTCGGCCTTGCGCGTGGTCAGGGCGGGCACGGTGATATTGTCGATGGTAATGGCGCCGGCATCGGTCAATTCGCTGACTTCGGGGCGGACATGCAAATTGATGCGGTTGTTGCCGATGATGGTCGGGGTAAAGGACAGCGACACGCCATAGGGTTTATAGGTAATGCTGATGGTGTTGTTGCCTTGCGGCACGGGCACGGGGAATTCGCCGCCCGCCAGGAAATTGGCGGTTTCGCCCGACATGGCGGTCAGGTTCGGTTCGGCGAGGATGGTGACCAATCCCTGCTGCGCCAGCGCGTCGATCATGCCTTGGATATCGAAGCGTTTGCCCAGATGCTGGAAGCCGATGGCGTCGTTGGGCTGGCTGAGGGTCGAATTGTTGGGGCGCGGGAAGAGCCCCGTGGTGGAACCGGTGTTGAAGGTGCCGCTGCCGCTTAATGTAGCGTTGACCATGTTGCCTGTGGCGATGCCCATGACCATGCCGCCGACATTGCCGACATTCTGCCAGTCGAAGCCCAGCGTGTTATCGACGCTGCGCGACACTTCGGCGAAACGCACGCGGATTTCGACCTGATTGCTACCGGTCACCTGGACACGGTTGATGATGTCGCCGCCCGACGGCATGTAGCGCATCGCGATTTTATAGGCATCGGCGACGGCGGACGCGTCTTTGGCCGTGCCGGTCAGGACGATGCCGTCGGGAACGGCCTGAGTGTGGATTTGGTTGCCGGGAATGGCGGCGTCCAGTTCGCGGCGCAATTGCGACAAATCCTGTGTCACGGAAACGGCGCGTTCGGACAGGGTATGGCCCTGATCGTCGGTGGCCATGAAGGTGGTTTCGCCGGTGCGTTTGCCGAAAATCATCACTTCCTGCGGCGACATGACCTGAATGTCGGCGATGTTGGGGTTGGCGACAAATACGCTGGCGGCGGGCGCGCTCAGATGCAAAGGCACGCCGCGATCGACGGTCAGCGACAGGGTGGATTCATGCGCCAGGGCCGGCGTTGCCGCCAGCGTCAGGACAAAGAGCAAGGAAAATAGTTTTTTCATCGCCTTACCTGTGCCTTTCGAAAGTATCTTCGGTGGTCGATTTGCCGCGCATGACCTGCACGCGCTGCATTAAACCGTCTTCGCCATTGACCGCGGGATAGGCCGGGCTGATATCGCTGTCCCATGTCGGGGTCGGGGCCTTGTCCGGCCCGCCGGAGGCAAGGCTGCGCAATACCAACGACAATTCGCCTTTATTCATGCCGCCCTGCGTCGACATATCGACGGCCAGCGCCAGCCTTTCCGCCTGCTTGGCCGACACTTCCAACGTCGCGGTGCCCGCCACCTTGGGGTCGTTCGAATCCTTGTCGCTGCGTTGATCCAGCGCCAGCACGCGCACATTTTGCAAAATGGTTTCGCTGATACGCCGTTCGGTCAGGTCGGCGACGTCCTTGCGGCTGAAGCTGTGGGTCAAAATCACGTCGACGCGGTCGCCGGGGAAAATGAATCCTGAAACTTCGGCGGTGGGCGACAGCGCGATCGACATGGCGCGCATGCCCGGCAACAGAACGGCGGCGAGAAAGCCCTGATCGTGCGGCTGGACGATATGGCTGGGCAGAATCGGTTCGCCTTCATTGATGGCGTCGCGCACCACGGCGCCCGAAATATCGGATAATTTGGCCTTGTCCTTGACGAATAAATCGCTGCCGTCGGTGTTGGCGGGCCAGGGGATCCATTTAACGTCGCTGTCTTTCAAAATGGTGCCGGTGGGCAGGTCGCGCGCCGCGGCCGCCACTTCGGTTTGTTGCACCACGGGAACCTGCGCCGCCTGTTGCGCCGGACGCGTGGCGTTGCGCACGGCGATAACTGTGCCTATGGCGATGACCGCGGCGACCAGAAGCAGGGTGATTTTTCGCGTGGTCATGGGGGCCTCGTGTCAGGTCGGCATTAAAATGGGTTGGGCGATCAGGCTCAGCACGGCCAGGCCGCCCGTGGCGATGGCGACGCCATAGGGAACGGGGATTTTCATCAGATTCTGCGCGTCGTTTTCGGCGACGGCGCCGGATGCCATATGCCGACGCCACGCGACGGCCATCATGGACAGCGATACCACGCCGCCGGTCACGGCGGTTACGGCCAGCAACACCGCCAGATGATGCGGCCCCGCCCACAGGCTGGCGACGGACAGAAGCTTGATATCGCCCGCCCCCGCCAGATTGCCCATAAACATGCCAAAACCCAGTACGCCGACAAGGACGAAGATCATCAGGCTCTGCCGCCAGTCGATGCCCTGCGGCGCGGTCAGCACGAACAAGGGAAACATGCCCAACAACAACGCGCACATATAATTGGGGATGCGGTAACGGCTGATATCGCTGACGCCCGCGGCCACGAAAATGGCGGCGGCGATCGCGATCAGGGCGACATGATATGAGGCTAAAGCCAAATTCATCCTGGATGTTCCCGGGGCAAGCTGAACTTAAAGTGACAGTTTAACACGACAAACTAACTCTGCCCTTATTATGGTTAACATGGGATAAAAATTTTTCGTTGTTAATGCGGAATGAATCCCGGTTCCGCGCGCCCATAAAACGAAAGATGCCGGCGCAAGGGCCGGCATCCTCGTTCCCTGACCCCGAAGAGCGAGGGATTTTCGTCCGGTACTGAGAATTAGCCGCTGGTCAGCGCGGTTGATACGCTGGTGAACACTGTCTTCAAGCTGCCGCCAAGCGTGGTCAGCACGGCAACGATAGCCACGGCGATCAGCGAAGCGATCAGGCCGTATTCAATCGCGGTGGCGCCGTCTTCGTTCTTCATAAAGCGGATCATGTTACGCATCTTAAATCCTCCTCGAAATGGTTGTGAACCTGTGGGGTCCGGATAGGCACAGAATAGGCGAGAAGTTTTAAGGAAGAATGAATAAGAAGTCGTTTTTTCCGTTAAAAAACAATATGATATTGTGTAAACAAAGTCTGAAGAGATTGTTTCGAATTCCGAAATGATTTTTCCCTAGCCTTTGTTTTTTCTTGCTTATTTTTCGCGCAGCCAAGGATGAAGGGCATCATGTCGCATGCACCGTTCTACCCACGGGTGCATGATGTGCGGGTTATAAAACCGGCCCCGCCATTATTTTTGCAAAGAAATCTGCCGCAGGGCCTCGCCCAACGCCATGGCGGCGCTGATTGCGACATTTAGCGACCGCAATGGCGGGCGCATCGGGATCAAAATCCGCGCGTCGGCGCGCGCATGGACATCCTCGGGCACGCCTGCGCTTTCACGGCCGACCATAAGAATATCATCGGGGGTAAAAGCGAAGTCCGTATAAGGCACGGCGCCTTTGGTGGTCAGCAAAACCAGCCGCCGCGCGCCGGTCTGCGCGGCGAAATCATCCCACGACCGGTGGCGCGTATAATCCAGATGATCGATATAATCCATCGCGGCGCGGCGCAATTTGGCGTCGTCGAACGGAAAGCCGCAGGGTTCGATGATGTCCAGCCCGACGCCAAGGCAGGCGCACATGCGCATCATCGTGCCGGTATTGGGCGGCATGTCGGGTTGATAAAGGGCGAGGCGCACGGGCATGGGCTTTGACTTTCGCGGGCATATATTCGTATCGTTCATAACCAAGGTTTGAACTGATGTCACCGCCAACAATCATACCGGAGTTTTCATGACGCCCCTTATCACCCGCGACACGCCCGTAACCGACGCCGTGCTTAACGTGATTGCCCGCGTCCCGACCGCCAGCCTGCCTGCCGTCGCGGAAAAGGAATTTTTCGCCAAACTGTCCGACCGCGATTTCATGCGCATTGCCGTGCTGCTGGCGCAAAAGGGCTTCGACGAAGGCGGCTGTCCCATCGGCGGCGTTATCATTGATACCGCTACGCGCCAGATTGTGGGCAAGGGACACAATACGCTGGTGCAGGATAATGACCCCTATAACCACGGCGAAACCTCGGCCATCCGCGATGCGGGGCGGCAGGATTTCAGCGCCACGACCATTTTCACTACGCTCAGCCCCTGTGACGTTTGCGCGACATTGATTTACATGCGCGGCTTTGGCCGCGTCGTCGTCGGCGACGTTACCAGCGCGTCGGGCAACGAAGCGATGCTGCGCGCCAAAGGCATAGCGGTCGATATTCTGGAAGATGCCGACGGCATCGCGCTTTATGCCAGATACCGCGCGCAAAAACCCGACCTTGATGTCGAGGATTGGAAAGGGCTGGCGGCGGTGCGTCACGCGCATTGATGCCAAAAAAAACGGGGGCTTTCGCCCCCGCTTCCTTGATCGCCTGTAATGGCAGATTAACGCGAATAGAATTCGATAACCAGATTAGGTTCCATCTGCACGGGATAGGGCACGTCCGACAAAGCCGGGGTGCGGGTGAATGTACCCTTCATTTCCTTGTGATCGACGGTCATGTAATCGGGCACGTCGCGTTCGGCCAGTTCGGCGGCGGCCATCACGGCCGCCATTTGCTTGGCCTTGCCGCGCACTTCGATGATGTCGCCTTCCTTGACCTGATAGGACGGGATATTGACCTTCTTGCCGTTGACCAGCATATGGCCGTGGCTGACCAGCTGGCGCGCGCCGAAAACGGTGGCGGCGAATTTCATGCGATACACGACGGCGTCGAGGCGGCGTTCCAGCAATTGAATCAGAATTTCGCCGTTATTGCCCTTGCGGCGCATGGCTTCCTGATAATAACGGTGGAACTGGCGTTCGCCGACATTGCCGTAATAGCCGCGCAGTTTCTGCTTGGCGTTCAGCTGGGTGCCGTAATCGGACAGCTTGCGGCGGCCCTGGCCGTGCTGGCCGGGGCGGTAATCGCGCTTGTTCAGGGGGCTTTTCGGACGGCCCCACAGGTTGACGCCCAAACGGCGGTCGATTTTATGCTTGGCTTCAAGACGTTTCGTCATTTTTTATATCCTTGCTTTGTTGTCCCGATAGTTTCCGGCGCGCCATTTCTGGCAATAGCCGGAACGGGTTAAACCACCAAGGGCTTAACCGCTTTCTCGGGAATGGCGGGGTTTATAGGCGAAATTGGCGGGCAGAGTCAAATATTGAAGGCGCTTCAGGTCCCCAAATGCGGTTTTTGGCGGTATTCTTCGCCCTGCATTTCCATCAACCGGCTGACGGTGCGTTGAAACGGGAAGTTCAATTCGCCGTCGGGGGCCAGTTTTTCCGGCGTGGCGGCGGCGGCAAGGTAAAGTTTGACTTTGGCTTCGTACAGCGCGTCGATAAGGTTAATAAAGCGCGTGGCCTCATTGCGTTTTTCGGCGCTGAGCTTGGGGATGCCGTCGATCAGAACCGTATGCAGACATTCGGCAATGGCCAGATAATCCGCCGACCCCAAAGCCGCCACGCATAATTCGTCGAAATTGAAAAATCCGACGCCTTTGGCGGCGTGGGTCACACGCAAAGTGCGGCCCTGAACCGCCAGATCGATTTCTTCCGGTTCGGCATTGCCGGTCAGGCGGAAAAAGATTTCCTGTAATTTATGGGTATGGGTTTCGTTCAACGGGTGGAAATAACAGGGCAGGGATCGCGTTTGTTCAAAACGGTGGTCGACCGCGCCGTCAAGCCGGCAAACATCCATGCGGGTTTTGATAAGGTCGATAAAAGGCAGAAACCGTTCGCGTTGCAACCCGTTTTTATACAGCATGTCGGGCGGCCAGTTCGATGTCGCGACGATGACGACGCCCGCCGCGAACAGGGCTTCGAACAAACGGCCCAGAATCATGGCGTCGGCGATATTGCCGACATGGAATTCGTCGAAACACAGCAACCATGTTTCGACGGCAATTTCGCGCCCCAGACGCGGCATCAGGTCAGGCGTTTCGTCCGTTTGCAACCGGTGCAACCGGTCATGGATTTCCAGCATGAATTGATGAAAATGCACGCGGCGTTTTTTGGCGACGGGCGCGGCGGCGAAAAACAAATCCATCAGCATCGATTTGCCGCGTCCGACATCGCCATACAGGTACAAACCCCGCGGCGCATCCGGCGCTTTGCCGAACAATTTCGACATCAAACCGCGGGCGGGGGCGGGGCGATAATCCTGCAGGCGCGCGGCAAAAGCCTGAAAAACGCTTAAGGCTTCCTGCTGCGCCGGGTCGAGGCGCAGGTCGCCGGCGTCGATTTTTTCCTGATACAGGGCGGCAAGGTCGGTCATGACCTTGATGTTTATCCTAATGTCATCCGGCCTGAAACAGAAACCTTTGCTCCGGGCGTCGGTAGGCGGGGTTGGGAAGACGGCGGCGGCAAGTGGGTGTCCGCAGGTTCGATGATGGTTGCGAACAGGGTCTTTAGCTGCCGGTTATCGTTATAGAGGGCGCCCGCCTCGCTGGCGTGATCGAAAGCGTATTTTTCGTGGGCGATTAATGACCAATCCAGCGATCTGCCAGCCTGCCGGGCGATGGCGGTGCACAGGGTCTTGAGGCTGCGCCCATTGCCTTCCCTGAAGGGGTGAATAGCGTTCAGATCGCTGTATAGATCGGACAGAATTCCGGCCAGATCGGCATCGGATTTCTGACGCAATCCTGCGCGAATATCGCCGTTAATCGCGTGGGCATGGTGAAAATTATTGAAAACGATTTCCGCCTTGGCGGCTACCCGTTCATACGGAACGAATTTTGTTCGCTGTTTGGTAATGTCGGTAGTTCGTAATTGCCCCGCCCAATCATAGACCTCGGAAAAAATGATCCGGTGCGCGATGCGCCAGTGTTTTAATTCCCACTTGCGGGTGTTTTTTATGCGTTTGAGCGCCATAGGAATGGTCACGGAAGTGACCATGGCCTCATAGCGGATCAATTCCATATTGTTGGTTATACCGGCCTTGTTGTCGCAGACTGTCGGAGGGGTGAGCCCCAGCAGATCGTTCAGTGTTTCCCGAAACGCTGAATCGGGACGGTCGGTTTTTCGGTCATGATTCGACGGCATAAATTTAAATACTCCTCAGTGGAAATATGTCCGCTTACCCATAAATCGATAATATGCCGCGCTGTTTCGGTCGGGGCGCCGCTCCCTTCTAGCCTGTTCATCGCTTCGGCCTGATCGCTTGCGGCGCGGCGCGCCAATATCTCATCGCCGGCGATTTGAACCGGGCGATTTTTATATTCCGCGAGCAAATCGTCTATCGACGCGGCGCTCTTTTTATTCATGACGGGAGGCCTGTGCATTAATATGCTGATTCAAACACATAATGGTTTCTAAACGGCTAAATCAAGAAAGTCATTGATTTTTCATAGGGTGATGTGTTTGGGTGCGCCACCAATATGTTGGATTTTAAAGAAAAATAGGCTTTGCGGGGTTTGTGATGGGTTTCAATTGCGGTATCGTCGGTCTGCCCAATGTCGGCAAATCGACCTTGTTCAACGCGCTGACGGCGACGGCGGCGGCGCAGGCGGCCAATTACCCGTTCTGCACCATCGAACCCAATGTCGGGCGCGTGTCGGTCCCCGACGAACGGCTGGACAGGCTTGCCGCTATCGCAGGATCGGCCAAGATTATTCCGACGCAATTGGAATTCGTCGATATCGCGGGTCTTGTGCGCGGCGCGGCGCGCGGCGAAGGGTTGGGCAATCAATTCCTTGCCCATATCCGCGAAGTCGACGCCATTATTCATGTGTTGCGCTGTTTCGAAGGCGGCGACATTACCCATGTCGAAGGATCGGTCGACCCCATCCGTGACGCCGAAACGGTTGAAACCGAATTGATGCTGGCCGATCTGGACAGTCTGGAAAAACGCCTCGCCAACGCGCAGAAAAAAGCCAAGTCTGGCGACAAGGAAGCCGCCGAACAAATCACGGTAATGGAACCCGCCGTCAACGCGTTGCGCGACGGCAAGCCCGCGCGCAGCATCATGCCGTCGTTGTCGCCGGAACAGCTGGTGATTTTGAAGCAATTGCAGATTGTGACATCCAAGCCCGTTTTATATGTCGCCAATGTCGGCGAACAGGACGCCGCAACCGGCAATGCGCTGTCGGAAAAAGTCGCCGCCAAGGCCAAAGCCGAAGGCACGGAAAGCGTCGTGATCACCGCCGCCATTGAATCCGAAGTGGCCGTGCTGGAAAGCATGGAAGAGAAAAAAGAATTCCTGTCGTCATTGGGGCTGGAAGAACCTGGATTGAATAAGATTATCCGCGCCGGGTATCGCCGTCTTGATTTGCTGACCTTCTTTACTGTCGGCCCCAAGGAAGCGCGGGCATGGACGGTGCGCCGCGGCGCCAAGGGGCCGGAAGCGGCGGGCGCCATCCATACCGATTTCGAACGCGGATTCATTCGCGCGGAAACCATCGCCTATGACGATTTTGTCGCCTGCAACGGCGAGGCGGGCGCGCGCGACGCCGGCAAGCTGCGTCAGGAAGGCAAGGATTACATGGTTGCCGACGGCGATGTCTTTCATTTCAAATTTAACGTCTAATCTTTTTGTTTGTTGCGCATGGCGCGAATCAGATATGGTTAACCCCTTGCCGTTGTTCAAAAGACGTAGAGGGTAGGATCGTTGAGCCAGAGCATCGTTGCCGAAAGCAGGTCAGTGTCGGGCGTTGTCGATGCCCTGTGCGCGTGCGGTGAAAAAGGTGTCTATGGCGACAGTTATCTCGCCCTTCTCTTCCTGATCCAGCCGTTGATTTCCGACCAAAGCGAAACAGAGGTTCGCCGTTTTTTGCGGCAGATTGAAGCGTGGAATTTGCTCGGCGACAGGCTCGGCATCCTTGATCGCGATGTCTGCGGCCTGAAGCTTGAAGATACGGCGCTTTTGCTGCGCGCCTGCGCATTGAACCTTGTCGCTGTCGCCGATGTGCACCAATCCATCGATGCGGCGCGCGAAATCCGGAAGCGCAGAGATCCCGCTGCCGCCCATGACGGCGCGCTTCCGTCTGCACCCGCCTTTTTCGATTTCGCCGCGATCGCTGCGCGCGTGGAGGCCGTCGTCGAGGGCGTCAGTCCCGGCCGGCCGTTTTTCCCGGCAGGGCGGCAGGGGGCCGACGCGTCTGCGCATGCCTTTCATTCGCCGGCTATCCAATAATTTGGGCGTCTAAAATTTTTCGGCCTTTGAGAATATGGGCCGGCGCCGCGACGGTCGGGGCAGCCGGGGCGGCCAGATCGGCCAGATCGGATTGAATTTTCCGCTATCCTGATGTACCAAGAGCGCTTCAGGAAATGGAGAGATATCAATGGCCGGTCATTCCCACGCCAAGAACGTCATGCACCAGAAAAGCAAGACGGAAGCAAAACGTTCGAAAATATTCAGCAAGCTGGCGCGCGAAATCTCGGTCGCGGCCAAACAGGGCTTGCCCGACCCCGCCCATAATCCGCGCCTGCGCGCCGCCATTGCCGACGCGCGCAAAAATAACCTGCCGCGCGACCGCATCGAACGCGCCATCAAGGCGGGGCAACCCGGTTCGGCCGAAGGCGTCAATTATGACGAAGTGCGTTACGAAGGGTATGGCCCCGGCGGCATCGCGCTGATCGTCGAAGCCTTGACCGACAACCGTAACCGCACGGCCGCCGAATTACGCATGATTTTTTCCAAAGGCGGCGGGGCGATGGGCGAAAGCGGGTCGGTCGCGTTCATGTTCGCGCGCGTGGCGGAAATCGTGTTTCCGGCCAAGGCTGCGAGCGCCGACGCGATGCTGGAAGCGGTTATTGAAGCCGGAGGCGACAATGTCGACAGCACGGCCGAAAGCCATGTCGTGACATGCCCCGTCGAAAGTTTCGGCGCGGTGCGCGACGCGTTGGAAAAGCAATTCGGCGAGTCGGAAAGCGCAAAATTGGTGTGGAACCCAAACCTGTTGACGCCGGTTGCAGGCGATGCGGCGCAGGGGTTGTTGAAGCTGGTCGACGCGCTGGAAGACAATGACGACGTGCAGACCGTTTTCGGCAATTTCGATATTTCCGACGAAGATCTGGAAAAATTCGCCGCCGGTTAACCGATGTCGGCTTCTTGCCATATCTTCATGCGTTTCATGCCTTTGATCATATCCTGCCGCATGGCGTCGAACGTCGCCGTGGGCGTGGTGTCGCGCGCGATCAGCACATAATCGCCGGGGATGGCGTTGGGCAATAATTCCGCGGCCAGCGCGCGCAGCCGCCGCCGCGCGCGGTTGCGCGTGACGGCATTGCCGATTTTTTTGGTCGCGGTCAGGCCGAAACGCACCATTGATGCGTCGCCCGAGGTCGGGCCGATTTGCAGGACAAAAGACGGCGCGACCCATTTTTTGCCGGTAGCAGCCACGGCAAGAAATAGGGCGCGTTGACGTAAAATCTCGATTTTTGGCTTGGGTGCCAAGCGGTCCGGCTTAAGCCGACAGCTTCTTGCGGCCCTGCGCGCGACGGCGGGCCAGAACCTTGCGGCCATTCTTGGTGGCCATGCGGGCGCGGAATCCGTGGCGGCGCTTGCGCACCAGCTTGCTGGGTTGATAGGTACGTTTCATTGCCTTATCCTCTTAAAGAGCGTGCTTTATAGGGGCCGATCCGGCCAGAGTCAAACGCTTTTCTATGATTAAAACGAGCGGTTTCTATTGAAATCCCCTGTACGCCGTCTCGCCGCGCTGCGTTCCGGGGCATAGTTGTCAAATGTGCGATGCCAGACGTTTATAATCCTGTGAACCGGCGTAAGCGCGATATTGGCCGCTATTTTCCAGGCTGATGGCTGGGGGACGGGCGGCTGTTCCGCGTTTTCAGAATGCGATTGCCGGACGGATTCTATCCGGGCCTGCATGCGGGGATGAATGTCCATAGCCAATCCTTAAAAACATCAGGGAAAGCCGTTCAATCGGCGGCGATACTATTACCACGCTGAAATAGTTTCACCTAATGGTTAACGTGCTGCGGCGCAACAGCCCTACATCCGCCGCGCGGTTAAACCCGCCATCGGGTTAACGGGATCATCGCCGCGCCGCCATTCGAAATAAAGTTCCGGCCTGCTTCCGCTGCCTGTCACCGGCATGACGCCTAACGGTTCGCCGGCGTCGACTTCTTGTCCCATATCGGCGTCGATGCGCCCGAACCCGGCCAAGAAGCTGTGATACCCGTCCGGATGGGCGAGGATGACGATAAGCCCGTATCCGCGGAACGGCCCGGCGAAAACCACTTTGCCCGCCATCGGCGCGACCACGGGCGCGCCGGGCGGCGCGGCGATGGAAAGCCCGTCGCTGGTCACGCCGTCTTGGTCCTTGACGCCGAACCCGCGCCGCACCGTGCCCGACACCGGCCATTTGAGGGTAAAATCGCCGTGCGCCGCGGGCGGCGCGGCATGACGCGGTTTCGGCGCGACTTTTTTCATCAGGTCGCGCAATGTCTTGGCCTGATCGGTCAGGGCGGCGAGCTGGCGCGCGACGTCGGCTTTTTGCGCTTCGGTTTGTTGCAGGAAACCCTGACGCGCCGCGATCATGCCGTCCAATTCGCGGCTTTGCTGTTTCAGGTTGTCCTGCGCCGCGGCGACCAGTTTTTTCTGCGCCGCCATTTGCTGTTGCAGAACATACAGCGCGGATAGATCCTGCGCCGTGCTTTCGGCCTGTTCCTTGATGCGCGGCAGAATGGCGCGCAATAAAATGCTGCGATGGATGTGATCGGTGGCCGTGCCCTGCTGCAGGAACAAAGTTTCCGGCGGACGGCTGGCGATTTCGACCAAGGCCGAGATGATGCGCGCCAGTTGCAGGCGTTCTTGCGCGGCTTTGGCGCTTTTATCGGCGATTTGTTGTTGCAGGTCGTCGAGTTTGTCTTCCAGCGTTTGTTCTTCGTCTTCTTTATCCTGCATCGCCTGCGTCGATTGAATCAGCTTCGCGCGCAAATCGGCGAGGTTGGTGCTGGCTTGCCGCGCCGTGGCGTCGAGCTTGGCCTGTTGTTGCTTTTGCCGGTCGAGCTGCTGTTCGACTTGCTGTAATTTTGCCGTCGTCGCCGCGGCGGCGGGCGTGGCCGTCAGGACAAAAAGGGCCGCAAGGGCTATCGACGCGTCAATAAACCGCATTACCGGACAATCAGGCTTTGCCCGTCCATGACGGCGGGTTTGGGCATGTGCATCAGTTCCAGCAAAGTCGGCGCGACATCGGCCAGTTTGCCGTCGCGCAGGTTTTTGACATCGACGGGCGCGCCGACGATCATCACCGGCACGCGGTCCAGCGTATGCGCGGTGTGGGGGCCGTCGGTGGTTTCGTCGTGCATTTTCTCGCAATTGCCGTGATCGGCGGTCAGCAAAACAATGCCGCCGCGTTTTTCCACCGCCGCGAACAGACGGCCAAGGCAGACGTCAATGGCTTCGACCGCCTTGACGGCGGCATCCAGCATGCCGGTATGGCCGACCATGTCGGGATTGGCATAATTCAACACGATGAAATCGAATTTACCTGCGTCGATCGCATCGACGACTTTGTCGGTGACGGCGGCGGCCGACATTTCGGGTTGCAGATCATAGGTCGCGACTTTGGGGGACGGAATCATGATGCGTTCTTCGCCCGGAAACACATCTTCGCGGCCGCCGTTAAAGAAAAACGTGACATGCGGGTATTTTTCCGTTTCCGCGATGCGCAGTTGGGTCATGCCCGCGCGCGACACGATTTCGCCCATGCTGTCGGTAATTATTTTCGGCGGGAACATCGATTGCATGCGTTTGTTCAACGCGTCGGAATAGTCGACCATGCCGATGGCCGCCGCGAAGGAGACGGTTTTTTTGCGCGCGAAGCCGGAAAAAGCCGGGTCGAGCAAAGCGGTCAAAATTTCGCGCGCGCGGTCAGCGCGGAAATTGGCGAACAGAATGCCGTCGCCGTCTTTCATGCCGGCATAATCGCCCAGGACGACAGGCAAGACGAATTCGTCATGCACGCCGTCGCGGTAACTGTCTTTGACGGCCTGCACGGCGTCGGATGCGCGCACGCCGATGCCCTGGGTGACCAGATCATAGGCGCGTTCGACGCGGTCCCACCGCTTGTCGCGATCCATGGCGTAATAGCGGCCGCACAAAGTTGCCAGTCGCGCTTTGCCCACCGTGCGCACATCCAGCGCGCGCAGATCCGCGGTAAATTGCGCGATCTGTTCGGCTGCGCTTTGCGGCGGCACGTCGCGCCCGTCAAGAAAAGCGTGGATGGCCACCGGCACGCCGGACGAGGCGACGATGCGCGCCAGCGCGACGATATGTTTTTGATGCGCATGCACGCCGCCCGGCGACGCCAGCCCCATAATATGGCATGTGCCGCCCGATTTTTTCAGCGCGGCAATGTGCGCCAGCAACGCGGCATTGGCGGCAAACGAACCGTCGGCAATGGCGCGGTCGATCAGGGGCAGATCCTGAAATATCACGCGGCCCGCGCCCAGATTCATGTGGCCGACTTCGGAATTGCCGATCTGCCCCGCGGGCAGGCCGACATGTTCTTCGGATGCGTCCAGAAGGGCGTGCGGGTTCGCGGCCCAGTATTTGCGGAACACGGGCAGGCGGGCGCGGGCGATGGCATCGTCGGCGGCATGGCCGATGTCATATTTGCCGTGGGGGGACGCGCCGTCTTCGCGGAAACCCCATCCGTCGAGGATGCATAAAACAACGGGGCGCGGTCTGGCGGCGGATGCGGCAGATGGTGTGGCGGAAGACATTGTTAACAAACCCGGCGATCTGGCGGTGATTCAGGCGATTTATAGGCGACAGAAAGGGCAAATTCCACCAAACCGCGCATCAACGCAACAGGTTCTTGCTTTGCCGGGGCGAGTATGGCAAAAAGCCGCGCCTGTACCCGCCGCGCCGGGGCGGATTCGGGGAAGCCTTTCCCCAAAAGACGAAAAATACGCGCCAAAGCTGCCGTAGCTCAGGGGTAGAGCACGTCCTTGGTAAGGACGGGGTCG
>JAGWIK010000074.1 GCA_028866275.1 Alphaproteobacteria bacterium
CGAAATCGCGCAGATTACGGGCAAGCAGGTGGCGCAAACGCTGCAATCGCTGACGCTCAGCGAAATGGGCCTGCGCGCCAATGCCGATCAGACCAAGGAAACATTGGCGCGGTTATCGTCGACGGCAGACGATCTGGGTGAACGCATGTTCGGCGCCATCAATTTGCTGCAGGCAGGCGGCAAAGTCTTGTCGGAAACAACGGAACGCATGCAGGGCAAACTGGCTCGCGGCGAAGATCCCGACGCGCCCGGCATCGCAGATTTGTTGCAACCGTTAGGCGAGAAGCTCGATCAGATGACCTCACGGATGGACGAGATTCGCGCCCGCACCGCCGACGATATCCGTGACGACATGGCCGAACTGGCGGCGGCAATCGCGCAAATTCACGCCAAGGTCGAGGCTTTGGCCGCAGCGCCGGCATCACCCCCCGCACAAGCTGCCGCGGATGACGTGACGCCGCACATCCTGTCCGGCGTGGCGCAATTACTGGCGGACAAGATCGAACCGCAATTCGCCGTTCTGAAAAACAGCCTGCAGCAGAACCTGCCCGCCGATGTCCGGCACGCGTTGCAGGAAGATTGGCAGAAAATCATGGCACAGATCGACGACGCCCGCGCCCAAATCGAACAACATGCCGAACGGCAAGCCCGTGCCGTGGTTATGCATACGATGGATGCGGCCAACGCGGCGCGCGACGGATTTGAAGGCGTTGCCACACGATTGTCGCAAATTGAACAGGCGGCGCCACCCGATCTGGCCGAACGCCTCAAAAATCAATGGTATCAAGTCACCGCGCAGATTGAATCCCTGCGCGCCCATATGGAAACGGCAATCGATCAACGTGTGGCAAGCAAGATAGCCGATATCGACCAGACGCTCACCGCCATGCGCACGGCGATTGATGCCGCCCGCCGCGCGGCAGAAAATACCCCCGCCCCCGCGTCTAGCCTGCCACAAGATTTACAAAAACAGCTGGGCGACCAATGGTATCAGGTCACGGCGCAGATCGAGGCGACGCGCACAGACATTATCGCGACCGTGGCGCGGCAACTGGCGGCACTGGAAACCCGCCTGCCCGCCGGAAACGGCGATGGATTGGCAAAAACAGC
>JAGWIK010000075.1 GCA_028866275.1 Alphaproteobacteria bacterium
CCGGTTCTGGTGTTCGACGAAGTCGATACCGGCATCGGCGGCGCGGTGGCATCAGCCGTCGGCGAAAGGCTGGCGCATCTGGCCGGACAGGTTCAGGTTCTGGTCGTGACCCACAGCCCGCAAGTGGCCGCGCGCGGACGCCATCATTTACGCGTCGCCAAACGCGTCATCGGCAAGGCCACGACAACCGAAGTCGATGTTCTGGACGCCGACGCGCGCCGCGAGGAAATCGCGCGCATGCTGGCCGGGGCGCAGGTCACGGACGCGGCGCGGCAGGCGGCGGCAAGTTTGTTGGAGGATACGCCGCCCGCACCCAGAAAAACGGGGACAAAGTAAGGAGCGTTTCTCTCTTAAGGTGACGGAAACCGAACGGCAGGTCCGGGTGTTCTGGCGCCTCTTCTGGCCACGCAGTTATTGGCCCATACCGTCAGCCTGCCTTGAGTATCATTGAAAGCTTCGATAAATCCCTGAGTAAAATCCGCGCCGCCAGGCGAAGATAAAACGCCCAGATAAATCAAGCGGCTCTGCACATTCGGATTTTCTCTGCCGAATTTGCGGTGAAAATCTTTTGCGATCCAGCTCACTTGAAAAATGGCTGTATTGACAAACCTGCGTCCCCGCAGAACCTGCGGCAACCACATAATAACGTCGGACAAGGCGTTCATTTGCTCGGACGTCAAAGATCTTTCATTCTTTATGCGCGCGCCGACATCGGAAAGAATGACGTGCCTGAAATCAGCAGGCTGCGGCGCGGCATGATTGCCTGCCTGCTGTCTCATGGCCTCGCACAGGGCGACAATTGTCTTTCGTTTGCTTGACGGCGTCATGGCCGTAGTTATGCAAATTCACCGCAGTGAAACCAAATATTTTCTATGGTTAACGGCAAAAAATACGCCTACTCCACATGCCCTTTGATGCGGCTGGCCAGCGAGGCCTGTAAAAACATATCGATATCGCCGTCCAGAACCGCCTGCGACTGGCTGGTTTCGGCCCCCGTGCGGGCGTCCTTGACCATTTGATAGGGTTGCAGCACATAGGAACGGATTTGGTGGCCCCAGCCTATTTCGGATTTCTGCGCCTCGATATCCGC
>JAGWIK010000027.1 GCA_028866275.1 Alphaproteobacteria bacterium
GCCGCCATGGGCGGTTATTACAGCGGGCTTGGCATCGGCGGCGCGACCATCGGTTCGGGCAACCCCATTTTCGGCGTGCTGGCGTCGACCCAGACGGCCAACGGTATCGGCCTGACGGCCTTTACGGTCTATGATACCAATAAAATTACCACCTATCACAACGTTCTCGATAACGGTTCCGGTCTGGTCGGCATCGGCACCACCACGCCCGTCAACAAACTCGATGTCTATGGCGGCGTCGCGATCGGCAGCGCCAGCGGCTATGCCGGTTCCACAGTCGCCCCGACCAACGGCATGATCGTGGCGGGTAGCGTGGGGATCGGGACGACGGCCCCCATCGCGCCGCTACAGGTTGTGGGTAACATCGTTATTCCGAATAATGTTTCCTATCAGGGCAAGGATACGAGCGGCAATGCAAAATCTGTAATTGATTTGGGCGTTGATAACTTTGTCCATGTGGGGGACGGGTCGCGCGCGATCTATCTGGACACTGGTTCAAGCTTCAACACAATCATCCAAAATGGCAGTGTCGGCATCGGTTCCACCACCCCCGTCGTGTCGCTCGACCTATCGCAGAAAACCGACGCGCTGGCCTTACCGAACGGGGCGAGCAGTTCGCGCCCCACCGGTACGGCACTGGCCAATGGCGAAATCCGCTATAACTCCGGCACATCGGCGGTGGAATACTGGAACGGCACGACATGGGTTTCGCTGGAAAACAGCGGTTCGGGTTCTGGCATCTATCTCGGCGCGTCGGCCAGCGCGACTAACCCGCAGAACAGCAGCAACGCCGGAACGGGCCTTTATTCCGCCAGCACCACCGAAGTCGATGTCGCCGAAAACGGTACCCAAGTTGCCGCCTTTAACGCCAGCGGCATCAATATCGGCACCGGGGCTCTGCTGATCGGCGGCCAAACGGGCGTCGCTTTCCCGCCCGACTACACCACCGACGCCAGCATCGCGATTGGCAGCGGGGCGTTGGCGTATCAGACCGCGATTGGCACACAAGTCACAGGTAATATCGCCGTCGGTTATCAGGCCTTGGGCAGCACAGCACTGGGGACATCAGCAAGAAGCGACACGGCAATTGGATATCAGGCCTTAGCGGCCGACACGAGCGGTTATCAAAACACAGCGGTTGGTCATGCGCTATATTCCAACACGACAGGCAATGCGAATGTTGCCATGGGTGATGTGGCCTTGGCAAATAATACGACGGGGGGATTTAACGTAGCTATAGGGCCAGGGGCTCTGCAAACATTTTCCCCCAGCAACAGCGTTGGCGTCGGGTATCAAAGCCTGCATTCGGTGTCGGGAACCGCCAACACTGCGGTCGGATATAAATCCGGATTTGCGCTTACAAGCGGCGCAAATAATACCGTCCTTGGCGCCAATGTTGGCAGCGCGACCCTCACCACCGGTTCCAACAACATCCTGATCGGCACGGGTTCATCGGTCGACACGCCGACATCCAGCACATCCAATTACCTGAATATCGGCAACACCATCTTCGGCACCAATATCGGCACCGTTGGAGCCGGCAACGTCGGCATCGGGACGACAGCGCCGACGCAGGCCTTGGAAGTTAACGGCAACATAAATGTTGGCAGCGATAGTTCGAATACTGCGACGGAAACGGCGACCTATGGCAATTATCTCTATTTCCTGGGGGCAAGCAATAACACTGACCCGCTCTGGATCGCGCGTTATAATGCCTCACCAGATTATACCGAGCTGCGCGTCAATATAGGGGATAATCCGGGTGGGCCGACTGATGGAGACAAGTTTGTTGTCGGCGCAACTTCGAGCGGCACGTGGTATCCTCGTATGACGGTGACCTCGTGGGGTGATGTCGGCATCGGGACAACGTCTCCGGCTGCAACCCTGGAAGTCAACGGGAACACACAAGTTGACGGTTACATTTACCGCGTCACCGCCAACGGCAATGCGGCATGGATGCAGCAGGACGGCGCGGGACGGCAACATTGGTATTGGAACAGCTATGGCGGAACCTCGCCGACCTTCACCGTCGGCGGCGAAGACGCCGACGATATAGAAATGCACGTGAATGACAGCGGGACCAGCACGGCGGGCGGTTACATGACCTTCCGTTCGGCTAACGGTTACGGCCACAGCGCCGGCGACGCCATCACCTGGACCAACGTTTTCACCGCCAGCCTGAACGGTATGTATATCGGCGGTGGCAATATGTCGACCAATAAACTTGATGTTAACGGTAATATGGCCGTCGGCGGTTATGCCGGCACCGTCGCGCCGACGAACGGTTTTATCGTCAGCGGCTCGGTCGGGATTGGCACGGCTTCGCCAGCAGCCGCATTGGATTCCGTGAGCACTGCAACTGCCGCCATATTTGAGAATCCACTCTCCAATACCGGTTACAATGGGGGTACAGCAGTTTGGATTAGAAATTCCGGCACTGCGACGGCTGACAATTACCTTCGGTTTACAGAAGCCTGGAATGGGACATCTGGAACGGATTTTGGCGTTTTGTCTTACGGAGCAAATAACTCTTTCACGATTTCTAACCCATCCGGTCATGCGGTCGCGTTGCAGCCTTCAGGCGGCAATGTCGGCATCGGTTCCACCACCCCTGTCGTATCCCTCGACTTGTCACAAAAAACGGACGCGTTGGCCTTGCCGAACGGGGCGAGCAGTTCGCGCCCCACCGGCACGGCGCTGGCCAACGGCGAAATCCGGTACAATTCGGGCACATCGGCGGTGGAATATTGGAACGGCACGACGTGGGTTTCGTTGGAAAACAGCGGAGCGAGTTCAGGCCTTTATCTCGGCGCGTCGGCATCGACGCCGAACCCGGCGGCCAGCGCCAGCGACACCACCACGGGTCTTTATACGTCGGGCACTGGCCATGTCGATATTACGTCACAGGGCACACAAGTAGCAGACTGGTCGTCCACCGGCCTTGGTATCGGCACGGCCTCGGCACTCGACGCCCTGACGGTAGCCAAGGCCGATAGCACGGCCTATGTCAGCATATCGACCACGAAGGCCCAACCCTGGACGACGGGCTCCGGCGCGGTCGGTCAAATCTATAACACCTCGGCGACCGACAGCAGTGCGTCTTATCTAGACCTTGCCGCCACCAATGCTGCGGGTGATAAGCAACGCGCCTATATCGGCGCGGTGTCGACGACGGGCAGCGGCGTCTACAGCCCTGCCATGACCTTTGGCATCCAGACAGGTTCTTCCGCCTACAACGAATATATGCGCATCGGGTCGAACGGGTATGTCGGGATTGGCAGTTCATCGCCGCAGGCGGCGCTCGACGTTGCGGGTGGCGAAAATCTGACGGGCGCGTTGACCTTGAACGATACGTCGTCGGGACAGATCGTCTATAACGGCAACGCGGCGGCTTTGCAGATTTACGGCGGAACGGGCAGTGGATATGCCGGTGCGGAGGCTAATATACAAATCGTGCCGACGGCGCAATTTTCTGGCTACAATACGTCGTCGTCGTCGATCGACCTGTTCGCCTATCCCAATACTACGAATGATCAGTACGGCTTTGTCGAGATGAGCGGCGGCGCCCCCAGCACGACGGTCAGCGGCGGCGAAGGGATGCTGGTCGGCACTTATGGTTCGTATCCGCTGGGTTTCTTTACGAACAATACCCAACAGATGGTTATCGGCACCACGGGATATGTCGGCATCGGGACGACGGTGCCGCAGGCGACGTTTCATGTTGCCGCCCCAAGCGTGGACAGCCTGCAGTGGGGGGCCGTTTTGCAGAATCCGGACAATGTAGCAGACGCAAACGTCGGAATCGGTCTGCAACTGAAAACGTCGAGTTATATTAATGCTCACGAATCGGCGAAGTGGGCTGGAATTGCTGCGGTTGACGACGTCGGAACGACCTTTGGTGACCACCTTGGATTGGCTTTCTATACGAACGACTCTGAAACTAATATTGAACGCGTGCGGATTACATCTAGCGGCAATGTCGGGATTGGGACGACGGCGCCGACAATGGCTCTTCAGGTTAACGCGACAGCCGGTGGAAACTGGGGGGTTCAGATTTTTGACAGTTCGAAATCTACTGCAGCAGGAAATTCAGATTGGGCTGGTTTCTACTCTCTTTCAAGTGGTGCATATAATCCTATTTCCCAACCGAGCGATATGGGCATCATTTATGGAAATGCTGCGATGAATGCTGCCGGTGGTTTTGTCATAGCGCCGTGGGCTAGTTCGGCAAGCGGTATGCGTATAACGGGTGCGGGCAATGTCGGCATCGGCACCGCCTCGCCATCCTACACCTTGCAGGTCAACGGTACGGTTGCGGGGGCGGCGGCCTATACCAACCTGTCCGACCGTCGTTTGAAGAAAGACATCACGCCGTTGGCCTATGGTCTCGATACAGTCATGCAATTGCGCCCCGTCGGGTTCGACTGGATCAAGCAAACGCAGGAATGGCAGAAACGCCACCAGATCGGCTTCATCGCGCAGGATGTTGAAAAAGTCGTGCCCGAAGTCGTGACGACGGCGAACGACAACATGCATACCAAGAGCCTTGCCTATGCCGAGCTGGTTCCCGTTCTGACGCGCGCGATTCAGGAACTGCATGACTGGCTTGAAAAACTGCAACATCTGTTCGATGTCGATCATGCCGAAATCCAACAACTTAAATCGGCCAACGAAAATCAGGCCAAACAATTGCAGGATCAGGCTAAGGCCATCGACGAACTGCGCCACGAATTTGAATCTTATAAGAAAGCGCACCCGTAAGGGACGCGGCTCATGGCGCGGCCCGGCGTTTCTGGATCCCGGTTTGTGCCGGGATGACGGCTTTTTGATCAGCACGGGTGCAAAATATGGAAACGGCGTAAATACCGCGCCGTTTCCCACGAACGTCATCCCGGCGCAAGCAGGGATCCAGAACATGTTGTGGCGATAGAAAATGTCGCGCTATAATGCGGGCATGGTTTTGTTTTTTATCCTGTTCGCGGCACTGCTCGCTTTGCCCGTCATCTGGCCGCCGGTCGATTTGTGGGTGGCTGGTCTGTTTTACCGTCCCGACGGCGGGTTTTTTCTGGCCGATAATCCCATCTGTGTCGCGCTACATTGGGGCGCTTATGACGGCGCGCGCGTCTTGGGCGTCGGGTTCGCCGTTTTGGCCGTGGCGGCGTGGGCGCGTCGCAAACCGTTGTTGGGCTGTGACGCCAAGGCGTGGCTGTTCCTGTTGCTCGCGCTGCTTATCGCGCCGGGATTGGTCGCCAATGCGGGGTTCAAGGATCATTGGGGCCGCGCCCGCCCGCGCGAAGTCACCGCATTCGGCGGCGCGGCACCTTTTTCGCCCGCGTTAATTCCGCAACCGCACCCCAAACGCAATGAATCCTTTGTATCCGGCGACGGCGCGTTCGGTTTTTTCCTACCCGTATTTGCCTATGTCGTGCCGCGCCGCCGCGCGCGCCGCGTGTTCTGGGCGATGATGGCGGCCGGGGCGGCGTTCGGTTTCGTGCGCATCGTCATGGGTGCGCATTTTTTCAGCGACGTTATGTACGCGGCGTTTTTCATGCTGGCGACCGTCACGGCGGTGCATGCCGCCATGTATGGCCGCGCCGAAACGGCGGCGCGGTGGCGAAGCTGGTTTAGCCGAGAACCCGTTTAACCGCGCACAGCCGCGCCACGGTTCCGGCATCGGCAGTCCCTGTCATATGTTCCGGATAAAAACGCCGTTGGAATGCCGTCAATGCCGCGACGGGGTCGGTCACATCATAACCGATGGCGGCGAGCAGGGCGGTCGCATCGCCTTCGCTGCTATTGTCGGGTTGCGGCCACAGGCCCAGCCCGTCTTGCGCCAGCTTTGCCCAGGGGAACAGCTCGCCGGGGTCGGTTTTGCGGGCAGGGGCGATGTCGCTGTGCGCCAGCAAACATGTCGCCGGATCCATGCCGTGCCGCGCGATGATATCGTGCAGCAGTGATTGCAATGCCTCGATCTGCGCCGCGGGAAAGGCACGATAACCGAATTCATGTCCGGGATTGACGATTTCGATGCCGACGGACGCGCTGTTCACATCGGCAATGCCGCGCCAGAAACTGCGTCCCGCATGCCAGGCGCGATGTTTTTCGTCGACCAGGCGGGTTATGCTTCCATCTTCGTCGATCATGTAATGGGCGCTGACTTCCGCCGCCGGATCGCACAGCCGCGCTTGCGCTTCTGCCGCACTGCGCATGCCGGTGTAATGCAGGACGATATATTCCAGCGCGATATTGGCGGCGCGCGCGTTGAAATTAGGCGACGGCACGCATTTCATTTGATGCCCCGCAATTTGCCGACGGTGTCATAGGCGGCGTTGATGCGTTTCATTTTCTCCGTCGCCGTGGCGACGAATTCGGGCGGCATGCCCTGCGCCATCAATTTGTCGGGATGATGTTCGCGGATCAATGCGCGATAGGCCGTTTTGATCTCTTCAACCGACGCGCTCTCGGCGACGCCCAACACGGCATAGGCTTCAACGGTTGTGCCGCGTGTGCTGCCGGCATAAGAGCTCCCGCCGCCGTAACTGCCATTGTGATCGCCACCGGGCATGCGCACGCCCGACCGCGCGGCGATGCGGGCGAAATCTTCCGCGCCAAAACCGAAAATGAATGCGACGCGTTTCAGGAAAATAATTTCCGCCGAACTCAGCCCGGCGTCATCGGCGGCGGCGATAATAAACAACCCGCTTAACACTTCTTCCAGCACGGCGGGGTTGCGTCCGAATACCCGCGCCAGCTGGAAGGCATAAGGCTCGAAACCTTCCGCGCTTTGCCGGGCGCGGTCGAACAGGGTGCCGATAGCGGATTCCTGGGGCGCGGAAATGTTGAATACGCGTTTGAAGGCGGCGATTTCCTCGCGCGTTACGCGTCCGTCGGCCTTGGCCATCTTTGCGCCCAGCACGACCACGCCCATGGTAAAGGCCGCTTGCTCCGCGTTGGCGGAAAATGTGCTCACATTGTCCCATAGGCCCGCCCATGGGTTGGCAGAGGCCGCCCCGTGGCGGGCAGCGTCATGCATGTGGCCGACGACGAAGCCGACAAATGCGCCCGCGGGCCCGCCCATGAACAACCCCAAAAGGCTGCCGACAACCTTGCCCCGCCACGATGTTTGCATTGGAATCGTCACTTGTTCGCCGTTTCTGTTTCGGGCATAATAGCCCGATGTCGGTAAAACAGAAACATGACGAATTGGCGGCGCTTTTGCAAGGCGCGGGCGTGCGCCCGACGCGGCAAAGGCTGGCGCTGGCGGCGTGGCTGTTCGACGGGCATGATAAACATGTCACGGCGGAGCAGGTGCATGATGCGGCGTTGAAAATGCGCGCCCATGTGTCGCTGGCCACGGTCTACAACACGTTGAACAATTTCACCACGGCGGGGTTGCTGCGTCAGGTCGTCATCGATGGCGGCCAGATTTATTTCGACACCAATACCGGCGACCATTACCATATCTTTGACGAAGAAGGCGGTTACTTGACCGATATCCCTGCCGCCTCCGTGCCCATCGCGCGGTTGCCCAAATTGCCGCAGGGCAAAAGCCTATCGCGCATCGATGTCGTTCTGCGCGTGCGCACCAGTTCATAATCATTCTCAGTTGCGCCGCGTATGCGCGCGTCTTGACATCCATTAGAATAGTTCTAAATTACCGCAACCATCCTTCATTCATGAATAAGGAGAATCGTCATGGCCACGCTCAAAGGCACGAAAACCGAACAAAATCTCAAAGACGCATTCGCGGGCGAAAGCCAGGCGAACCGCCGTTACCTTTATTTCGCTCAAAAGGCTGACGTCGAAGGTCATAACGACACCGCCGCGGTGTTCCGTTCGACCGCCGAAGGCGAAACCGGCCATGCGCACGGCCATCTGGAATATCTCGAAGCGGTCGGCGATCCCGCCACCGGTCTGCCTATCGGCAAGACGTCGGACAACCTTGCCGCCGCCATTGCGGGCGAAACCCACGAATACACCGACATGTATCCGTCGATGGCCCGCGCCGCGCGTGAAGAAGGCTTCGAGGAAATCGCCGAATGGTTCGAAACGCTGGCCAAGGCTGAAAAGTCGCATGCCGGCCGTTTCCAGCGTGCGCTCGACGATTTGAAGAAAGCCGCCTGATACAAGACAAGAGGCGGGGCAAAACCCCGCCTCTTTTTTTCATTTCCTGCATCCGGGTATCCCTATGCGCGAAGGCAGCCTGCAAGCCCCGACCCGCCATCCTCTCGATTGGCAAAATCCCGATTTTTATGATGAGGCAAAACTGGACGCCGAATTGCGCCGCGTTGCCGATATCTGTCACGGCTGCCGCCGCTGCTTTAATCTGTGCGATTCATTTCCGCGTCTGTTCGACCTGATTGACGGCACGCCGTCGGAAAGCCTCGAAGACGTTAAATCCGAAGATTTGAAGCCCGTCGTCGACGCCTGCACTTTGTGCGACATGTGCTTTATGACCAAATGCCCCTATGTGCCGCCGCACAGCTTCGACCTTGATTTTCCCCATCTGATGCTGCGTTACCGCGCCGTTGAATTTAAAAAAGGCGATGTCGCCTTTGCCGACCGCGAATTGACGAAAACCGACCGCAACGGGGAATTGGCAAAATATGTCGCGCCCATCGCCAACTGGGCGACGGCGACGGAAAACAAATTCACGCGCGGCGTGCTGGAAACGGTCGCGGGCGTGCATCATGACGCCGCCTTGCCGCCTTATGCCGCGAAAACATTCGTCGCGCGCGCCGCGAACGATATCGCCGTCAATCAATCGGCGCCCGCCTATGGCAAACGCAAGGCGGTTTTGTACGCGACCTGCACGATGAATTACAATGACCCGGATATGGGGCTGATCGCGCGCGCCGTGCTGGCGCGGAATGGCGTTGAAACCAAAGTCGTCTATCCCGCCTGTTGCGGCATGCCGCAGCTGGAACAGGGCGATCTGGAACAGGTCGCGGCCAATGCGCGCAAAGTCGCGGCGGAAATGGCCGGCTTTATTGCCGACGGGTATGACGTCGTCGCGTTGGTGCCCAGCTGCGCCCTGATGCTGAAACTGGAATGGCCGCTGGTCGTGCCGAAATCCGATCCCGCCTATGCGCAGATCGAAAAACTGGCGCAATCGACTTTTGATTTAACGGAATTCATCGTCGATATCGCCAAACGCCACGGGCTGGCCGACGGCATGAAACCGCTGGCGGGGCCGGTCGCGCTGCATCTGGCTTGCCATGCGCGCGCCCAGAATATGGGGGCAAAAGCGGCGGAAATGCTGAAACTTCTGCCGCAATCGGACGATATCACCGTCATCGAACGCTGTTCGGGGCATGGCGGGTCGTGGGGCATCAAGAAAGACAATTTCGATGTCGCGCTGAAGGTCGGCAAACCCGTGGCGCGCAAAGCCGCCGAAGTTCTGAAAGCAGCCGAAGACAAGCAACAGCCCGGCTTCATCGCGTCCGAATGCCCGTTGGCCGCCGCGCATATCGCGCAGGGCGTCGAACGTCTGGGCGACGCGCCGCCGAAAACGCCGCCGCGCGCCCTGAACCCGGTCGAAATTTTCGCGATGAGCTATGGCATCCTGCGCGAAGGAGCGTGACATGAAACATGCCATCACCGCTGCCGATATTCTGCCGCTTGATGCGTATGAAAAAATACGCGCCGAAAAACGCGCGGCCATTATGGCGGCCAAGAAAAACCGCCGCGTCGCGGTGGGGCCTTATGCCACATTTTATTTTGAAAATTACGACACGATGTGGTTGCAAATTCAGGAAATGATGCGCATCGAAAAAGGCGGCGACGAACAATTGGCCGATGAATTGCGCGCTTATAATCCCATGATACCGAACGGCCGCGAATTAACGGCGACGGTGATGTTCGAAATCGAAGACGAAACCCGCCGTCGCGCCGTGCTGTCGACATTGGGCGGCGTCGAAAAAACCGTCGAATTGCGTTTTGACGGCGAAACCATCCACGCCACGTCCGAACAGGATCTCGACTATACCTCGGCGGAGGGTAAGGCTTCGTCGGTACAGTTCCTGCATTTTTCTTTTACGGCGGCGCAGGTGCTGAAATTCATCGCGCCGGATCGGCAAGCGGTCATTGCCGTCACGCATGCCAATTATGGCCATATGGCGATCTTGCCGGAACAAGTGCGGCAGGAACTGGCGCGTGATTTCGACCGGGCCTGACCCCGGGACAATGCTGTTTGGGCAGCGTTTTTTACGGCGCGATGCCGATCATCACCGCCCGACCTACAGGGCTATAGTTTCCTGTTGGCGTGTCCGGAGTGGCCTTGCCGACCATTGTTGCCGACCCCACAGGGGTAAAAGACGCCGGAGCCTGCAAAGCCGGATCATCATGAGCGCGAGCTGTTCCCGCCGCCATTGCCGCTACGTACCCGCACGTCACCGCAGCGCCAAGCCAAAATAAAAAATTTCTATTATTTTTCATAGCCATAGTAACATTTTATAGGTAACAACCTGCCAATTATATGTATTCCTTGAATATATGTCAACGAAAACGGGCAGAGCGGTTATTTCAGGACGACAAGCACGTGACTGCCTGCATCGCCATCATGCGTTCTTCGTTGGCGGGGACGATAAGAACAGCCGGAATTTTCAGGAACGCCAACCGCGCCACGACGGCATCGCGCACCGAACCGGCATTTTCGCCGATGCCGCCGGTGAATACCAGCCCGTCGATGCCGTTCATCGATACCGCCATCATGGCCGTGTATTGCGCGACCTTCATGGCGAAATAATCCAGTGCGAACAACGCGTCTTTAGACCCGTTTTCGTGCAAAACCTTGACGTCGTTGCTGATATCCGACAACCCCAAAAGGCCGGATTGCGCATAAAGCATCTGTTCGACGTCGTCCGCCTGCATGCCCAAATCGCGCAACATGTAAATCACCGCTCCGGCGTCCAGCGCGCCGCACCGCGTGCCCATCGGCAATCCGTCCAATGCCGTCATGCCCATCGTCGTGTCGATGCTTTGGCCATGCTGCAACGCGCACAAACTCGCGCCGTTGCCCAGATGGGCGACGACCACGCGCCTTTGGGCCAGATCCGGATAATTGCGGTGCAGATAATGGGCGATCCATTCGTACGACAGGCCGTGAAAACCATAGCGTCGCACGCCTTTATCGCGAATCTCGGCGGGCAGCGCGAATTGGGTGAATAACGGGTCGTGCCGGGCGTGGAACGCCGTGTCGAAACAGGCGATCTGCGGCACATGCGGCAATAACCCGTCGACAATGCCTAAAGCTTTCAGATTATGCGGCTGATGCAGCGGCGCGAGGGGGCACAAGGCTTTGAGCTGATGAAAAATATGGGAATCAACGCGTGTCGGCGCCGTAAACAGGGTGCCGCCATGCACGACGCGATGCGCGGCGATTGTTATTTTCCACCCCGCATTGTGGGCATGAACCCAATCGATAATGGCGCGCAATGCCTGTTCGTGCGTTGCGCCCTTGGGCAGTGTCGTCGTGACATTGTCGTGCAGATAGGCGTCGTTGACGGCATGGAATGTGGGGTTGCCGCCGATATTGGTCACATGGCCGTCCGCCAGCCGCGACAAGGCGGGGTCACGCGCGAACAGCTGAAACTTGACGCTCGACGAGCCGGCATTGAGGGTCAGGATAGTATCGGTCATGTGGCTTTGCCCCCGGCTTCGTTTCTGCGCCGCGCCTCAGCCAGCAGAACGGCCACGGCGCAAGATGACAATCGCGTGCGCAGATTGTCGGCGCGGCTGGTCAAAATGACGGGCACTCGTGCGCCCAACACGATGCCTGCCGCATCGGCCTGACCCAAGAACGTCAATTCCTTGGCCAGCATATTGCCCGCTTCGATTTCCGGCACGACCAGAATGTCCGCATCGCCGGCGACATCGGACACGATGCCTTTTTCGGCGGCGGCGATTTTGCTGACGGCGTTGTCCAGAGCCAGCGGCCCGTCGATAATGCCGCCCGCGATTTGACCGCGTTCGGCCATTTTGCACAATGCCGCGGCGTCGAGCGTCGCCGGCATTTTGGGATTGATGACCTCGACGGCGGCAAGAATGGCAAGCTTGGGCGCGCGATTTTCGGGCATCGTTTTACAGGATTCCAGCGCGCGCCAGCACTCAATCGCGTTGCGGCAAATATCGGCCTTGGCGTTCAGGTCGGGCGCAATATTGACGACGGCGTCGGTGATGAACAGCAATTTATGATAGGCGGGCACATCCATGATATAGACATGCGATAATCGCCGTTCGGTGCGCAGGCCGGAATCGGCGGCAACGATGGGCCCCAGCAATTCGTCGGTGTGCAGCGACCCTTTCATGATAGCCTGAACGTCGCCTTTGGCGGCCAGTCCCGCACCCTTGAAGCCCGACGCGTGGCTGTGCGGCGTATCGACGATATCCCACGCCGAAATGTCGATTTTGGCTTCGGCGGCGGCGGCCATAATGCGCGGGCGCGGGCCGACGAGAACGGGGATAATCAATTCGTCTTTGACGGCATCGTTCACGGCTTCGATTATTTCGGGCTGTACCGGATGCACCACGGCGGTGCGCATCGGCGGCAAACCGCGGCATGCTTCCATCAAGGCTTGATAACGCCCGTGCGTCTGGATTTCGAGCGCAGGCGTTTCCGTTTCCGGCGTTTTTATTTTCTCGACGGGGGCCAGCACGACAGCGATGCCATCGGCAACGGTTTCGTGTTTCTGGTTCTCGGCGCGGCAATCGAAAATAACCCGCGGTTTCTTGTCGGCGGGTTTGTCGCGTACCGTGATGGTCACGGTCACGGTATCGCCGGGGCGGACGGGTTTATGAAACTTGATATCCTGTTCCAGATAAATGGTGCCGGCACCGGGCAGCGTGTTGCCCAGCACGGCGGATATCAACCCGCCCAGCCACATGCCGTGCCCGACCACGCCGTGGAACATGTCGTGCTGGGCATAGGTGGCATTCATATGGGCGGGGTTCACATCGCCCGATACGGCGGCAAACCGCGCGATCTCGTCGCCGGTCAGCGTGCGCGTCAGGCTGGCCGAACGACCCGGGGGAAGTTCGTCATAGGTAGCGTTTTCGATGCAGGGTTTGTCGGTCATGACGGAATCCCTTTGCTGATAACGAACAGTCAGGCGTTCTCGATGCGGTTGCGTCCGCCTTCCTTGGCGCGATACAGCGCGCGGTCAGCCCGCGATATCATATCGTCGATGGTGGCGGCCGGATCGGGGGCAACGATGCCGAAAGACGCCGTGACATGCAAGCTCGAGCCGTCGCCCAAGGTGATCGGCGTTTTTTCAAGCGTCGTGCGCACACGTTCCAGCGCGATGCGGCCGCTTGTTATATCCGCTTCTTTCAGGCACAGCAGGAATTCCTCGCCGCCCCACCGCCATGCGTCGTCGAACGGGCGCAGGTTGCGGCTGATATGGTTGGCGATGGCCGCCAGAACCCTGTCGCCCGCATCGTGGCCGTGGGTGTCGTTGATGTTTTTAAAATGGTCGACATCCATCAACGCCAGGCAGAACGGTTTGTTGCTCCGTTTGAAGCGGCTCAGTTCGCGGTTCAGATCGTCATGCAATCCCGCCCGCGATTGCAATCCGGTCAGCGTGTCCAATCCCGACTCCGCCGCCGCCAACGCGCGTTCGACGCGGCGCAATCCCGTCATTAATTCCTGAAATTTCATTGTGACCGCGACGAAATCGCTGCGCGTGACGGGTTCGCCTTCGGGCGTTTTCAAAATAGCCAATCGCGCCAGACGATGCATTTGATCGTAGGTATCGACCAAATGCTGCAAGGCTGGTTGGTCCTGCAACTGTCGCGCGGCCTCCTCTCGCCATGCGGCAAAGCTGTCGGGCATGGGCAGGGCGTCGGCATGCGCGGTATGATCGGACGTTTCGAAACAGGCGACACGCGTCCATGCCGTAAGCCACGCGATATGATCGTCGATGGTCTGGGCAAGCAGGGCGGCGGGAAGGGATGACATGGCCGCGACTCTATGCCTGCCGGCTTTAATCAACGGTTAATGGGCAGCAAAAAGCCGGAACATTTCTGTTCCGGCTTTTGTATTTTCCGCAGGGTGGTTTTTATTACGCCTTCTTGCGTTCCTGGGCCTTGACGATCTGTTTCTTGACCTTCAGCGCGGGCTCGCTCAGGCGGCTGTTGCGCGTGCCCAACAGCCATGCATCGATGCCGCCGTTATGTTCGACGGTGCGGATGCCATTGGCGGTCAGGCGCAAAGCAACGGCTTTGCCCAGAATTTCCGACGGAAACGAACAGATTTGCAGGTTGGGCTGCCAACGGCGACGCGTCTTGTTGTTCGCGTGGCTGACATTATTGCCGAAATGCGGCTTCTTGCCGCTGACAGTGCATACACGGGCCATGATCCATTTGCGGGGAAACCCCGCCCTCATTCATTAAAACGTAAAGTGCCGTCGGGACAGCCCACGGCGCGAAGCCGGGTTTATAGGGGTTCCGGCCTGTCCGAGTCAAGGGAAAGGCAGGGATTAAATGGTTAAAATTCGTTTTTACCTGCCAGTTGTTTCTCGACCATCGCAATGACATCCCCGACGGTCTGTATGTCGCCGCCCGATGTATTGGCGTTAAAGGGCAGCTGGACGCCGAATTTGTCTTCCAGCGCGAACACGACTTCAACCATGTCGAGCGAGCTGACGTTAAGATCGGCCAGCTTGACATCGGGCGTCAATTTGCCGCGGTCGATCAGGGCCTTCTGGGCGATGATGTCGAGAATTTCGTCAATGCGGGTGTTGGACATGGAGGGTACCGTTTGTGAATGCGAAATATCTAGTCTTTTTTGCCGGTTTTCTCAAGTCTTGCGACTCTTTCCGTTAATTCTTCGATTTTCTTGAAATTGTGCTTTAACCGGCCGAGATTGAACATGTTTTCCATAACCCGTTCGCGCGGCACGGCGGGGGCGCCCCCGACGATGCTGCGGGGCGGGACATTGCCGGCAATACCGCTCATCGCCATGGCGATGGCGTCATCGCCTATCGTGACATGGTCGGCCACGCCGGCCGCACCGCCCAGAACGACCCGGTCCCCGATGACCGCGCTGCCCGCAATACCGACGCGGCCGCAGATCATGCAGTTATCGCCGATGCGGACATTGTGGCCGATCTGAACCTGATTATCTATTTTTGTTCCGTTGCCGATACAGGTCGAGGCGATCGTGCCGCGGTCGATGCTGCTGTTCGCGCCGATCTCGACATCGTCGCCGATCATGGCGGGGGCCAAAGAATATATGCGGATCAAGGCTGTATTTGATTTTGTTACTGTGCTGCTTGCGCTGGATTTGGCGGCTTCGACGCTGCCGGTTTGGGGCGTGACAAAGCTGAATCCGTCGGCCCCGATGCTGGCGTTAAAATGGATAATGGCACGGTCGCCGATGACGGTTCTGGCCCCGATTTTGACGCCGGCGTAAATCAGGGCGTCGCGCCCGATAACGGCATTTGGCCCGATATAGGATTGGGGGTGAAGCACGGCGTTATCGCCAATCCGCGCGCCGGCCCCGATATAGACGAACGGGCCGATGGATGGATTCTGGCCCAGGACGGCCCCGGGTTCGACGACGGCAAGGGGGTGGATGCCGGGGGCGACGGATACGGGTTCGGCAAAAAGGGCTGTTAGCTTGGCTATCGCCAGACGGGGGCGCGCGACCAGAATGCGTGTGGTCAGGAAGCCGCTTTCTTCCTCATTCTGCGCGGCGACAATCGCAGGGGTATTTTTATGATTTTCGAGCAATGGCAATAATTTGGCGTCCATTGCTAATGCAAGACATGCGTCGCCTGTGATATCGGCGGGATGGGCCAGCCGTGTTACCGTCTGCGCACCGTCACCGATAAGGGGGGCGTCAATGGCGGCGGCGATTTCCTGAAGCGTATAGGTTTTGGTCATGACAGCGATGCATGGATGCGAAACGAACTCGCCGAATGTCATGGCTTGGCGCGGTCAGGTCAAGCTCTTAATTGGCAAAGCCGTTCAGGGGGCCTGACGGCACGCTGACCATCGGCATGATGACGGCGGCATGTTCCCTGTACATATTAAGGCCTTTCAAAGCCCGCGCATCGCTGCGTAAAGGCAAGGGAAGGCCTTGCGATGCATTGGCGGTGATAGCCGCGGTTGTAGGAACGGGTGTTGAATCGAGAGGCGTTGGGCCGGCGGTCGCCACAGCCCGATTTGCGGATGGCAGGGCAGATGTCGGGGCGGTTGCTGCGGTTGTGGTTGCTGTCGCCGAGGTCGTCGCCGGATGCGCGACGGCGAACCGGCTGTTACGAATGCTGTGGGCCGTCGCCAATATGCCTTGTTTGTTGGCCATCGCCAGTGCCATAGCCTGATTTTGCATGGCATTTTGCAAAAGCTTGGGATCCATAATGCCGCCATAAGGCAGGGCGGAAGTGTTAAGGGCGAGTCCCAGATCGGGGTCGGATGTCGATTGCGCCGCTGCTGCCGCTTGCTGCAGACGGTTGCCTTGCGTTGTCGCACCAGCTTTGTGCTGTGCCGCGGCATAAGCTGACGCAACCGTGCGCGCCAGCACATCGGGCGGCGTCGTGGGGGTAATAATCGCGGTTGTGGGGGCTACGCCGGCAGGGCTGGGCGCAGGTGTGGATGTGGCCGCCGCGACGGCGACAGGTGCGGATGCCGTTTTTGCCACTGCCGTGGCGGCAGGGGCTGGACTCGGGGGCGAGGCCGGTTGGGTCGCGGCAAGTTTTACCGGTGCGGCGGGTTGGGATGGCGTGGCTTTGTCGTCACCTGTTATTGCCGCAATCAATGTTCCGGCTGCGCTTTTGCCGCCGTCATTGGCGGCCAGAGCTTCGTCGCCGATAGCAGCCAAGGCTCCGATTCCCGCCGATACCACGCCCATCGCCCCGCCATAAAGGGCATCGCCCGCAATGCGTGGCACGGGGTTGATGGTGTCGCCGGTGACGGCGCGATAGATGGAACTGATAACGGGAATATGCTGCAGCGGGTTAATCATGTCGAGAAAATCGCCAAAACTCATCGTTGTCGTGGTCGTTGGCGACGAATCCTGATCATGCAGGATAATGCCCCGCGCAGGCGTCGCCGCTGTGGCGTTGTCGGCCAAGGTGACATTGCTGTCCGAGGCGGTTACGGCATTTATGGCGGTCATACCCATTCTCCCGCCGATAGATAAGCAAAGGGCGTGCCATAAATTTTTCTATGTTTGTCAGTAAGGTATGGGGTTGGGGCCGGGCCCTTTTTGCCCAGTCGGCGTCTATCCCTGTTCCAGTTCGCTGTCCCAATATAAATAATCGCGCCAGCTGTCGTGCAGGTAATTGGGCGGAAAGGCGCGGCCATTTTCCTGCAATTCCGCACTGTGCGGCCGCCACGGCGCGCGCAGCGGATGCATGCCGCATTGGCTGGGCAGCAAGCTACCCTTGCGGCTATTGCAGAAGCCGCAGGCGGTCACGACATTGTCCCACGATGTGCGTCCGCCCTTCGATCGCGGGATGACATGGTCGAAAGTCAGGTCGGGCGTCGGTTTGCGCCGGTCGCAATATTGGCACCGGAAACTGTCGCGCAGGAAAACATTAAACCGGGTAAAGGCGGGATAGCGCGACGGGGCGATATATTCGCGCAACGCGATGACGCTGGGCAGGCGCATTTCAAAATTGGGGGAATGAACGCAACGGTCATATTCCGACAGGATGTCGACGCGGCCTAAAAAAACGGCCTTGACCGTATCCTGCCAAGACCAAAGCGAAAGCGGGAAGTAGCTGAGCGGGCGATAATCCGCGTTCAGCACAAGGGATGGACAATTCTCCAACGACGGTATCACGACCGTTTCCCCTCCCCAAAGGCCGGAAGCACAGCCTTCGAATCAGTTCCATTTAACCATAATGTGATGAAGCTTCGCTTAATTGTCTAGCCTTTATGGGGCGGCATCATGCAGCTATAAGATATTGCTGCAAAAATCCCTGCCCCGCGGCGATGCCCGCATCGTCGATACCATGGCCAAGACCCGGGCAGGCGAGGGTGCGCACGGGAATTGCGGCATGTCTCAGGGCCGTTTCGGCTTCGCGCATGGCTTCAAACGGGACAACCTCGTCGGCCGTCCCGTGAATTAACAGAACCGGCGGCGCGGATTTCTTTTCCATAGGCAGTGTCTCGACGCAGGACAGCTTGCCTGAATACCCGATAATCGCGGCAACAGGTTCGCCGCGCCGCGGGCCGACATGCAACGCCATCATTGTGCCCTGCGAAAAGCCGACAAGAGCCAGACGGGACGGCGTCAGGCGGCGTGCCTCCAGCATTTCATCGATATAGGCATTCAAAATCGGCGCGGCGTTTTTGACCCCGTCGTCAACCGCGCGTTTGGAAAATTCGCGCAAGGAAAACCATTGCCTGCCGCCGAAGTCCGGCGGCGCCATGTCAAAGGCGAACGGCGCGTCGGGGCAAATAAATTCGGTATTGGGCAAGGCGCGTTGCCATATGCGCCCGATGTCCAGCAATCCGCCCGCGCCGGAATCGCCGAGGCCATGCAGAAAAATGACGAGACTGTCGGCGGTGCCTGACAATGGCGCGAGGCGGTGGGTGTCAAGCATGGAATTATGCCACGCCGGCGCGCAGCAAATCGTGAATATGCAGCACGCCGACGGGTTTGCCATTTTCGACGACGAATAATTGCGTGCGCGCCTTGTCGTTGAGAAGCTTAAGGGCTTCGACTGCCAGAATATTGGGGCCGACCGTCATCGGCGACGCGTTCATAACCTGTGCCGCGCTGCGGTTCAGGAAGTCCGCATCCTGCATGTGACGGCGCAAATCGCCGTCGGTGATGATGCCGGCCAGCCTGCCTTCCGCGTCGACGATGCCTGCGCAACCCAGACTTTTTTGCGTCATAATCAGCAACACTTTTTGCATTTTGTCGTCGGGCGCGACCACGGGGATGTCGCCGTCCTTGCGCATGATCTCGCGCACACGCAATAATGTCGTGCCCAGTTTGCCGCCGGGGTGGAAATTACGAAAATCGTCGGCGGTAAAGCCTTTGCTTTCCATGACCGCGATCGCCAGCGCATCGCCCAGCGCCAGCATCATCGTCGTCGATGTCGTGGGCGCGAGGCCCATCGGGCAGACTTCGGGTTCCGGCGGCAACGGCACGATGATGTCGGATGCGCTGCCCAGCGTGCTGGCGTCGCGGCTGGTGACGGCGATCAGCGGAATGGAAAAACGGCGGGTATAATTGATAAGATTGACGAGTTCAGGCGCTTCGCCCGAATTCGACAGGGCGATGACGACATCGTCGCGCGTGATCATGCCCAGATCGCCATGGCTGGCCTCGCCCGGATGGACGAAATGGGACGGCGTGCCGGTCGACGCCAACGTCGCGGCAATTTTGCGCGCGACATGGCCGCTTTTGCCCATGCCGGTGACGATAACGCGACCTTTGCATTCAAGCACGGTTTCGGTGGCGCGGACGAAGCCGTCGCCCAGCGTTTCGGACAATTTCCGAAGGGCTGCGCCTTCGGCAGCCAGCACATGCGCGGCGGCATGCAGAATTTCATGAGCACTCATCGGCGGATTCTGTTTTGCAAAAGGGTAAACCATAGCTTCCTCATACCTTATTTTGCGGCCGCGACCAATTCTTTAAGACATTGGTAAAGAAATGCGGCAAAAATCGGATCAGGCATAACAGGTTGAAAAACATGGTTGCTAGGAAAAAAGCCCCACCCGCCGCCGTTGCCTCCCGCCGCCCCGACGGTTGGCTGGATCACCGTTATTGGTTGGCGCGGGCGGAAGAGGTGGCCAATTTGCCGGTCAGCAAGGGCGGCAGCCCGCATCCGACCGTGCATGTCGGCGCGGTGCTGGTCGACGCGCTCGGACGCGAAATCGCATCCGCCGCCAATCGGTTTCCTGCAGGCGTCGATCGCCGCCGCCCCGAACGGTACCAGGATGGCAAAAAGTCGCTGTGGGTTAATTGCGCCGAACAAATGGCCTTGATGCAGGCGTTGCGCGGCGGCAAAAAGATCGACGGTGCGCGGCTGTATGTCACGCTGGAACCTTGCGCGGTGTGCGCGGGGCTGATCGCCGAATTGCAATTGGCCGCCGTGTGCGTGCCGGTCGGCGCGATGCGCCGTTACGCCAAACTCAAATCAAAATGGAAAGACAGCATAGAAATCGGCATGATCAAGCTTGCCGAGGCCGGCGTGCCTTTCATCGCCGTCGATGTCGAGGCGAAGAGCAAGAAAAAGACGGGCAGGGGCAAGTCGCGCTGATTCGTTTTTTCTTTCCCGTTTTTGTCGTGATGAAAGTAAAACAGATCACGGCAGGCAAGTTCTTACCCGCCAGAGGTTGGAGTATTCGTTGCCGAATCCCGGGATAGTATGGCTTAATGGCTGATGCCAATTTTGCCGTGCAAGCCCGTATTATCATTCCGTATCTGACATGATTGTCGTTTCGATTTTGCATCGATAAAGTGTCGCCTTGGCGTCGCTGTGTTACCCACAAAAAAAATTCTTTACCATCCGTTAACGCTTCCCATCTCCCCCCAAAAACTGTTATGGTGCGCGACTTGGTTTTGACACCGAATGGTCGCTATTTGTTCTTGAATCGAAACGATTCAGCATTTGCGCCGCGTGTATCGTTAAGAAACGGCATTTAGAGGTTACAATGGCTTTGCAGAAGACCCCGATGACACCTGCGCCCGTCGCTCCTTCCGCTTCCGTTCCTTCCGCAGCCAAGGCTGCGCCTTCCAAAACCAATCTGAAGAAAACAACGCCGTCCTCGCGCGCTTTTTGGATGGGGCTGGGCGTTTCCGTCGCTTGGGTTGGCACGGTTCTGGCCGTTATCGCCAAGGCCGGCCCCGCGCGCGACTTTGCCGGCGTGCCGTTGGCCGACTGGGCGGTGGGCGTGTCCGCCGCCATTTCGCCGGTCGCGATGGTGTGGATGGTGACTGCCTATTTGCAGCGCGCCGCCGATATTCAAAGCATCGCCGACCCGCTGCGCCGTCAGTTGACGCTCATTACCGGTGAGTCCGGCGCGGCCGACGCGCGCATCCGCCGTTTCAATCAGGCGATCCGCGAACAGATCGAATTGCTGCGCAGCGCGCAAAGCATCAGCCAGGATGATTTGGAAGCTATCATGGAGCGCGTGCGCACGCACCGCGCCGAATTGGAGCGTTTCGAGTCCGTCAGCACGCAGCAGGTCAAGGATATTCAGGACGTCATTCGCCGTTCGATGCTGCAGGTCGAACATATGATGGACGACAAATTCACGATGTTGCGCGTGCTGGACGGCAAGTTGCAGCAAAATGGCGACGGCGTCGCGCGTCAGGTCGAAGGCATGCGCGATCAGGTCGCGCGGTTACTGGAGGAGGTCGAGCAGGCCGGGGCGCAAATGGCTGACGCGTTGGATCGCGCGATGCGCGACAGCAAGAAATTGACCGATACCTCGCGGTTACAGGAATCGAGCCTGACGAATGCCGCGGCGGTCGCTTCCGAAACGCTGGGCGGCCTGTCCAGCAAGATCGATCTGTCGGTGACGCGTTTTCTCGAACGCGCCTCGATGGCGCGCGAAGAAGCCGAACGTCTGGCCAATGCGCTTGACGCGCAGACCCGCGCGCTGGATGATTTCAGCAGCACGTTGCCGTCGCGCGTCAGCGAGGCCGAAGCCGTCTTGCGTGGCGTTGCGGATCGTCTGTATGCCAGCGAACAAATGGCGCGCGAGCAGGCCGTGCATCTTAGCGAAAAATTGTCGCAGCAGGTCGACGGGCTGCAAAGCTTTATGGATCGCTTCACCTCGCGGCTTTATGAAATCGACGCCGGGCTCGATCGTCGTCATAGCGATTTGAACGGGCTGGCCGATCGTATCGGTTCGACCACGGGCAGCTTTGTCGCGTCGTGGGAAAAGTCGGTCAATGATTTGAACGATCGCACCGGCAACGCGTTGCTGCGTTTCACTGTCGTCAACGACGAGACGCGCCGTAATGCCGACAGCGTCGCCAAGCATTTGGAGGAAACTACGGGCAAATACGAAGACGTCGTTTTGAAAATGCGGGCCCTGTCGGAACAAAGCGGCGAACAGGTCAAGGGATTGACGGAAGAAATCACGCAGCAGCTCGCGCAGTTCGAAGCGTTGAGCAAGGCGTCGACATCGGCGGGCGAAGAGGTGCAGGAACGCGCCAATGCCGCGCTGCAGAATTTGCAGCATGTTCTGGAACGCGTGCTGACGGCGCGCGACGCCACGCAGGCGGTCGGCGAAACGCTGGTCAAGGATATTTATGCCGCGGTCGATCAGAATGAAAAGATGATCGCGCGCCTGAACGAAACCGCGCAGCTTGGCGCGCGCACGATCACATCGGCCAGCGAACAGCTGGGCCGCCAGCATGACGATCTGGTGTCGCGTGCCCGCGCGGGCGAAGCGACGCTGGTCGAAACCGCGCAGAAGCTTCAACAACAGGCCGAAGCCGCCAGCACGACGCTGCGCCAGCAGACCGCAGGGCTGATGGGGCTTCTGGCGGAAACGCAAAGCCAGATCGCCGCGACCGATCACAAAATGCAGGGGTTCGCGACCCAGGCCGTCGTGCCCGTGCAAAAAGCCGTGCAGCAAATCGACAGCAGCGCGGAACAGGGGCTTCGCACGCTGGCCGGTTACGGCGAAAATCTCGGCCAGCAGGTTGCGCGTTTGCAGGAATTCCATGTGCGCATCGGCGCGATGGGCGAAGAAATGGGCAAGACCACGGCCCAAACTGCGGGTACGTTCGAACAATTACTGGAACGTTTTTCCGCGGTGCGTACGGCACAGGACGACTCCGTGCGCCAGACTTTGGCCCAATTCACGGATCTTTCGGAACGGCTGCAACGTGAAATCGGCGGGCTGGACGGCGAAGCGTTGCGCGCGGTCGACGCATTGCAACAGGCGGCGCTCAAAGTCGGCGAACAATCCTATCAGATGCTGGAAAATGCCCGTTCGTCAGGCGCGCAGATCAAGGAAGTAACCGCCGCGTTGCAGGCCGAATCGACCCAGATTCAGGACATTCTGCGCCGCCAGACGGACGATATCGGGGCTGATCTGGCGCGTGCCGAACAGAAATTCGCGGCGCTGGGCGAAACCATCCGCGAACGCGCCGATGCTGCTTATGCGCTTATCGACCGCACCACCGCGCATTACGGCGCTGTGACGCAGGCGACGGCTGAAGAACTCGACGCGCGCGCCGCGCATATCGACCGGACGGTGGCCTTGGCGCAAACCCGTATCGAGCAATTGCAGGCTGCGTTGACGCAGCAGGCCGGACAGATCGACGGCGAAGCCGCAAAGATTGAAACCCATGCCGGCGCCATCGCCGACACCACCGGCCGCGCCGTGCAGAATTTGTCGGTGTTGAACGACAAACTGGCCGTTACCCACGAATCCGCCGTCGCGGAATCGCAACAAACGCTGGCCCGTATCGACGCCAATATCGGCGCGTTCGAACGCCAGACGCGCACGATTGTCGAATCTGCCGAAACCGCTTCGGGCGCGGTGACCAAAGCCAGTGGCGTGTTCGGCGAACAGGCCGGCAAGCTGATCGACAGCAGCCATCAGATCGACGGCGTAATGCGCCAGCTTACCGCCGCGACATCGGCGCTGGCCGACCAATCGGCGCAAATCCGCGTTGGTATGGAACAGCAAAATACCCGTCTTCTGACCCAATTGGCCGACGCCGTTGCCCAGATGGATGTGACGGGTGACAAATTGCAACAAATTACCGTTGTAGCGACACAAAGCGCGGACACGGCTTCGGCGCGCTTCGCCGACATGACGGAAACCGCGTCGCAGCGCATTGCCGCCACGACGACCGATCTGGCCGCCGCCGCGCAGCGCAGCGAAACGATGCTGGCCGCGCTCGGCGCCAACATCACGCAGCAGGCGGCGTCTTTGTCTGTCGTCGGTGAACAAATCGGCGAACAGCAGAAATTGCTGGCCTCGGCCAATGAAAGCCAGCGCGCCCAGATGATCGAATTGTTCGACAAACTGCGCGGGGCGCATACGCAGGCCGCCGAAGTCGCCGAACGGTCGATCGCGCATTTGAATATTTCGCTACAGGAAATTTATCGCCAGATCGGTCTTGTCGGCGACCGTTCGCAGGAAGCCATCGGTAACGTCAAACTCGCCAGCGTCGATTTCAGCGAACAATCCGGCATTCTGGTGCAAAACGCGCAGGCGGCGGAGCAGCAAGCGCGCGCCGTCCTGTCTGTGACGTCGGCATTACAGGAACAAGCGCGTAATTTGCGCGAATCCCTGCAAGGCGAAAGCGAACGCGCGGCGGAAACACTGGGCGTTTTGCTGAGCCGCCTGACCGCCGGCGGCGTCGAAGTGCGCGATTTGGGTGCCAGCACCGGCGCGATTCTAAGCGGATTGCAACGCGCGTTGGCCGACCAGAGCGGCGAACTGGGCGTTTCGATGCAGCAAATTTCCGACCGTCAGCGCACCTTGACTGCGGCGCTCGACGCGCAACGCGATGTGATTAACGGGTTGTTGAGCCGGTTGACGCTGGCGCAGGACGAAACCGCCGCCACGGCGGAACGCGCCGCCATCCGCCTGACCGACGGGGCCCAGCAAATCGCGCGCCACGCCGAAACCATCGAAGCCCGTGCGCAAAGTGCATTGGCCAACGTTACCGCCGCGACGGCCGGCTTTGCCCAAAGTGCGGAAACGATCGACACTCATGCGCGTCAGGCCGAACAACAAACCCGTACGCTGGCCGTTACCGCATCCGGCCTCGGCGAACAGGTGCAGACGATGCGTGCCGCTTTGCAGGTCGACAGCGAACGCGCCAATGCCGTGCTTGGTACGCTTCTGGATAAAGTCACCACCGGCGCTGCGGAAATCCGCGATGTCGGTTCGTCGACCGAGATGGTGCTGTCGAGCCTCGGCAACGCCGTTACCCAGCAAAGCGCGACCTTGTCGTCCGCTGCGCAGCAAATTACCGACCGCCAGCGTGCGCTGACCGTATCGCTCGATGCGCAGCGCGACGTCGTCAACGGCTTGCTCAACCGGTTGACGCTGGCGCAGGACGAAACCGCCGCCACGGCGGAACGTGCCGCCGAACGCATCGATGACAGCGCGCGTCGCGTCACCGGCCAGATGGAATCCATCGGCGCCCAGACGGCGGCGACGCTGTCCAGCGTCGAAGGTTCGATCACCGGCTTTGTCGCGCAATCCGATGCGCTGGCGGCGCAAAGCCGTCAGGCCGAAGAACAGATCCGCGGCTTGCTGTCGCTGACATCGGGCATGCAGGAACAGGCCCGCCATCTGCGCGAAGCGATGCAGGTCGAATCCGCCTCGATCATCGAACAGATCAACGCTGTTATCACCCAGCTTGACGTCACGGGGCGTTCGTTCAGTGACAGCACCGAAGGGGCGGCGCAGAAATTGAATGCGTTGACCCAACAATTTGCTGTCGCCACGCAAGCCGGGGCCGAATCCATGCGCCAGCAGGGCGAAAGCCTGTCGCAAGCGGCGGAGCAGTCCGAAGCGCGCCTGACGACCGCCGGCGAGAAAATACGCAGCCATATTCGTCTTGTCGGCGAAGCGGGCGATCAGGCGGAAACGCAGGCGCGGCAACTGGCCGATGCGGCCGAATTCGCCACCACCCGCGTCGTCGCCTTGCGCGATACGCTGGCGACGGTTGGCAAGGATGGCAGCAACGTCGTCGATGTGGCCTGCCAAAGCCTCGGTACGATCAAGCAATCGTTGCAGGATGAATTACAGCGTCTGTCTGACATGTCGCGTGACGCGGCCACCCGTGTTGCCGAAGCGACGGCGGGCCTTGCGACGCAAAGCGACATTCTGCGCGCCAACCTGTCGGGTTCGGAATCGGCCCTGGTCGATGCCGCGGCGTCGGTGCGCGAAGAAGCATCGCATCTGCCCGGCGTTTTGGGACGCAGCGTCGGTGAGATTGAAGCCGCGACGCGGGCGTTGAAGGCGCAGACCGAAGCCGCAGACCAATCCCTGATCGGCGTGGCAGACCGGTTCATTTCCGTTACCGCCAGCGCGCGCAACAATATGGCCGATGAAATGCAACGCGTCGGTAAGATTGCCGATGACGCGGGCAAGGCCTTGGCCGGCTTTGGCCAGATTCTGGCCGGACAAATAGCCGCGATGCAGCAAGGCGCGGTGATGCTGTCGGGCGAACAAAAAGAATTGGTTGAAAAAACGGCGGCAAGCCTTGACGCTCTGGCCTCGGCCAGCGACCGTCTGGCGACTTTGCGCACACAGGCGGCGGACACCGCCGACCGGTTGCTGCGCGAATTCGACCTGTTGGATCAGCGCGCGACGCTTGGCGGCAATCGTCTGGCGCAGGCGGGCGAAAACGTGGTCAAGCAAACCGCCGCGATTACCGAAGCGACCGCGCGTGCGGAAAACCAGATCTCGATCGCGGGCAACGGTTTCCGCGAACAGCTGGAACGCATCGGCACGGGCATGCAGGGCCAGATCGACGACATCAATCGCGGCTTGATGCAAATCACGGCGCAGTTGGAACGCACGGGGTCGACCCTGCGTTCGACCACCGTCGGCGCGGTGGCAGATGTCGAGCGCGTCGGCCAACGGTTCGATCAAACCAGCGGCGAAGCCATGGCGCAAATCGATGCGCGTACGCGCAAGATGCAGGCGGCGACCGAGGAAGTCGGCAAACTGCTCGACGGGTTCGACGCCCAGATGCAGGCGATGCTGTCGCGTATGGC
>JAGWIK010000028.1 GCA_028866275.1 Alphaproteobacteria bacterium
GCAAACTCCGGCTGGCCTGCGTAATACAAATCGCGTCCGGCCTCGTAGGCTTTGGCGTATTCGCTGCGGGTTGAGTGATCGTTCAACAAGAATGCTTCGTTCTCTGCGATGACGGGATCATCGCCAGAACGGAAGCGTTTCTTTTTGTGTGCCGTATATTCCGGCGCACCAATGAATGAAAGAACATCCGGATTCTGCAACAGGCAATAGACGTCATAATAATGACGCATGAAGTTGGCGGGGAAAGAGCCGTTCGTTTGTTGTTGGCGATATTTTGTCGAAATGGTTTGCAGCTTTTCAACCAAGGTATGGCCGGGGTGGTAACACGCAATGGCCTTGGCGCGGTTGTCGATAATAGACACCCGGCTCGCCGCATAATCATAAGCCCAAGAGCTAATATCTTTTGGCGTATTGGGCGCGACATCATCAAAGCCAAGCTCTAATAACACGCCGTCTTTTAATCCGGCGAGAGCTTCGGTTGCGCTTTTATAATGCAGCCGGATGCCGCCGCTCCGGTATTTGGGTAAATCGTCAAAGGCCGTGTCGCGACGCACATCGGCCATCCCGTCGATCTTGATCGTTTCAGCCAGCCAATCATAAAAACGCTGGCGGCTGGCACAATGTTCGGGCGCGTCGTGGTTGCGTCCAGTTTTGACGTTCATCGATGGAGGCGGCTCGATCCGAATATCGATGTCTTCGGAAAAACGGTGAATGACACCATAGCCCTTGGAAAGGGATGTGCCGCCCTTTAATTCGAATGCCAAGCCCAATTTCTGCAGGCCATAAAGGCAGTGCATAATCCAATAGTCTTTCTCGACCAAAGCGGGGGCGATGCGTTTCTCGTCTGCCACGATTTGCAGCAGGGAAGAAAAGTCGGGATGGTGATGCAGAAATTCAATGGATGGCATGGCTCACTGTAGCGTTGGCCTTGCATCTGGCAAAGAACTTCTTCGTTGCCGCGTTGCCGTAATCGCGGACAGCTTTGGACAATGCTTCGGCGTCCATTGTCATGGCCTTCAGTTTGACTTGGGCAAGGACAGCTTCGCGGTTCTCGGCCAATTCAGCGATGTTATTAACCAAGTCAACCAGCAAAAATTCTTCTGAAAGCTCTTGCGGGAAATAGGGCTTCATCCGGAATTCAAAAGTGCGATTGCCCAAGGTGAAGCGGCCATGCCGTTTCCGGTTATAGACATAGGTCGTATTGTATAGCTGCGTCGTTCCGACCCCAAGCGCGTTATAGGCATTGGGGGATGTCAGAAGAAAGCGGTCGTCTTTCAGGAATGCCTGAACCAAAGTTTTGTCGTCTGCCGGAGCAACGCCAAACGCTGTTTTCTTGGGGTAGTAGTAAAGTCCTCCGGACAGCTTGGTCAGCGATCCATCCTCTTGCAGCTGGTGCAAATGGCGATCAACGGCCTTCGACCATTGGGCAAGGTCGGCACGGCGATAGACCTGTCCGGGCGACAAGTTCTTTTTCAGTTCGTTGAGTTGGGGCATGTGCATCTAGCCTTGGTTCCGGTTCTTTGTGATTTATACATCATATTGCATGATTACTCATTAAAAAATCATGCAAGCATTTATCTATTTGATTATAAATATAATTTTATTGCAACTACTCATAGCTGACAGGCTCCAACACCGGACGGATTGCCCCAAAATCGGAAATACATTTGCCATGTAATCCGGCCTTCACAGGCTGCGATGAAATCGAGGCGCTGGGCTTCGCTCATATTGGAAAAGGCGTTGCCGGATGGCTGCGGGGTAAACGGCTGACAGACCTCGCACAAAGGCTCTGGCAAGAAAAAATGGGCGTCACGACACGTACAAGCCGTATGCGCTTGCATCAGATGCTTTGAACAGCAATTCTGCGAATTGATAAAACTAGAACTGTGTGGCCTTACTCGTTTCGGGGCACATCTCCATCAATAGTGTCAAATATACTATTGACGTCTTGCGGCTGAAGCGCCCATCTGTAGGCAGGGTGGATCTCCCAATCAAACCCAAAGTCTGAGCACTCTGTTGCTAAGAAACGACTTCTATCAAAGTACCTTCGATCAATTCCTTCGGCACCATCCTTGCGAGCCGTGATAAAATCTATCTTGTATAGGAATTGCAGCAAAGACCTTGCTGTAACGGGGCGACCATTAACGAACCTAAAGGACACATGCCCCATAACATTCTTTAATTTTTCAGTTAGAGAAGCAGTAGTGAATTTATAACTCTCTGCCGTCGTTCGCTCTTTCTTGGTAGGCTTCATTTCTAGAAGCAACTTTTCAATGTCGGGCAGTTCGCTTCGATACTCATTTATGATGTCCTGTAATCGTTCATTTGAATAGCTTTCAAAGGATGCCTTTAAATCCGTTGAAGAGATAAGTTCATGCCGATGGGATGCTGCATTTTTGGCAGCCCCATGCATGAGCTTCACAAGATCTCTAGGTCTGCGCCTAGTGAGAGACAACAAGACATTATGGATTGGGCGATTACTCCAATGTCCTGCCCCGCTGAAGTTTGCATCTATAACTTTTGATAGCACAAGCTTCGTGATATCCGCCTGATTTAACTGCTGCATGTTTGACAGAATGGGGCTGTTTTTATCAAAGAATGTTTCTATTCTTTTTGCCATAATGCAGAGTATGTCGTGATTGGTCCAAGACAACCAAATAACATTACCTTCAATCTTATCAGTGGACTCGTCAGCCGTTCTGACTAGAAAATACACATCGCTTCTTAGCCCTAGCCTAAAACGAATTTTTTGCTCGCTACCAGTAATATCCCGCATCGCGCTTAAAAGTGCCGAGATGTTATTAATAGCTGCCGATGTTGCAGACCAGCCACGGTCGATGTCATCAATGTATATATTGATATTTTCTTTTGCAATAAATGAGCTAATAACCGCCTTGTCAAAAACAGCACCTATGCTTTCCGCGTTCTTGGAAACCACGTCTGTTAATGCCGGAATGAAAGATGATATCCTTGATGCAAATGTTTTTAGCCGACTAGACTGAAGCAGCTCCTCAGCTTTGTCTCCGAGAATTTGTTGCGCAATAAGTTTTATTAGCGCCTCCTTCCAATGCTCAACCCGAGCCACAAAATCTGGGTTGCCCGTTTGGGTTGACACAGAGGCAACATCGCCTGGTTTCAACCACAAGGCTAACGTCCCGTCTTCTTGGTCATGTAGGTAGGCGCGCTTTAGTAGAGAACTTTTACCAATCCCCTTTTGTCCAACCAAAATACGTAATGGTAAGCTCGAAATTAGATTGGCATATGTGTTGTTATAAAAAAAATACTCTTTAAAGCGGCCTATGGTTTCGTCCTCAGCCGCCTCTGTTCCAAAAAGATTAAAGATATTTTCGTCGGAAAATTCTGGCATCTGTTTCCATTGCCCCGTGTGTTGCTAACGCGGCGGCAGTGTAGTGTGTTTTCGACAAAGTTTCTACCATGAAGTGCACCACATGCAGGGACATCTCAATTTGAGTGATTTTTTTGTGGGGATTTCATTATTGCCAACCTATACCCCATCGCTTGCATAATCGCGTTGACGCTTTCGAATTTCGGGTTTCCATCTTCCGAAAGAACCTTCTGAATGCCTTTGCGCGTGATGCCGGAAGCTTCGGCAAGGCGACTCATGCCTTTGACGCGCCCGACGATGCGCAGGGACGAGAGAAGGGCGGCAGTGTTGCCGTCCTTGGCGTATTCGTCGAAAAGAATTGAAACGTAGTCGTCGACTTCCTCCGGATGATTGCGGAGGTAGCTTTCTTCGACTTCGCTAAGCTTTCTGTATTTTCCCATGATCCAAATACTCCTTCCAGTAGGCTTTTGCCTTTTGGATATCCTTGCTCTGGGTGGCTTTGTCGCCGCCACATAACAAGACGATGATTTTGCCGTCGTGTTCCCCGAAATAAACCCGGTAGCCGGGACCGAAGAACAATCTTAATTCGCTCAATCCTTCGCCGACAGGCTCGCAATCGCCATAGTCCCCATACTCAAGACGTACAACGCGGGCCAGAATGCGTTTTCTCCCCATAACGTCGCGCAGGCCATAGAGCCAATCGGTAAAAGGCTCGAAGCCCTTTCTATTGGCATAAACAAGCACCTGTTTAGGCTTGGATTCACCGGTCATTTCTAGCCTCCGGCACTATATCACTGCGTACTGTAGTACGCAAATAAAAATTCGACCAATCCAGCCTATATGAGCCATTTTTCCCTTTTATATCAATTAAACGCATGATTCATCGCCCCTTCTTTCCCCCATATCATGAAATACTGCCCCCATGTAATTTGCCCGTCACAGGCGGCGAGGAAATCGATTATTTGGGCTTCACACATACCAGCAAAGAAACCGCCTCTGGGACGTTGAGGCCTGGGGTTCTGTTCCTGACGCGCATCCGACTTTGGCGAGAAAAGAACGGGCTTTGTAGGCAATGAAACAAGGATGCGGTTGCTGAAACAGCTTTTGGCAACCATGTCAAAGTTAGGCCGATAAAGGATTTGGCTCGAAGATATTTTACCGAGCCTTATCGCGCCTCCAGTTCTTTTGGCCTGTGGCCGTTTCAGTCCCAGTTCCTTTTCCATCTCCCGCGCGACAATCTTTGACTGCTTCTTGTGCATATAGGGATAATGCGGTTTGCCTGTCGTCAGGCTGACGCGGTTCCACATGACATGGAAATGCTGGCGGCCTTCTTTGATATGTTCAACGATAACGCGCTGGTGTTCGCCGGATACGTAGCCATAGCGTTCTTCTAGCCTTTTACAGATACGGCGGACTTGGGCGTCTGTCAGCCGTTCATCCTTCATCGGGTTAATGCTGACGTGATGCAGGGGCTTTTTAACCTTGGTGCCGTCCGACACCGCCCACATGGCGCGGAAAGCTTCGTCCAGATTTTGAACGTGCGGATCGCTCATTTCGACAAGGCGTGTCTTTTCGTTCTGGCCTTGCTCTTTCAAATAATCGGCGGCGCTGCGAAACCCGCCCCGAATGTGCGATTTAATAATCATGGGGCGGCCTCCTGCCTGCCAAAGCCAGTTGCAGAGCCTCCATCGTTTTGAACAGCGGGGCGCGGTTTCTGTCTGCCGTGGCAAGGGCGATTTCCGCATTCAGGATGCCTTTGTTCACGTTACGGGCAAGCTGGTTCAGGTTATTGCCCTGCGCGGCAAGTTCGACGTAGAGCTTGAGCAAAACGTCCCGCATCCATTCGGGTGGGCGTTCGATATAATCATCCCCCAGCGCCTTCGCGCGGATATAGGCATTCACGCTCATATTCAGGCTGGCGGCTTTTGCCCGTATCAGGTCGATTTCCCCGTCGCGTAGTTTCAGGCCGTGCGTATTCGATTTCTTCTTCTGGCAGGGTTTGGGGCGCAGCCCCGCCGGGTTTGGCGAAGCCACGGGCGCGACCGCAGGTGCGACCCGTGGTGAGTCCGAACTCGCAACTTGCGCGTAGCTCTTCAAAAAATTTTGTCTGACAAGTTCGCCTGTGGTCTTGCCAAAGGAGAAGGTCACGGGGGCTTGCTTGTGTGCCGGATAAGGGATGCTCAGGCTCATACGGCACCTCCCGCAAAGGCGGAAATGCCCCGAAAGCGGTTGTTCACTCGATTTAAAAAATTCAATAAAATCAAAGAAGGGATAAAGGGCGAAAATTGAACAACCGCGTTGTTTTTGACAAAAACGGCGGGTTCTTCCAAGCTGGCTATGCGGGTTCGATTCCCGTCACCGTCCACCCCGCCATTTCCCCACCCCGCAACCATTGCTTTCACGAAACGAAGTGTGACTCACACAACACATGGGGGCGTAAAGCAGCGCAGCATGCTTAATTTTGATTCATTATCGTAAATTTCTTCTTAACTGAAAGTAATTCATCGGGTACAAACAAATCACGACACAAGCAAACACGCGTTGAATCTTGTCCCGCCAACCCGAATCGAATCGTTAAACTTTCATCTTTTGTAACCCCCGCGCATGCGGACCCTGTGGATAACGGGGATAAGCCAGGCGCCAAGAGAAAAAAACAGGTAGCAACCGATGATTGAATCGCGCAAGAAACGGAGCCTCCCATAATGTTGCCGCGCCACGCCGCCAATGCCAACGATCTGACCGCTTCGGCGCGCAGCCCGCGCTTGCTGGAATGGCTGGCGCGGTTGACGCAACCCGGCATGACGCTCGATCTTCTGACGCTCGATAAATTGCGCGAACCGCCGAGCCGCGCCGACAAAATAGACATAGCCCCGCCGCGGCCCCAACCCGACGGCGACGACTGGAATGCCGTTGCCAATATCTGCGGCTATGGCGCGGCTGATTTTGCCGATGCGGCGTCGCCGCTGCCCTTGACCAGCGCGGAAATCGACCATTTCCGCCGCAATCACCGCGGCATCGAAACCCATATCAGCCGCGATTTTCTGGCGGCGCGGGCCGACCTGCCGTCGCCGCTGGCGGAATTTTACGGGCTTTACCTGCACCGCGCGCGGGTCGACACGGAATCGGCCCTGTTTTTGGCGCAGGCCACGGGGTCGACGCGCGTCGCGCGGGTGATGGGCGATCTGCTGGCCATCGGGGCCTTTGCCAACGGCATGGAATATATCGGCTATCTGGGGGCCAATTATTCGGTTCCCGCGGCGTTCGACACGGCGGCGCATATCGACCGCGCCAATGCCGAGGCTTTGCGGCGTTTGGCGATGCCGACCGACAACCCGTCGCATTTGCTGCATATGACGCCGGACGAATTGGGCGTGCTGGCATCCTCTATCGCCGAACGCACGATGATGCCGCCGCAGGATTTTCTGGAAAAGGCCAATTTGCTGTCGGAATCGCGGCAGGACGTCAATCGCCTGCCGCCCGCGCAGCATTTCGCCACGGCGGTTATCGATCACGACCTGCCGATGCAAACGCCGTGGGTCGCGCGGTTGTGCGCCGCTTTTGCCCAGATTATGCCGCGCTGGGTTGCGGGATTGCCTGAAACAGAATCGGTGGTAAATTAGCGCGCTTTTTTAACAAAACAGGAATCGCGCGCCGTGTCCGATTATGCCCAACCGCAAAAATATTTCCCCGTCAGCTGGGAAGAACTTCACCGCAACGCCAAAGCGCTGGCGTGGAAACTGCACGATATGGGGCCGTGGAAAGGCTTGATCGCGGTGACTCGCGGCGGGCTGGTTCCGGCGGCCGTCGTGGCGCGCGAACTTGAAATTCGTATCATCGAAACCGTTTCCGTCGTTGGTTATCATTTCGACGACAGCAAACCCACGCAGCAGGAAACGGCCAATGTCGTCAAACATCCGGCCAATGTCGGCGACGGCGACGGCTGGCTGGTGGTCGACGATCTGGTCGATACCGGCCGCACCGCGGACGTATTGCGCCGCATGTTGCCGCGCGCGCATTTCGCCGCCGTTTACGCCAAACCGCAAGGCAAACCGCTGATCGACACTTTTGTCACCGAAGTCAGCCAGGATACATGGATCTATTTCCCGTGGGACATCGAATTGCAATTCACCCAGCCCATCGCGACCCAACGCAAAGGGCAGAACGTTAAATAGCCGTCCACGGGTTTACAAGTTCCGCTTTACAAATTCTGCCGCAGCCACTGCCCGATGCGCGCCAGCCCTTGCGCGCCGGACATGGCGCGCGCGCTGCCGTTGCCGTAACTGCCGGCCGCGAGTTCGGGTTGCATCGCGACCGCCAGCAATCCGGCGGTGGTGGCGAAGGCGGGGCCGGATGTCGACTCGGCCAATCCCGTAAACGACGCCGCGCCGCTCTTGCTGCTCATCGAAGACGGGCGGGCGACGCGCAACGGGCGGCCAAGGCGAACCTGCTTGTCCAGAATGCGCTGCGCCAGTTCGCGCACGCCGGGCAATTGGCTGGCCCCGCCGGTCAACACCACGCGGCGGCCCGCGACATCGTTGAACCCGCTTTTATCCATGCGCGCGCGCACCATTTCCAGCGTTTCCTCGATGCGCGGCTGAATGATGCGGATCAGATGCGATTTGGGCAGATGGTTGGCATTTTCCGGCGCTTCCTCGCCGACCAAAGGCACGTCGATGATTTCGCGTTCGTCCATCGGGCTGGGGATGGCGTTGCCGTACAGGTTTTTCAACCGTTCGGCCTGCGCGATCGATGTCGTCAACCCGCGGGCGATGTCGTTGGTGATATGGCCGCCGCCCACCGCGATGCCGTCGGCGAACACGATGTTGCCGTCGAAAAACACGGCAAAGCTGGTCGTGCCCGCGCCCATATCGATGACAAGGCTGCCCAGATCCATTTCGTCTTCGACCAGACAGGCCAATCCGCTAGCATAAGGCGCGGCCACCATTTTATCGACATCCAGATGGCACCGCCCCACCGTGGTGGCCAATGTGCGCACGGGGCCGAAGGATGCCGCGATCAAATGCATTTGCGCGTGCAGCGTTTCGCCGGTCATGCCCAGCGGGTCACGAATGCCTTTCTGCCCGTCGATTTCATAGGAAACGGGCAGGGCGTGGACGAGTTCCAGCGCGTGGCCCTGACGGTCTTCGGGGGCTAACGCCTGCCCTTGCGCCTGAATGCGGGCCAGATCGCCGTCGGTGGTTTCGCGCCCGCCCAACGGCAATTCGATATTGACGGTCTGCGACAGCAGATGCGCGCCGGATATATTGATCGTGACGCGTTGCAGCGTTTCGCCCGCCATTTGCTCGGCCGACGATATCGCTTGCCCGACCGCGTGCTGCAAGGCGTCCATGTTCGACACATTGCCGTGCTTCATGCCTTCCGACAAATGATGCCCGATGCCGACGACGCGCGGCGGGCCGTGGGAATCGGCGCGCGCGATCAGGCACGCGATCTTGCTCGACCCGATATCCAGCGCGGCAAAGACATCGCCGCCGGACGTCCGTTCCTCGTTAAACAGCCAGTTGCGCAAACGTTTGATGGGCATGGGGTATCCTTAGCGTTTATGGCCAGACGCGGCAGGCGCGGCGGGTTCGACAATAATGCGGTCGGGGATGCGCAAATCAATCACGGTGGCGGCGCGGTTCAGAATTTGCGTTCGATCCATTTGCACCATGAGCCGTTGCAAGGCCGTGCCGACATCGCCTTCGGGCAATTCGACGGTTGTGCCTGACAGCAAATGCAAATTCCAACGCCTGTCGCTCACGCGTATCGCGGCGTCGACCTGGCTTTGAATGGCGGGATAGGCTTTCAGCGCGTCGATCAGTTTTTGCGCTTCTGCCGCGGCGCCGTCGCCGACGACCAGCGGCAAGGTTGGAAAATCGCCCGCCTGCACGCCGGGCAGAACATGTCCTTGCGCGTCAATGACCGTGACATGGCCGTCATTTTGCCAACGCGCCGACGGTTGCCGTTCGGTCAATGCGACAAAAACGGTATCGGGCAGGCGGCGTTCGACATCGGCCTGCGCGACCCACGGCAATTTGGCCAGCCGCGCCGCCGCCCCCGCGCTGTCGACATCGAAGATCGGCGCGCCGCTGTCGGTGCGCAGCGCGTCGAAAAGATCGGCTTTGGCGGTGCGCGCGCGGCCTTCGACTTCGATATCGGCGACGGCGAAACCGGCTTTTTGCGTCAAGCCGACGATCATGTCGCGCACCGATGCGGCTTCGCGCTGGACAGCCCCGGCATGCCAGGCAAAGCCCACGATAGCGGCAAACAGAACAAATATGGCGGCCAGCAGCCCGAGCCGCGCCCAAAACCCGAAGCGTATCTCGTCGTCGGCGCGCATGCGCACGGATATGTTGTTTTGCGTGACGCTGCCGCGCAGGGATGATTTTTTATTTTGGCGCATGTTAAGAATCAGAACGGGAAAAACCGGTTCCCTGAATACCACAGAAAATCCGGCGCAGAAAGCAGGGCGGCTGTCTTTGTCCCCATATTGTCTTTGCGGGCAGGGTGCGGTAGCGTCCGGCCTTGTTTCACCTCTATGTAAAATCCGTCTTATGAAGCTTCTGCCTGTCTCGCGCGCCGTTTCCGTTGCCGTTTGTGCCGCCCTGATTTTGGCGCTGGCGGGCTGTGGCAGTCCCCAGCAAAAAGAAGCGCGCTATATCCGCAAGGGCAACGCCTTCTTTGCCAGCGGCGATTATGAAAAAGCGCGGCTGGAATATCAAAACGCGGCGCATCTGCAGCCTGCCGCCGCCGAACCGGCCTATCGGCTGGGGCTGGTTTATGAAGCCGAAGGCGACTTCGTCAACGCTTTTGCCGACTTCACGGTCGCTGAGCAACAGGACAAGCATTTCCATCCCGCGATATTGAAAATCGCGCAATATGATATGGCCGCCGGCAGGGAAGACATCGCGCAGGCGCGCGTGGCCGCGGTGCTGGCCGAAGCCCCCGGCGATGCCGAAGCCCACGCCATAATGGCCGCGTTACTGCTGCGCGAAAAGAAATATGCCGAGGCGGAAAAAGAAGCGCGGCAGGCTCTGGCCATAGACCCCGCCAACGTGACGGCCTGTTCGGCGCTGACGGGCCTATACACCGCGGAAGGCGATATCGATAAGGCGACAGCCGCCGTCGATGACGGCATCGCCCGCAATCCGAAAAATATCGCTTTGCTGATTTTGCGCGCCGCGGTTTTTGAAAAAACCGGCGATCTGGCGAAAACCGCGCAGGCCTATGACGCGATTTTCAAATTCGCGCCGGACGACATCAAATTCCGTCAGGATCTTGCCGGCATTTATATCAAAGCGGGCAATCTCGACGCCGCCGAAGCCGCGTTACGCGCGGGGGTGGCGGCGTTGCCCGATAACTGGGATATGAAACGCGCGCTGGTTTCTTTTCTGGCCGATCATCGCGGGGCCGGTGCCGCCGAAAACGAAATCCACGCCTTGATGCAGGCCTGGCCGCAAAATGACGATTTGTATTTCTGGCTGGCTGATTTGTACGCCGCGCACGGCGATGCCGATCACGCGGTGGCGTTGTTGCAGTCCGTGGTCGGCAAAGCGCCCGACAGCCAATCCGCGCTCGACGCCCGCGCGATGATTGCGGGCATCGACATCAAGCGCGGGAATAAAGGGCTGGCGCAAAAACTTGTCGCCACCGTGCTGGCCAGCCAGCCCGACAATCGCGCCGCCTTGTTCATTCGCGCCAATCTGGAATATCAGGACGGCTATTACCAAAGCGCGGTGGCCGATCTGCGTTCGATTTTGCTCGACGCGCCCAACGATCCGGACGCGCTCGACCTGTTGGCCGAAACTTTGCTGGCGCAGGGGCATGGCGATCTGGCCGTCGATACCATGAAAAAACGGGTCGCGCTCGACCCCGGCAATATCGCGCGGCAAGTGCGGCTGGCGCAGATGCTGCATCTGAACGGCGACAATGACGAAGCTCTGGCCTTGATCGGGCAGATTACCGCGGCCAATCCCGGCTATGCGGTCGGGTGGGAAAGCGCGGCGCGCATTGCGATCGACGCCAAAGACTGGCTGCCTGCGCAGGCGGCGGTGCGCAAACTCGACACGCTCGACGGCCAGCATCTGACCGCGGCGTTTCTCGACGGCCAGATTCTCGCCGCCAACGGCAAGGATGCCGGCGCGATCGCCCAATTCAAAACGGTGATCGACGCCGACCCGGCATCGCCGCTGGCCGGCCACGCGCTCAAGGCCTTGGTCGAATCCTACCGGCGTTTGGGCGATCCCGCGACCGCGGCGGCCTATTTACAGACATTGTCGCCGGACAGTCCGTTGATCGAAACGCTGATCGGCGCGTGCGACGGTTTGGCGGGCAATGCCGCCGCCAGCGCCGCGGCCTTCGATAAAGCGATTGCCACCAATGCCGCGCCGCCGGAAGCCTATCTTGACCGCGCCAAAATTTATCTCGACGCGCAACAGCCGGATCTGGCCGCCGCTGTTTTGCGTCAGGGCATGCAGGCCGCGCCGCAGGATTTCCGCGCGCCGATGGCGTTGGCGCAAATACTGGCGTCGCAAGGCCGTTATCATGACGCCGACGCGCTGTATGACGATATGCTGGCGCGCAATCCCGATTTCATCCCCGCGGCCAACAATCAGGCGGAGATGATCGCCGACGCGCTGTCCGATGATTCCGCCGAACTGGAAAAAGCGCGGCAACGCGCCGAACGCTTCGCCGGGTCGGACAATCCGGCATTGCTCGACACGCTGGCCTGGGTTTATTTCCGGCAGGGCAATATCGCAATGGCGCAGACATTGATGGAACGCATCCGCACCCATGCCGGCCTGCCGCCGCAAATTCATTATCATGACGGCGCGATATTGGCCAAAGCGGGGCAAACGGCGCAGGCCAGGGCTGAATTGCAATTGGCCACGGCGCAGGGAGCGAATTACCCCGGCATCGATCAGGCGCGACAGTTATTGGCGACGTTGCCCTGACCCATGCTCAGTACCGCCGCATCAACCCGACCAGTTTTCCCTGAACCTTGACGCGCGCGGCGGGCAGGCGGCGCGTTTCATAATGGCGGTTGGCGGGTTCCAGCGCGATCAGGCCGCCTTCGCGCTTCAAATATTTCAAGGTCGCTTCCTGTCCGTCGACCAAGGCCACGACAATCGCGCCGTTGTCGGCGGTGTCGCAGGATTGGATGATGACGCGGTCGCCATCGAAAATGCCGGCCTCGATCATCGAATCGCCGGAAATTTCCAGAGCATAATGGCTTGCCGCATCGCCTTTGCCGCGGCTTGACGCCAGCAATCCGGCGGGAACGTCAAGGCTGCCATTGGGGTCGCGCAACGCTTCGATCGGGGTGCCAGCCGCGATGCGGCCATATAGGGGCAGGGCAACGCTTTGCGCGGCGGCGATGGCGGCCATATCGGGCATGGAAGGGCCGCGATGGGCATCGCTGCGCGTTTTAAAATTGCGCAACGCCTGTTTCGTTGTGGCGGGTTTGGCGTCCGCGCCGTCGGGCAGGCGCACGATTTCCAACGCGCGGGCGCGGTGGGGCAGGCGTTTGATAAAGCCGCGTTCCTCCAGCCCCGTAATCAGCCGGTGGATGCCCGACTTCGATTTCAGGCCCAGCGCTTCCTTCATTTCGTCAAAGGACGGCGGCACGCCATCGCTGGCCAGACGGTCGCGAATCAGTAACAGCAATTCTTTTTGCTTGCGCGTCAGCATGGCACACCCTCCCGAGAAGAACAAAACATGAATGTTCTACTTTGGTTCCTGTCGGGTGTCAAGGGGCCGTGCCTATTTCGCCGCCATGATCATAATCATCTGGCGGCCTTCGAAGCTGGGTTCGGATTCGATTTTGCCATAGGGTTCCAGCTCGGCCTTCACGCGGGTGAAAACCTGATGGGCGATTTCCTGATGCGCCATTTCGCGGCCGCGGAAACGCATCGTCACCTTGACCTTGTCGCCGTCTTTCAAAAACGCGACGGCGGCTTTCATCTTGATGCCGAAATCGTGGTCGTCGATGGTGGGGCGCAGCTTGATCTCTTTCAGTTCGATCACTTTCTGCTTTTTGCGCGCCTCGGCGGCTTTCTTCTGCATTTCGTATTTATATTTGCCGTAATCCAGAACCTTGCACACAGGCGGTTCGGCGTTCGGCGAAATTTCGACGAGGTCGAGCCCCGCTTCTTCGGCGATAACGATAGCCTCGCGGACGGACATGACGCCGCGCATTTCGCCATCGGCATCGACAACACGGACTTGACGGGCGGTGATGCCGCCGTTGATACGGGGGCCATCATCTTTTTCACGGCGGGGCGGTTCGTTGGAACGGCCCCGGTTAAATGGAGGAGGAGATATGGAAAGACTCCCTTGAAAGTTACGACAGCAGCGGGGACAGTCCCCGCGAAGGGTTGGTATTAACGCAAAATGCGCGTTCGTCAACTGTTTGCTTGGCGGTTCTGTGCGTAAAATCCGGTTTTTGCCGTCTTTTTATCTTTTTCTTTTCACAATCTCGCGGCATGGTGCAGGTTGGTTAATATCGTTCGGTTCCCCATTTATGCCTCCCCCCAAGAAACGCGCGTCTTCCGGCCGCCATGCCGCGCCTGCTCCCGGTTTCGGGGCTGCGGTGCTGCATGCCTTTTTTCTGTGCTGCATCTGGGGCGCGGTGCTGGCGGTTATATATGTGGGCTATTGCGCCATTGACCTGCCCGACATTCATCAGGTCACGCAGCCCGCGCGGCGTCCGTCGGTGACGCTGGAAGCGTCGGACGGCACGGTATTCGCCCGTTACGGCGATCTGGTCGGCGATCATGTCACGTTGAACGAACTGCCGCGCTATGTGCCCGAAGCCGTCATCGCCATCGAAGACCGCCGTTTTTACCACCATTTCGGCATCGACATCGAAGGCGTGCTGCGCGCCGCCGTGCGCAACCTTATCGCCGGCCATACGGTGCAGGGCGGGTCGACGCTGACCCAGCAATTGGCCAAAAACCTGTTCCTGTCGCCCGACCGCACGATCAAGCGCAAGGTGCAGGAAATGCTGCTCGCGCTGTGGCTGGAACATACCTATACCAAAGACCAGATTTTGACCGCCTATCTGAACCGCGTTTATCTGGGCAGCGGCGCGTACGGCATCGACGCCGCCGCGCGGACTTATTTCGGCAAAAAAGCGTCCGAGCTGAATATCCGCGAAGCCGCCATCATCGCGGGCCTGCTGCGCGCGCCGTCGCGCTATTCGCCGATGCATGACCCCGCGCTGGCGATGGATCGCGCCAAAACCGTGCTGGATGAAATGGTCGAGCAGGGCTATATCACCGACGCCCAGCGCCGCGCCGCCATTGCCGGCGCTCCGTCCGACGCGGCCTATCGCAGGGGCGGCGACGAAGACGCGCATTATTTCGCCGACTGGGTTTACGACCGCATCAGCCCGCTGGTACAGGATACGCAGCAGGATATGATCGTCAAAACCACGTTGAACCTGCCGCTGGAACGCGACGCCGAACGCGATATGAAGGCGATGATCGACAAACAAGGCGCCGTGCATCATGTCACGCAGGCGGCGCAGGTCACGCTGGCGCCCGACGGCGCGGTGCGCGTGCTGATCGGCGGCGTCGATTACGGCGCCAGCCAGTATAACCGCGCGACGCAGGCGCTGCGCCAGCCGGGTTCGTCCTTCAAGCCGATGGTTTATTTGACCGCGATCGAAGGTGGGTTGAAACCCGACGACATCATCGACGACGCGCCCATCACCATTGGCGATTATTCGCCGCAGAATTACGAAGGCGGGTATCAAGGCCCCGTGACCGCGCGCCACGCGCTGGCGGATTCGATCAATACCGTGGCCGTGCGTTTGATCGAACGCGTCGGCGTGGGCAAGGTTATCGCGACGGCCCGCGCGCTCGGCATCACCTCGCCGCTGGAGCGCGATGCCGCGCTGGCTCTGGGGGCCAGCGAAGTGTCGCCGCTGGAACTGGCGACGGTTTATGCCTCGCTGGCGGCAGGCGGCAAAGCCATTACGCCTTACGCCATTTCGGAAATCGACAGCCGGTCGGGGCAGGTGCTGTATCGCCATAACGGCGCCAACCCGCCGCAGGTCGTCGACGCGTCGGCGGTGCAAACGCTGGTGTCGATGATGCAGTCCGTGGTTCAGGAAGGCACGGGTAAAAAGGCCGCGCTGGACGGGCGCGAGGTCGCGGGCAAGACCGGCACGACATCCGATTATCGCGACGCGTGGTTTGCCGGCTTTACCGCCGATTACACGACCGTGATCTGGATGGGCAACGACAATAACGCGCCGATGAAACGCGTGGTCGGCGGCACCTTGCCGGCCGAATTGTGGCATAATTTTATGATGCAGGCCGAAGCAGGCCTGCCCGACCGCAGCCTGGGCGGCGGGGTTATCGATCAGATCATCAACGGCGCGGGCGCCGTCGGCGACGATGTGACGAAATCGCTGGGCGCTTTCATCGACAGCATCATCGGCGGGCACTGAGCCGGTGCGGCGGGTTCGTTTTCCGATGTTTTTGGTTTTTTGAATTGGGTTGGTCGAACCTCCGCAGGAAAAAGAGAAAGAAGCGCGCGCTCCCCGCTCGAACCGCGCGTGGGCGCGGCGGCGGCATGCAGCCTGTTCAGGTGGTCTCCGGCCGGTTCCCGTAATCTGCAGCTTGGCCGGGGCCGGAGGCCAGATAAACGCCTTTTGCAAGGCCGGGTTTTTATAGGCGAATGCCGCGCCGATGTCAAGGGAAAAATCACATGTAATGGGATATTTCTTGTTTTGGGTTTGTTTGGTCTGAAGGCTCTAGTTTAACTCGCCCTCAAGATGGAGTGACGTCAAGGTTAATGCGTTGAAACTATTAACTCTACATACCGATTGAGAATTTGCCTCAAAAGTGCATTACTCAGTGCATGGATATAACCACGACATATGAAGTTGCCGCAAATTGGGTGAATACTCACCGGACCGCCAGCTGTGCTATCGGAGCCGGTACTGCTGCCTTTGCTGGATTGACCGCAAAGATTGTCAAGGATGTTTTCTGGCCGCAAATTCGGCCTGCGCGTCCTCTCCAGCACAGCGCCCGGACGCTAGACGCTATAGCTCGCGCTGATGCCAGTATGAGTAAAGCCGGGCTTGGCACTCCAAGGGAACCCTAGGCCTGGATTATGGTTTGGGGCCATGTCCCAAAAGCCGCCGTAACCGGGCTGTCGCCCGATTGCTTGTGACCTTTACATTGTCATTAATTGACTTTGCTGCTACCGCAAAACAAACATGGGTGTTATGCGTGTGCTCCTTGACTATTTCCCGCGCATAAACAACGCGCATGTCATTAGTGATAGCCTTGGGAACTGCATAAATTTCTTTAGCAGCGGCTTTGAATAGATTTTTCGCGGTCTTATGAAAAACTGTCGGGATGCTGATCGCAAAGCCGACAACCATTGCTTCTTCAGGGCTGATGTGGCCGTGGCCTACCCCATTTTTAACGCTGGCAATAAAACCAATAGGCAAACCAAATAAGAAGGTTACATTTTTGACATAGTCAATCTTAGCGTCATAACTACTTTTCTTTATGGCGTCGTAGTCGCGGGTTAGACACTCCTGAATTTCCCGCACATAATCATGAAGTATCTCGTAATTATGCATAAGCATATTCACACGCTCGGCGTCTTGCGGATTCTGTTTCTTATAAGCGTTCAGGGCAACGGGAATAACGGATAGGTTTTTGCCGACAGCGCGAATATCTTTCAGTCGTACTTCTGTATCTTTGGCAGGATGTTCTGTTTCAAGGAAATCCCAAGCATCATTCCGACGCAAAATCAGTTCGTCCATTTTGTCGGAAATGGCGGCATCTAAATTCGATAGATTTATTTTTTGTTCGTTCATAATATTGCCCCTGACGTTATGAAGCCATTTTATGGGACGATAACCGCAAGTAATTCAAAAATGCTTGGTTTATAAACGGTTAAGCTGCTTGTTCTTGGGAATGACTTCCAAGATTTGGGTAGCTCAAACGAAAAAAGTTTGGTGAAGAAAATCTTCACCAAGATTGGTCAACTTACTTTCTTTTTATTCAGGAATAATAACGCGCATAGGGCGCGTTCCAAGCCGCGTCCCCGTGGCAGAGTCTACAACGATAGGCTCGACTCTTTTCTCGTTTCAACGTTTATCCAATATGTAACCTCGCTTTTGCAGCGGTATTTATCCCCCGTTTTTTTCCTCGATCGGCACGCCGGGGGCGAATTTGGTGCGGCGCATCGCGGGCGCGGATTTGACATGGGCGATATTGGGCGCGGCGGTCAGTTGTTGGGTCACGAATTTCTGGAACGCTTCCCAATCCTCGGCGACGATTTTTAACAGGTAATCGCAATCGCCGGTCATCAGATAACATTCACGCACCTGTGGCCATGTTTCCACCAGTTTGGCGAAATGGGCGATGTCGGCCTCGCCGTGATTTTGCAGCGAGATCTGCGTGAACACCGTGATGCCGAAACCCAGTTTGTCGGGCGCGATATCGGCATGATAGCCGCGGATAAAGCCCGCTTCTTCCAAAGCGCGGACGCGGCGCAGGCAGGGCGGCGCGGAAATGCCGGCTTTTTTCGCCAGATCGACGTTGGTGATGCTGCCGTCATGTTGCAGTTCGCGCAGAATCTTGATGTCGGTGCGGTCGAGCTTGATATGTTTCATGAACCGGTGCTGCGCGTTGTGGGGCGAGGGTATTAGGGTCAGGGCAGGGATAACATAGAACCGGATAGACTTCCATATTCAGCGGATTGAGGGTAACAACGGAAAGCCCTGCCGTTTTCGGGCCTATCATTCCGGATTATCAAATGGACATATCCCCCATGCCCCATCCACCGATTGCCACATGCTGGGTCGTGACCGACGGCAAGGCCGGCATGGAAAACCAATGCCTTGGCCTGGCCGAGGCGTTAGGCGTCGCGCCCGTCATCAAACGCATCAAATTGCGCGCCCCGTGGAAACAGCTCAGCCCGTTTTTGCGCCACGGGCTTGCGCATGCTTTCAGCGCCGGTGGCGATGCCGTGACGCCGCCATGGCCCGATCTTCTTATCGCCACAGGGCGGGCCAGCGTGCCGGCGGCGTTGCTGGCGCGTCGCGCGTCGGGACGGGAAGGCGGGCGGCGCACTTTTACCGTTCAGATTCAAAACCCGGTGATCGATCCGTCGCGTTTCGATCTGGTGGTCGTGCCGCGCCACGATACGTTGACGGGGGCTAATGTCATGTCGACGCGCGGGTCGTTGCATCGCGTGACGGCGGATATGCTGAAACGTGAAGCCGCCGCATTCGCGCCCGCGGTCGCGCATTTGCCGCGCCCCTATGTCGCCGTATTGATCGGCGGCAGCAACGCGGTTTACAGCCTGACGCCGCGCGAAATGACAGTCATTGCGGCGCAATTGAAACAATTGGCCGAAAACGGCGCGAGCCTGATGATCACGCCGTCGCGCCGTACGGGGGCGGAAAATCTGGCGGTGTTGCAGGACGCGTTGCGCGGCACGTCGGCCTATATATGGGACGGGCAGGGGACAAACCCCTATTACGGCATGCTGGGGCTGGCGGATTATGTGATTGTGACCTGCGACAGCGTCAATATGGTGTCCGAAGCCTGTTCGACCGGCAAGCCCGTGCTGGTGATCGACCTGCCGGGCGGGTCGGACAAATTCCGCCGTTTTCATCAGGCGATGCGCGACGACGGTATGGCGCGGCCTTTTACCGGCAAGCTGGAACAATGGGATTATGCGCCGCTCGACGACATGCGGCTGGTCGCCGACCGCGTGCGGCGGATGATGGGAATTGACGTTTCCGCGAACCCCTCATAGGCTGCGCGTATGACCACACCCGTCCAAATGCCCATCCAAACGCCAGATCAAACAATTGATCTCGATGCCCTGCGCGCCGCGCCGGTGACGCGCGAGCCTTTCCCCTATATGATCGTGCCCCATTTTGTGCGCGCCGACGCCATCGACGCTATCGAAGCCGACTATCCCGACGTAGGGGTGCCGGGCAGCGTGCCGTTGCCGTCGCTGACATACGGCCCCCGCTTTGCGCAATTTATGAACGACATCCGCGGGCCGGAGATGACGGCGCTGATCGCCGAAAAATTCAACATCGATCTGTCGCATCGCCCGACCACGGTGACGGTGCGCGGCCAATGCCGTGCAACGGACGGGCAGATCCATACCGACAGCAAGACCAAGCTGATTACGGTTCTTATCTATATGAACGGCCAATGGGAACAGCCCGGCGGCCGGTTGCGCCTGCTGCGCACGCCGGACAATCTGAACGACGCTTTTGCCGAAGTGCCACCCGTGCAGGGCACGCTTCTGGCGTTCCGCAACCAGCCCAACGCCTGGCACGGCCACGAATCGTTCGCAGGTCCCCGCCGCGCCATCCAGCTTAACTGGGTCAGGGATTCGGGGGTGGTCTGGCGCGAACAGATGCGCCACCGGTTTAGCGCTTTTCTTAAGAAAGTCTTCTGATTTCCCGTATCGGCAGAAAGCCCGTCCCCGGGTTTTAACCATACGGCAATGATTTTGTGCCAAAAATCCAAAACTTGATGCACGCACGCTGAACCCGTCCGCACATCCGTTGCGCGTCCAGAGGTCCAGAAGAGGAGAAAAGACCGTGAGCCAGCTATCCAATCTCAAAGTCCTTATCGCTGACGATCACTTTTTGATCCGGCAATTTGTGCGCAATACGTTGCAGGAAGCCCAAATCAATAACGTGCAAACGGCGGCAGACGGCAACGAGGCCATCGATCTTGTGCAGAAAGCGCACGAAGTCGGCCAGCCGTTCGACATCGTTTTCCTTGACTGGAACATGCCCACCGTCTCGGGGCTTGAAGTGCTCAGCTATTTCCGCGCCAAGTCGGACTATGCTTCCACGGCTTTCGTCATGCTGACGGCGGAATCGGAGCAGCAGAACATCATGAAGGCGATCAAGGCGGGGGCGACGTCCTATATCGTCAAACCGGTGTCGCCCGCCGATCTTGGCAAAAAACTGTTCGAAATCAACGAATGGCTGAAACGCAAACGCATGGCCGCCGGCGGCATGTTCGGTTAATCGCTTTCCTCTTTTCCATTAGGTGTTCTCCATGTCTTCATCCCCCTTGCCTTTGACGCTTAACGACACGATGGCCAAGGGCATTTCGCTGGCCGTAACCCGCGCCTTGCGCGATACGTTCGGCGTCGACGTCACCGCCGACGCGCCTGAATATGGCGAAGGCATGGTGTCGCTGGCGGGCGATGTGTCCGGCATCATCGCCATGGTGCAGCAGCAGCTGGAAGGCACGCTGATGCTGTCCATTTCCTTTGAAGTCGTGCGCGACCTGTTGCCGCAAGTGGTCGGTAAATCGGTGACCATTACGCCCGAAATGGTCGGCGATACGGTCGGCGAACTGACCAACATGATTTTCGGACAGGTCAAAAGCGAACTGAACCAGCGCGGCCATCAAATCAAGCTCGGCATCCCCTGCGTCGTCACCGGCAAGGGCCATTTCGTCAGCCAGTTTCATCGCGGCAGATATATGATCGTGCCGTTCCGCCTCGATGGCCATTTGTTTCAGGTCTATGTCGCCCTTCATGGGGGCGGCGCGTAATTTATACCGTGGCGGCGGGCGATGCGCGCGCATGAAAGATATTGATGTCGGAAAACGCTAAACTTTTTGAAATGGGCGTCGAGGCCCAGCTGGCGGCAGAACGCCCCGCATCGGGTTCGGCGGGGCTGAGCGAAGCGGCGCGTCAGGTCGACATCATCCATGTTTCGCTGGTCGGCATGACGCTGATCGTTTTGATTTTGTTGGCCGCGGTGGCTTTGCCGGTTTTTGATTTCGCGCCGGTGACGAATAAAGCCAGCTTCGCCATCGTTTGCGCCGCGACTTTCGCGGGCATCGGTTACCTGTATTACCTTAATTACGGCGTCCACAGTCTGGTCAGCAATCAGGCCCGCCTGACCGAAGTTCTGGTCAACAGCCTGGGGCAGGGGTTCCTTGCCTTCGGGCCCGACGGCAAATGCGAGAATGTTTATTCGCAGGCCTGCGTCGATTTGTTGCAGAGCGTTCCCGCCGGACGGCATATCATGGACGTGCTGCGCGTGCCCGAAGAAGGGCGCGCCGATTTTCAGGAATGGCTCGACGTGTTGTTCATGCCCGACCACGCGCTGGGTTTCCAGGATGTGGTGAATTTTCTCCCGCATTTCTTTGCCCACAGCGGCGACCGGCGCATCGCGTTGATGTATCGTCCGATTTATTCCAAACCTACCGTGCTCGATCGCGTGGTGTTGATCGCCACCGACCAGACCGACGAATTCGCGGCGCAGGAACTGGCGCGCCAGCGTCAGGAATATGCCGACATGATCTGCCGCATTTTCCGCGAACGTAACCAGTTCATGGCGACCATCGCGCATGTCCGCCGCTTTATCGAGGAGTCGGCTTTGCCGATCCGGCGCGACGAGGCTTCGGGTTTGCTGCGCATGCTGCATACGCTGAAGGCTGCGGTGAAGCATTTCCATTTCAACGAGCTGGCCGACACCGTGCATATGCTGGAATCGGAATTGCGCAGCGAAACCGTGACGTCGGACGCGCAATTCATGGAAATTCTGCAAGCGGGGCGCCGGCGCGTCGAAGACGGGCTGAAGGCGGTTTTTGCCAGCACCAAAGACCTTATCGGCGTCGATTACGAACAGAACGGCAATGTTCACGAAGTGTCGGAAGAGGCTTTGTACAGTTTCGCCCTGTTGATGAGCGTGTCGGGCATCAGCCGCGACGTCATCGACCATTATTTGCGTTTCATCGTCGCCGTGCCGGCACAGGATTGTTTCCGCCAGTTCGAACGCGAACTGATCGACCTTGCGGAATTTACCGGCAAGCAGATCAAGCCCATGCGCTTTACCGGATCGAATCCGCCGGTTTTGACGCGCATCCTGCATCCGTTGATTTTCTCGCTGACCCATGTCGCGCGCAACATTATCGACCACGGCATCGAACCGGCGGTCACGCGGCTGGCGCACAACAAGGATCCCGCGGGGCAGATCACCATCCACACCGATGTGGAAACGGATGCGCGGTCCGGCGGACAGAATTTGCTTATCACGATCACCGACGACGGCGGCGGGATCGATCCGGCGCGGGTGCGCGCCAAGCTTGCCGCGACCGCGCCCGACGATACGTGGCGGTCGCAAGACGACCATGCCGTGATCCAGAATATTTTTTCATGGGGTTTTTCGACCCGCGATACCGTGTCCGATTTGTCCGGCCGCGGCGTGGGGATGGAGGCGGTCGAACGCGAGGTCAAGGCGTTGGGCGGCTCTATCGAGGTGTTTTCCGAGCTTTTTCGCGGCACGCGCTTTGAAATCCGCGTGCCTTATACGTTGCAGGTATAAAACGCCGCTTTTGCCGTTATCTTGTGCTTGACTCCCCGTGCCCAATCTCCTAAAACACGCCGCCTAAGCCCCGTGGTCGGGGCCGGTATTCTGCGATCATGAACCCGTTTTGGCGCATGTCTTTGGGGCTGTGCCGATGCGGTTTTTTGTTGTTTTGCAGGGAAATTCAGGGGTTCGGCAGGTGCCGGACCCGACAAAACGGAGAGAAAAGTGGCTCGTATTGCTGGCGTCAACATTCCGACCGGAAAACCGGTTCACATCGCTTTGCGTTATATTTTTGGCGTTGGCCCGGCCAATTCGCTTGAAATTTGCGCCCGCACCGGCATCGAGCCGACCAAGCGGGTCAACCAACTGACCGAAGGCGAAATTCTTAAAATTCGCGAAGACATCGACAAGAATTACAAGGTCGAAGGCGATTTGCGCCGTGAAATTGCAATGAATATCAAGCGGTTGATGGATCTGGGTTGCTATCGCGGCCTGCGCCACCGCAAGGGTCTGCCGGTACGCGGCCAGCGCACGCATACCAATGCGCGCACCCGCAAGGGCAAAGCCAAGCCGATCGCCGGCAAGAAAATCGCCAAGAAATAATCAGGAAACGGAATTAACCCATGGCCACACCAAAATCAGCCGCGAAAACCGACAAAGCCGCGCCGCGCCGCCGCCGCGAACGCAAAAACATCGTCAACGGCATCGCGCATGTCAATGCCAGCTTCAACAACACCATCATCACCGTCGCCGATTCGCAGGGCAATGCCATCGCGTGGTCGTCATCGGGTCTGATGGGCTTCAAGGGGTCGCGCAAATCGACGCCGTATGCCGCGCAGATGGCCGCCGAAGACGCGGGCCGCAAGGCGATCGAACATGGGGTGCGCACGCTGGAAGTCGAAGTGACGGGCCCCGGTTCCGGTCGCGAATCCGCGCTGCGCGCTTTGCAGTCGGTCGGTTTTTCGATCACGTCAATTCGCGACGTGACGCCGATTCCGCACAATGGCTGCCGTCCGCGCAAACGCCGTCGCGTGTAATCTGAGGAATGAAGCCCGTCGGCGCGCCGTATGGCGCGTTGCGGCGCGATAAGTTGAACAAAAATCGAAAGGGTTGACCTGTGTTGCAGAAAAACTGGAAATCGCTGATTCAGCCGACCAAGAATGTCCAAGCTTCGGATCGTAACCCGAACGTCGCCACCATGGTCATCGAACCTCTCGAACGCGGTTTCGGCATGACGCTGGGCAACGCGCTGCGCCGTGTTTTGCTGTCGTCGCTGCAAGGGGCTGCCGTCACGTCCATTCAGGTCGAAGGCGTTCTGCATGAATTCTCGTCGATCACCGGCGTGCGCGAAGACGTCACCGATATCATTCTGAACCTTAAAGGCCTGGCCCTGCGTTCGCACAGCGATCTGCCGCGCCGCGTCCGCCTGCATGCCGAAGGGCCGGGCGAAGTCACCGCGCGCCAGATCGAAACCGGCGCCGATGTCGAAATCATGAATCCCGATCTGGTCATCTGCACGCTCGATCGCGGCGCCAAGCTGGCGATGGAACTGACGGTCGAAACCGGCCGCGGTTATATCCCCGCCGCCGCGTTGCGCAAGGAAGACACGCCGATCGGCTTGTTGCCCATCGACGCGTTGTTCAGCCCCGTGCGCAAGGTTGCGTACAAGGTCGAACACAGCCGCGTCGGCCAGGTCACCGACTATGACAAGCTGGCGCTGACCGTTGAAACCGACGGTTCGATCTCGCCCGAAGACGCCGTCGCCATTTCCGCGCGCATTCTGCAAGACCAGTTGCAGTTCTTCATCAATTTCGAAGAACCGCGCGCCGCCGCCGCGGCACAGGAACAGGCGGGCGATCTGCCGTTCAACCGCAACCTGTTGCGCAAGGTCGACGAGCTGGAATTGTCGGTGCGTTCGGCCAACTGCCTCAAGAACGACAATATCGTCTATATCGGCGATCTGGTGCAAAAGTCGGAAGGCGAAATGCTGCGCACGCCGAATTTCGGCCGTAAGAGCCTCAACGAAATCAAGGAAGTCCTCACGCAAATGGGGCTGACCCTTGGCATGCAAATCCCCAACTGGCCGCCGGAAAATATCGAAGATCTGGCCAAGCGGATGGAAGATCCGTTCTGAGTCGGCAGGCGAGGAACGAGGGAAATATTTCCCGAAAGCCGGATACCGTGGATGGGTCCGGTTTTGTTTAATCGGTTTCTGCACGAACGCCATGTGGCGGAATCACAGAACCAAGCTGTAAAGGAAAGAACATGCGTCACGGAAATGGTCATCGTAAACTCGGCGTCACCCCCAGCCACCGCAAGGCGATGTTCGCCAATATGGCTGTCGCGCTGATCGAAAACGAACAAATCACCACGACTTTGCCCAAGGCCAAGGATCTGCGTCCCGTGGTCGAAAGCCTGATCACGCTTGGCAAAAAGGGCGGGCTTGCCAATCGCCGCCGCGCCTTGTCGATTTTGCGCGACGAAGAAGCCGTACGCAAATTGTTCGGCACGCTGGCCGACCGGTATAAAGAACGTCAGGGCGGCTATACCCGCGTCATGAAAGCCGGGTTCCGTTATGGCGACGCCGCGGCCATGGCGATGATCGAATTCGTCGAACGCGACGTCGAAGCCAAGGGCGCGAAATCGCGCGCGCAGGCTCTGGCGCAAACGCCGGCCGAACTCGACGCAGCCAAGGTTTAACGTCATGGCCCGCCGCGCCCTCCTGACGATTGTAGGGGTGGCGCTGGCGGCGCTTACGGGCTGTGTGTCCGGCGTTAAACCGCCCGAAACCTATGTCGGGCAAAACGGCAAAGTCACCGTCATCGAAAGCGATCGCGAAATGTGCGAACGGTCGTGCAACGATACCTATGATCGGTGCATGGAAAGCGGCGCCGCCGTCGATAACAGCGGCGTCAACGGCCCCATCGGTTATGTCGGCGCGACGGCCGAATGCCGTGACGATCTGAAAAACTGCCTGCCGACCTGCAAGGGGCAGTGACATGTCCGCCGCGGGCAAATATCGCGCTATTGCCGTCGATACGCTGGAAGAACGCCAACGCCACCAGAATTTTCTTCGGCGGGCATTGGAAAACACTCAATTATCGCCGGAACAACGGCTGGAGCTGGAAGCGGCCCTGAAGCGCGCAACGCAATCCGTTGACGACGCGCGCCACGATGTGGAGGATGCCGACAGCCGCGAAGAAGAAGAAAAAAAGAAAAAAACGGACGGCGATGACGGAGACGGTTCGCAAGGCGATACCGGCGGCGGGCAATCTTCCGGCGGCAATGGCGGCAGCGGCGACGGCGGCGTGCGTTGGGAAAGCGCAGAAGTCACGGAATCCGACGAGTCTTCTTCCGACCTTGATCTTGTCGAACTTCTGTTCGTGCTCGATGCCATGTCAACGCCCGCTATGGACATGGTCGCCGATGAACCCGTGGCGGCGGCGACTTTGGCGTTCGATTACGATCAGGGTGTGGCCTCTCTGGATCAGGCTTATTCCCCCGCGCAACCGCATCAACCCGGCGCGCATTATGAACATTATGAACATGCCGCATTGCTGCCGTCGCTGGAACATCACGCCGTTACCAAAGGCGCGCATGTCATGCAGGTTTTGGTGCATGCCA
>JAGWIK010000047.1 GCA_028866275.1 Alphaproteobacteria bacterium
TTTTGGGCATTACCGATCTTCATTTGGAAAACGTTCTGGCTTCAGAACAGAATCCGTACCTTGTTGATGTGGAAGCGATGTTTGACCGTCCGGTTAAGCAGCTAAAAGAGAAAAAGACTTTCACCGAATTATATTCTCAGGCATCCCACGATCTGCTTTTCCGCACGGGACTTCTCCCCGCGCGCATGAAAGGCAAGAACGGAGTTTATGATATCAGCGCGATTGGTGCCGGTAGCGATCAAAATGCGCCCTTAGAATTTCTAACCGTCGAAAATTTTGGCAGTGATGAAATCAGGTTGGTGGCACAACCGGGCCGTATCTTTAAATCGCATAACTCACCATCTCCCGACGATCCAACGCATCAGCCCCATCATTATACGAATGAGATAGTTGATGGATTTGAGCGAACCATGAGCGTGTTTCGTAGCCAGAAAGACTTTCTGGCAAGCAGCAAAAGCGTATTAAGATTATTTGACACTGTTGAGGTGCGTTGGGTCGCAAGAGCCACGATGGATTATGGAAAATTTATGGAGAAAATGCTCCATCCGTCTGTCGTCGGCGACGCCTTGCAATGTGACCTGCTGATAGGCGGGGACTTATCAAGCACTACAGACATCGCGCCGCACATGACGCCGATTATTCCCAGTGAGGTCGCCGATTTATGGAATTATGACGTTCCTTATTTCTCTACATTTGCCGATTCTACCGATTTGTATGATTCCAAAGGCAAGGTTTTTAAAAACTTTTTTGAGGACACGGGCCTGTCTGGTGTCAAAAGAAGAATTGACGCCTTGAATCAACCCAATCCCGCGCAAGCCGACGCTATAGTTTTTGCGCTAAAAAGTACGGCCCCGCCATATCGCGGAGACAATCAGAATACTTCACCTCTGCGCATCAAAGAATCTCACAGGGTAGATGTCACGCCAGATGCGCTTATTGGCTTGGCTGCAGAGATCGGCCAAGGTCTTATCAGCAAGACACATTACATCGAACGCGTGCCTTTCTGGTCTGGCCTCATTCCGCTTGATGATAAGAACTATACTGTAGGGGTGCTATCGCCAGACTTGTATAGTGGTGCTTCCGGTATCGGGCTGTTCATGGCCTATTTGTACCAGGAGACGGGAGACGGTGCCGTTAGAGAAATTGCTCTCGATATCCACAACCATATTGGGTTCTTGTTGCGCACAAAGTCTGGTCTTTCAACAGTCGGGGCATTCAGCGGGTTGAGTTCGTTGATATACGCTGATCTTCATTTAACCAGTGTCTTGGGTCTGGATAGCTCCCATACATATGAGCGCTCTTTTCGGCATATCGCGCGCATGATGGATCATGACGAAAATTTTGACATCATCTCTGGTGCTGCTGGTGCCCTCATTGTCGCCACGCGTTACCATCAGCGCACTGGAAGCCCAGCTGCTTACGCAACCGCAATAGCAGCTGCCGATAAATTGGGCGCGTCGGCCAAGCCGCAACACAGAGGTATCGCATGGGAAACCTTGAAGGGCTTTGACTTTCCTGAAAAGGTCGGTGGCGTTTCACATGGTGTTTCCGGAATCGCTTGGGCTTTATCCGAATGGGCTGCTTGCAGCGGGGAAAGCAAATGGGCCGCTCTTGCGCAACAGGCATTTCTGTACGAAGAATCCTTGTACGACAAAGAAGCCAAAGCGTGGAAAGATGTTCGCAATGGATCGCACTCATGTTTCTGGTGTTATGGCGCGGCTGGAATTGGCTTAGTAGCAAGCGAAGCGACCAACGCTCTAAGCAAGCCAGTTTGCGACGATGTTGTATCGCGGGCCAAGAAATCCACTTGGAAATCCGGCTCATCAGGTAGCCATGGCCTTTGTCACGGAGACTTGGGTAATGCCGAAATATTTCGTGTTACTGGTGATCGGCAAAAAACTGATGCCTTGGTGCATTCAGTTGTTGCAGATTATAGAAATAATGGCATATGGAAATGTGGCTTTCCTGATGACGCAATGGTTCCGGGCTTAATGTGTGGCCTTGCAGGAATTGGCTACGGCCTACTGCGGCATGCTCGCCCTAACACTATTCCTAATGTTTTGACTCTAGACTTCCCGGTCGGCTGAGAACGGAAAACAAAAACGCTTTTTCAAAATCGTTTGTTTATCCGTATGTGTATTTCCTATCAGGAACACCGCCTAGGCATTCATTCGGACGGTAGGCAACCGGTGCGGGTTGGCAGAATGAAGCTAACGCATTTTTAAGCGTTGAGGTAATCCCACCGCCACCACTTTTCCCGCTACCTGCCGCAGGTGCTTTAGAGCTTGCGGTCACGGCGGGCTTCATCGAGGAAACATAATCTTTTGTGCGATACCATTCCTGAGAAGGAGCCAATCCCGGCCTTTCATATTGGAGGGATAAGTGACGTGCATAGCGCAGCAATGTGTGGGGAACGGCACGCGTAGAGTCAAAAAGCTGCTCGACGGGCTGCTGCGCCGCTTTCAGCGCGGCGTAAAATCTGGTTGGCCGAGAATTTGCTCTGTCTGAATATGCAAGCATAACGGCACCTTCGCTGAAAACCATGAGCATATCCTATCAAAAAATGCTCTTTTTGTATATGGCTCAATGAGCATCTAAGTGGGCGAAATTGTAACATAAGGCTGCCTTGCTTCTATATTCCACTTTAGTGGAGGTTTAATTGTTATATTTCTCCTTGTTGTGTCTGTGAGATTCTTTGGTTGTGCAACAAAACGGTTATAATAATCAGTGACCTAGAAAACATCCTATCCGTTTTGGTCACAACCACATAATCAAGTTAATCGGCTGCGATGTAAGAAAGTATAAGTCAATTCATTGTGATCTAACATCTCGTGTTTCTTGGCCGCAGAATCCAAAAGACCAAATCGGCCAATATTGACATCACAAAAAACCCACCGACATAGTGCGCACAAGACAACTGCACTCAAAAATCAGGAGAATAATTCCGTTTGTCTTTTGTCCATTCTAGATCACCATCCGTCCCTCGAAAATCCCGCCGCGCCTTCACCCTGATTGAACTGGCCGTCGTGCTTGGTATTTTAGGCATCATCACGGCGGGGTTGTGGCGTCTGATGTCCACCAGCACACAGCAAACCAAGGACATGGCGACTGCACAGCAGCAGCTTGCCCTCATTGCGGCAGTTAAGGGTTATCTGGCCGACACCACGGTTACTACCGGCGGGCAAAGCCTGTTATCGACAGCGGGGGCCGGCAAGGTATTCACCCTTGCTTTGCCATCAACCAATGTCACAGGAACATGCACATGGCCTGCATTCACGGCCACCATGCCATCTGATACGGGGCTTTGTTCCTATCTGCCGTCCGGTTTCACGTCGGGCACGACCAACCCCTATGGGCAATCCTATACCATTCAGGTGCGTACCGGCTCGGTCAGCGCGACACAGGGCTACACCTTTATGGTCATGACGACAGGTGGCAGTACGATATCTGATACCGATGGCGGGCGGGTTCCCATGACATCCAATGGCCGCGTCACGCCGCACTGCTGTGTCACTCAGGCACCAGCAGGCCGGTGCGTTCTTTATTGCACGATGGGAGGGTAGGTATGACGGACAGTGTTATTTGCGCCGTGCGCTTGGCTTGAGCAACAAATGAGCCTCGACGCCAAGTACATCTGCAATCTTACCGATGATCTCAAGCCCCGGTTGGCTGATGCCTTTCTCAAGTTTACTGATGTAGGTGCGGTTAATATCCGCCTCGTGAGCCAGCTGTTCCTGCGACAGGCCTGCGGCATGGCGGTAATGACGAAGATTGGCACAAAAAATGTCATGTAATTTCATGGCCTTTAGAAGACCCGTTTGTTGCCTATTGACCAACCGCTTTAAAGCAACAAAATGAAGTCAGGTACGGCAGCCGATTCGCCACGCGAGAGTACGCTTTGATGAAAGCACGATTAAATATAGATCCTGTTGACGCCCATGTGGGCCAAAGGCTGCGCTTTGCCCGTATCCAGCGCGGCCTGAGCCAGCAGAAACTAGCGTCATTTGAGAATGTGACCTTCCAGCAGATGCAGAAATATGAATCGGGGGCAAATCGTATAAGCTGTAGCCGCCTTTATCGGCTGGCCGGGCATCTTCGCTTGTCTATTTCGTGGTTTTTCGAGGGGCTGGAAAATCCGCTTGGCAATGGCGACCATTCCGATTCGGTCGGCGCGGCTATTCCCGCCGACAAAGAAACGTATCGGCTGCTTCGTTTATTCTTTTCGGTTGATGATCCAAAAAGACGCAAGGCCATTCTGAATGCCTTGCAATCCGTTATTGAACTGATGGTATAACTGAAGTGGTCAATAGAAGCAGAGTTTATCACTATTGTTTTTCCCCCGCCTATAAAATCAGGCTGCAGCAGCCTGAGGATTCTGGCTGGTCGGAACAAGAAGATACCGCGAACTTAGCCTTTTAAAAGATGAACTGCCGGAACATAAAAATTTGGTATATTGGCAGCGAACTCGGTATGAGCCTTTGGAGATAAGTTACAATGCGCATTGATCTTTTTGTTCCTTATGCAGAGAAAGATGAGGCTAAGAGACTCGGTGCGAAATGGGATGCTGAACATAAGATTTGGTATGTTCCCGATGAAAGCTTTGACGACATTTGTCTTTTCCAGAAATGGCTGAAAAATAGTCATCTCCCCAAACGTCGACAGAACAGAAATCCTCCACCCCACATTCTCTTTAAGCGCCGAGAGGATGGTCTTTATTCTGCAAAAATTGATAATTTGGAGGTTAGTCTTAATAAAGTTTGCTTTGAAATAATTGTGTGGGGCTTTGAAGGATGTGTTCCATGCGATTATTCGGACTGTCCTGTCGAGAAAGGGCGCACATTGAAGCACTGCCCTATTGCTAATGATTGCCCCTACGAGTTTTCTCAAATTACACAAGAAAATAATACATTTGAATCTGGCATGGGAGGCTCCAAAGAAATCGAAGCAAAAATACGTGATATGTTTAAAAACAAACACGATGGTCTTGCACATCATTGCAAATGGCCTGAACCAGCAGTATCTGAATTTGCTACGGTGACATGGAAATTTGAAGGAGGAGATTAATCAGGGGCTTCAACGGTAATTATTACACTGTAATAAAATTCATGCGACTCAATGGAAAGTATGAGTCTTTAGCGATAGGGTGATGCATCTAATGCATTGATTGTGTTGATTCCTCTTGCGTTCACACGGTAGGGGTCACAGGTTCAATCCCTGTCGCACCCACCACGCTTTTCAAGGGGTTAGCTGAAAAGCGCGGCGGATTTGACCCGGAAAAACATTACAGCTGTATATTTCGTCTTTTGAAAAAAGACCGGTTTGGGGTTGCGCT
>JAGWIK010000076.1 GCA_028866275.1 Alphaproteobacteria bacterium
GAAATGTATTGTCAGGCGCTGGATCTGGCATCCGATCACACGCGCTTTATCACCGTGCGGTTCGGCAATGTTCTGGGGTCGACCGGTTCCGTCGTGCCGCGTTTTCAGGAACAATTGGCCAAAGGCGGGCCGATCACCGTCACCCACCCCGACATCACCCGTTATTTCATGACGGTGCGCGAAGCGGTTGAACTGGTGTTGCAGGCGTCGGCGTTGGGCGCGCGTCCGGGCGACGAACGCGGCAAGGTTCTGGTTCTGGATATGGGCGCGCCGGTCAAGATCGCCGATCTGGCGCGGCAGATTATACGGCTGGCGGGCTTGCGCCCCGACGAGGATATCAAGATCACTTATACCGGTTTGCGCCCCGGGGAGAAGCTGCATGAAGAGCTCTTCGCCGAGGCAGAAGAGCTTATCCCTTCCGCCGCCGACGGCGTGCAATTGGCCAAAGCCACCACCGGCGATTTGGCCGATTTGCGCCGCGATATCGATTCCTATGGCGCGCAGCTGCGCGACGGGCTGGAGGAAGGCGCGACGATTGCCGCCCTGCAACGGCTGGTGCCGGAATTCGAGCGGCCGCAGGATAGATTGCAAAAACGGGCTTAAAAAAGCCCGGTAATGCGCCCGTCCGCCGTCACCGAAATAGCGTTGGCCGCAGGAATGCGCGGCAGGCCGGGCATCGTCAGAATATCGCCGCATACCGCAACGATGAATTCCGCCCCCGCCGACAGGCGCACTTCGCGCACCGGGATGATGTGGCCCGACGGCGCGCCGCGCAGCGATGGGTCGGTTGAAAAGCTGTATTGGGTTTTGGCGATACAGACCGGTAAATGGCCGAAACCGTCTTTTTCGAATTCCGCCAGTTTTTTGGCCGCCGCGGCGTCCACGGCGATGTCCGCGGCGCCGTAAATTTCCCGCGCCACGGTGCGGATTTTATCGGTCAACGGCATGGCGTCGGGGTACAGCCATTTGAATTGCGCGGGCGTGGTGTCGATCGTGCGCACGACTTCGCGCGCAAGGTCTGCCGCCCCTGC
>JAGWIK010000077.1 GCA_028866275.1 Alphaproteobacteria bacterium
TAAATCACGCTTTCGACTTCGAGCGTCGAAATATTCTCGCCGCCGGAAATGATGATGTCTTTCAGGCGGTCTTTGACTTCGATATAGCCGTCGGGGTGGCGCACGGCCAGGTCACCGGTATGGTACCAGCCGCCGCGAAAGGTCGCCGCTGTGGTTTTCGGGTTTTTCAGATAGCCCTTCATCACGACATTGCCGCGCATTAATACCTCGCCGATCGATTGCCCGTCGCGTGGCAGTTCTTCCATCGTGTCGGCATCGGCCACCTGCATATATTCCAGGACCTGGTAACGCACGCCCTGTCGTGCCTTTAAAACGGCTTGTTGTTCGATAGGCAACGCGCTCCATTCCGGGTGCCAGGCGCAGGACATATTGGGGCCGAACACTTCGGTCGCGCCATAAACATGGGTGACGTTGAATTCCATGCGCTCCATCGCCTCCAGAACGGCGGCGGGCGGGGCGGAACCGGCGGTCATGACCTGTATCGTGCGCCCGAATTTGCGTTTTGCGCTTTCCGGCGCGTTGACAAGCATATTGAGGACGACGGGCGCGGCGGTGAAATGGGTGACGTTATGTCTGGCCAGCATGTCGAACACGGTAGGGGCATCCATCCTGCGCAAACAGACATGGGTTCCCGCCACGGCGGTGATCGTCCACGGAAAGCACCAGCCGCTGGCGTGGAACATCGGCAATGTCCACAAATAAACGGCATGCGCAGGCATGGAATTGAAGGCGATGACGTTACCCAGCGCGTTCAGATAGGCGCCGCGATGATGATAGACGACGCCTTTGGGGTCGCCGGTCGTGCCGGATGTGTAATTCAGGCTGATGGCGTCCCATTCGTCGGCGGGCCAAAGCCATTCGGAATCTTCGTCGCCTTCCGCCAGAAAATCTTCGTAGTTTTTTTCCCCCAGCAACACCCCGCCTTCATAAAGCGGGTCGTCGATATCGATAACCGCCGGACGGTCTGCCGCATCCATCTGTTTCAGCGCGTCGCCGATAATGGGCGAAAACTGGCGGTCGGTTATCA
>JAGWIK010000078.1 GCA_028866275.1 Alphaproteobacteria bacterium
CGGGCATTCCGGTCGACAAGATGCTGGAAGGCGAACGCGACAAATTATTGCGCATGGAAGAGTCTTTGCGCCAGCGCGTGGTGGGTCAGGACGAAGCGGTGATTGCCGTTTCCAACGCCATCCGCCGCGCGCGCGCCGGGTTGCAGGACCCCAACCGCCCCATCGGTTCCTTCCTGTTCCTTGGCCCCACCGGCGTCGGCAAAACCGAACTGGCGAAGGCTTTGGCCGAATTTCTGTTCGACAACGAACAATCGATGCAGCGCATCGATATGTCGGAATATATGGAAAAACATTCGGTCGCGCGCCTGATCGGCGCGCCCCCCGGCTATGTCGGGTATGAGGAAGGCGGGGTTCTGACCGAGGCGGTGCGCCGCCGCCCCTATCAGGTTATCCTGTTCGACGAAATCGAAAAGGCGCATGCTGATGTGTTCAATGTGCTGCTTCAGGTTCTGGATGACGGGCGTTTGACCGACGGGCAAGGGCGCGTGGTCGATTTCAAGAATACGGTCATCATCCTGACATCGAACCTCGGTTCCGAAGTCATCACGGCGGACGAAGGCGACGAGCTTTCGCCGCAGACGAAATTCAGCGTGATGGACGTCGTGCGCAGCCATTTCCGCCCGGAATTTTTGAACCGTCTCGACGAAATCCTGATGTTCCGCCGTTTGTCGCGATCCAATATGGCGGCGATCGTCACGGTGCAGCTACAGCGGTTGCGCGAGCTGCTGGTCGACCGCAAGATCACGCTCGACATCACACCCGCCGCTATCGAATGGCTGGGTCATGCCGGGTTCGACCCGGTTTACGGCGCGCGCCCGCTGAAACGCGTCATCCAGCGCACGCTGCAAAACACGCTGGCGCAGGATATATTGTCCGGCAAAATCCTCGACGGGCAAACGGTCACGGTCGAGCCGGGGCGCGATGGGTTGGTGCTGGAAATCAAGAAGGCAAAAGCGGCTTAACATCTGCCCGATTGTTCAAGGCTTTCAAGATAGGGGCGTGATTTGCATTTATCGAGGG
>JAGWIK010000048.1 GCA_028866275.1 Alphaproteobacteria bacterium
CCTGTTTGCGTATCTTGATGCCTTCTTCGGGTAAGAATTCGATGCCATGCTTATCAAAAAGGCCAAACAGCCGATTAAGCGTTTTTTCCTGCGGCTGGACGGTTTCACCCTCGATCTGGCGTATCGTAATACGATTAATGCCTGACTTCTCTGACAGATCTTCCATCGACCAGCCAAGAAGTCCGCGTGCGCCACGAATCTGCCGTCCCGTAATTGACATAACTACATCTCCACCATAATGTCCAATATGAATATTATAGATTAATATATAGGTTAATACAAGATAATTATGATGTTTTATTATTACATACAGCCCATACATTACATCCAATTCGTCATATTACATCTTATATGATAATTTATAATTATCTATAGAGATATTTTTCTTGACTTTCAGAAAATCCATGCTATGAATGAGATATAAGGTCGAAATACAAGTTATCGCCCAATGAATATCGATCCATCATTTTTATGGAGCCGTCATATGCAGAAGCAGCAAAGTGAGAAAAGCTTATTAAGCGTCATTATCGGCATCGAGCCAACCAAAGAACGCCACCATCAAAATGGCGGCCTGATTAAAAAAGCCGTCAGAGTTGGAAACAACGAATTTCTTATCAACAAATATCGTGCCGTTTGGGAATGCCCGCTGGATGTGTACCGGGATACCAATGCTATCAGCAAAACAGAATATCGGGCGGGAATGTGGTTCCGCCGCGCCTATTACGGAGCCGTCTTAAGCCAGCGCCGGGATTTACGTCCAACCAGTCATGAAGCCGCAACAATGGAGCCAACCATGCACGACAGATTGTTAAACGAAGCCCGCGCTGCCCTGCCTTCCGATCAAATAACGGTTGTCACTGGCGTGTGCGGCCATTCGCAACTGACTTACAGTCCCCATGCTTTGGAAAAACTGCGTAAGGGTCTCGGCCATCTTGCCGTCCGCTGGAATATGGCTGCTGTCGAAGTTTGTGACCACAAATAGAAACAAACGGGGGATTTAAGCAGGACATTCATAGCACCAGCATTTAGCGGCGAACATTACCAGCCACCCATCCGGCCAGATGGGTGGTTTTCTTTTACCAAAAATCCATAGGACAAATCATGCAACGTACTGATGATATCAGCGCGGCGGAAAGCCGCGCCCAAAATACCGATACCCCCGTGGCCACCCCTTCCGGCGCAGCAACCGGCAAATACGCCATCCTCGGGCAGCCAAATACCGTAAAAGACAAAAGCTCTGCGCAAGTTGAGAGTTTTGGCAGCCAGAAAACTGGCAGCCAAGACTCTGGCGAGCTGAAGCTCGATGGATCAAGGCCTTACCGGATTGTTGTCCGTTTTACCAAGGAAGAGAAGGACGCCATTGGCAGCCGCGCCGAAAAGGCCCGGATGCCAGTCGCCAACTATGTCCGGCTGTCGCTTTTGCAACAACCGGGCCTCGATCCAGAACGAAACAAACTGCTTCACAAAGCCAATTACGAGCTGACCCGGCAAGGAACCAACCTGAACCAGATCGCCAAGCATCTGAACGGGGGCACGGCCACTATAACCGAAGGCAATTTCATGTTGGCGATCATCGCCCGTTCCCTGCTGTCGGCCCACAAAACAGTCCAGCACGCCCTGAGTGACGGAAAGGCCATGCCATGATCATTAAAAGCGTGATCCGTGGCGGCTACCGTTCGGCAGCCGCCTATATGAAAGACCAAGGCAAGAACGAAAAGACCCGGCTTGTCGAATTGAGTGACCCCAGCGCCCACAATCTGGACGATGCCTTCCAGAATATGTGGGGCGTTGCCTATAAAACCAAATGCACCAAACCGCTACACCATATCAGCATCAACCCGATGAAGGGCGAACGCGTCACTGACAAGCAGGTTCTAGCCATCGTCGAACGCTGTGAAGAGAAATACGGCTATAAAATGTTTCATCACCAGCGCGTGATTGTCGAACATGTCAAAGACGGAAGGCAACATTTTCACGTCATCTGGAATCGCGTCAGCCTGTATTCAGGTCGCCCCGTATGGCCCGGCAAGCACTGGAACAAATCAAAAGAAGTTTGCCGCGAGATGGAAAAGGAACTCGGCCTGAGAAGTCCGGGGCCGCGCAAGACGAAAGGGACAGGCAGACGGCAGAGAACCTTTTCTGGAAGCAAAAAGCATTCGGGCCACCCACGTTTGGGCAATCAAACCCGAAACACGGGATATCTACCGATCAACGTTTTTCATTCACCCGGGCATACAAAACCGATCTTGCTCAAGGTTCTGCCAATACCGGAGCCATCGCCACAGACACCGTTCCGGCCCGAAAGACCAAGCGGCGGTTGGCCTCTGGCTGCGGTTTTGGATTGGGAACTATGGGGCCACAGAAACCCGCGTCGTTTCTTCACACTATGGCCGGAACTGGCCCAGTAACGACCAACACCACAAACATTTGAATCTTAGACCGGAGGAAGCATGAAACGCTCCCATGTCCGAACGGATATTCTTTATCTGAAGAAACACGATTTGCGCATCTATCGGGTGTTGCCCCTGAAAGGAGCCGTTGTGCTGTGGCTATCGCAGCAGCAAGCCGCCCAGCATGTGCAACGCCTGCATATCGAGAGATTACTGGTAACACGCCGTTACCGGTGATGGCCGTTCGGCATAAGCCGTGCGGATTTTTAAACGACAAAAAGGAAAACATATGAAAACAAGCAAAAGAAATAATGTCAAAATCGGTACATTTACTCTCAACCAGCAAGGCATTCTGGAAGGCCATATCTATGGTCTTGGACTTGGCTCAACCCCTGTGGTCTTTGCGCCCCAGACTAGCCAGAGCGGAAACAGTTATTACCGCCTTATCGCCGATCCCCAAAACAATGCTTACGAGATTGGCGTAGCGTTCCCGAAGGAAAAGAATGGCAATATCTACCATTCCATCAGCATTGACTCACCGGCTCTGCAAACACCGATAAATGCAACCTTGTTTGCCGATAAAAACACCGGCGACCACAATCTGTTTTGGAGCCGTATGGAAAACACCGCGCCAAAGACCGAGGCGAATAATCAGCCACCGGCGAGGCCAGCAACAACCGCCCTGACACCGGCATAAACACCAAAACAAATCATCAATCAACCGCCCCGCAAGGCATCGCTTTGCGGGGCTTTTTATTTTCGGAGGATCTATGGACGACCGACCAGACTTAACACCGGCGAGGCACTTCACTGTGCAATCGCTGGCAACCTACTGGGGCGTATCACCCAGCCATATTTACAACCTGATTCATTCAAACGCCCTGCGCCATATGCGCATCGGCAAATCCATTCGTATTCCACAAAACATAGTCAAAGAATTTGAGGAGGCAGCATGTCTATTAACAAAGAGAAATACAGATTCTGGCAGCATTCAAACGGAACCATCTATATCGTCTGGACGGAACGCGATGCTGCAACCCAAACCGGGATGCAAACCAAACGCGTTTCGACAGGGACAACGGATTGGCAAGCAGCAGAACAATACCGCGCTCAATTCATCGCAGGATTGAAAAATGCTGCACCACCAGATCAACCGACGATCAAATATCTTTTGGAAAGGTATTGTAGCGAGCATGCGGTGAACACGCGTTCTCTAGCCACGATTAAGTTTCATCTGCGGAAACTGAGTCCTTTCTTTGGCGATCTGTTTCCGTCCCATATCAGCAATAATTTGCTGAAAGAGTATGCGCAAAGCCGCGGGGTACAGGCTGGAACAATTTTACGAGAACTGGGCACATTGAAAGCCGCCATTCACTACGCCGAAGGCAATCGGTGGATTGAACGGCAGCCACAATTTATCATGCCGGTAAAATCGCCTCCCCCGCGCGATGTCTGGTTGAAACGTGAGGAAGTCGCTCTTTTGATAGAAAAAGCAAAATCGCCTCATATGTGTTTATTCATCAAACTGGCTGTTTCAACCGCAGCGCGCTCGGGAGCAATTCTGGACTTGAAATGGGGGCAGCTGGACTTTGATCAAAAGTTAATCGACTTCGGTAAAGGCCATGGCCGAAAACGGCGATCTGTCGTTCCGATGAATGATGACCTCTATACGTCATTACTTGAGGCCAGAGAATTGGCACAAACCAGCCATGTCATCGAATACAATGGCAAACCAACGCATTCAGTCAAAAAGTCATTCAGCAGGCTGTGCAGGGCCTGTGGGATCAAGGCCAGCGCCCATGCTCTTCGCCATACAGCAGCGACGTGGATGGTGATGGACGGCGTGCCTTTGTCGGAGGTTGCCCGCTTGCTGGGCGATAGCGAGAAAACGGTGGAAACGGTATATGGCAAACATTCACCAGACTACCTGCGTAGAGCAGTCAACGCCCTTCGTATAAACCAGCCTCTTTTGTGTCCCAAATTATAATGGCCTACAATGTCTGGTGGCTTGATAACAAGCAAAAGCACCCCATATCTGCTTTTTCAATAGCGGAGGAAGATATGGGCGGCGCAAAAAGAATACTCGAAGAACAAGGATACTTAGAAGGTGTGGCAGCGGGCCTGTTAAAAGAAACAGGCTACTTAACGGCTTGTGAAGCACACGAGACCCTTATGATTGAGGGCGACGAAGAATCTCTTCAAGCAGCTTATAAGCTCGCAAATGCAAGGGTCTCGTCTGGTGCAATTAAGCTCGAGTATGGTTTCTCTCGCCGTGATTTAACCGACATAATCAAGGATGTGGCTGAAAATACCGGCGACGATTGTTACTCATGCCAAAAAGTCGCGCAAGAGTAAGCCATTATTACAGCTGTAATAATTTTTCGGGTCAAATCCACCATGTCTTTCAGCTAACCCCTTGAAAGGCATGGTGGGTGCGACAGGGATTGAACCTGTGACCCCTACCGTGTGAAGGTAATGCTCTCCCGCTGAGCTACGCACCCGCTTTGCACCCCGTTGATCCCGGGGCCAAGGGGCACGGCAATACCGCCTTTACGCGCCAAGGTCAAGAACGGCGTGTCCGCAAAACCTTTAATAACCCTGCGGGCGTAGCCGGTAAACAAAATCGACCGTGTTTGCCATCGTGCTGCTGCATTTGCCGGTCG